>NZAK01000098.1 GCA_002687515.1 Rhodospirillaceae bacterium
CCGCGCCGACCAGGGCGGGGTTATATTCGGGAGAGTGGCAGCATCCTACATGTTGTGGGTATGGGCGTTAAGCGGATAGGCACGGACGCAGGCAAAGACATTGTGTCCGTCATCGGGCTCGATGGTCCAAGCCGCCGAAGCGTCCAGGCGCACATCCATGATACGGATCGGGGTCTGCGCCCTTGCCGGGCCGGTGGCGCCTTGATAATCGCCCACTAGGACACGCACCGACGCGCCGCCGCCATCGACAATCGGAATTTCCGCCGACGGGATATCCTGATAGGTCGGCGGTATCATTTTTTGCGCCGCCGGCAGGTTTATCCAAAGCTGGAACCCTTTCAGCTTGCCGCCGATCATTTCCGGCATTTCTGAATGGATGATACCGCGCCCCGCCGTCATCCATTGGATGTCGCCGGGCGCCAGAAGGCCGTCATTGCCGACCGAATCCCGATGCCGCATCTGGCCTTCGAGCATCACGGTCACGGTTTCAAAACCCCGGTGCGGATGGTCGGGAAAGCCGGCCATGTAAGTGTCGGGATCATCGTTGTCCATGCGGTCGAGCATCAAAAACGGATCGACCATCTCCAATTGCGGCGTGCCGACCATGCGCGTCAGGCTGACGCCGGCGCCGTCGGTGGTGGCGATGCCGGGGACGGCCAGGGAGAGAAAACGCTGGTTGCCCATTCTTTGGTCCTTTTGTTGGGCGCCGGTCCGGCGCTACGGGTTAGCCTTTCCGCAATTGACCAGAACGTCCCTAAGGATGTCAAGAACGGTGCCCGAACTTTTGTCGATCAACACGACATCGTTACCGACGATGGCGCGCTCCGTGCCCTCCTTGGCGGGCGGCAATTGGGCGTTGACATTGTCCGGAAGGTTTCGTTTCTGCAGGCCCGGTGGTAAACCCTTGCCCCGGCCACGGGCCGATTGTCTGAACAGATATTCGGGCAGGATCGGCCGGCGGCTCAGCTCTTTTCTGGCTCCAGGACCAGGTTGAACACCGAAGAATCGATGGGGATCAGCCCGCGCAGATTTTTGTCGACGACCACCGAAATCCGGTCGCCGTATTTATGAAGACGCGCCAGGAGAAATTCGATCTGTTCCAAATGCGGCGCCTGCAGCGATTCCAGCCGGACAGTGAGATTTGCGCGCGAATGCTTCAACAGTCGCCGGATGCAGGGAACGGCGCGCCTTGAAAATTGTCGGTCCAGCAACTCGCCAATGGACAATGTAATGTCCGGAATAGGCGCGTCGCGATGGGTCAGCGTCACCAGACCCTTCTTCACATAGCTGTCGATGGCGGTGCGGAGCGCTTCCAGGTGGCGCTCGACGGCATTGGATGCAAAGGCATCGCTGTGCATTTTTCGCGCCGCGAATTCCTTCATCGATAGCCCGATTATCCAGTCGGCGATCACCAGCGACAGCCTGGAAGGCGCCAATACCGGCAGCGTGCGCAGGAAATGCAGGGTGCGTGTCAGGCCGCCGGGCACAATGCCCTTGACGAAAAGCCGCGCCATGATGCCGAGCCGCTCGGACACGGTGAACGAACTTTGATACTGCGGCGCGCGCAGATAGCGGACCTTGTTACAGATGCGCCGGGCGATCTCGCCGTCGGTCAGCAGGCGGCTATAGAGCGCCTGATAGGCATCGGACATTTCATCGTGGCTCATATTCTTGGGCACTATATTGGTTTGCGGCCGGGTGTTGTCGGCTATGCCTTCGAGCTGGCGGAGCCGGCCTTCGCGCTCTATCCGCTCATAGAGCTGGGTGTGCGGCAGGGCGGTCAAAAGCCCGATCATCGCCGACTGGATGCCCGAATCGGAAATGAACTTATATTGCAGCTCGAAGGTATCCAGCGTGTCGTTGTCGAAGCCGATGATGAAACCGCCGAGCACGTCCAGACCATAGGAGTAGATACGTTGGACCGAGGTCAGAACATCTTCCTTCAGGTTCTGCGTTTTTTGGGTTTCCTTCAGGCTTTCCGGATCGGGCGATTCGATGCCGATGAACAACCATGAGAAGCTGGCATCACGGAACAAGGACAGCAGTTCATCATCCTGCGCCAGATTGATCGACGCCTCGGTGCCGAAGCTGAAAGGATTATTGTGTTTTTCCTGATATTTTGCGAGGAAACGCAGCAACTCCTTGGCATTCGCCTTGTGGCCGATCAGATTGTCATCAACAAAGAATACGCCCTGAACGCCTTCTTGCCGGAGTGCGTCCAATTCACGCTCGATCTGCCCGAGGCTCTTGACCCTGGGCTTGCGGCCGAACATCACGATGATGTCACAAAATTCGCAGCGGTAGGGGCAGCCCCGCGAATATTGCAACGTTACCGTGGTATAGCGGTCGAGCTTCAAAAGATCGAAACGCGGGGTCGGCGAATCGGTCAGATCGACGGTGCCGGTTTCGTGGTAGAGGGCCTTGGCCTCGCCGCTTTCGTAATCCTTGCAGAATTCCTTCCAGATATATTCGGCTTCGCCGGCGACGATGGTATCGGCCAGTTCGGTATATTCTTCCTTGCACAGCGACGCGTAGCTGCCGCCGGCAACCACATGGTGGCCGAGGCCCCGGTAATATTCCAAAAGTTCGCGCTGACGCGGAAGCTGTACGCCCATGCCGCAGACACCGATGATATCGGCATTCGGCGCAAGCGGGATGGATTCGACGTTTTCGTCGATGATTTCAACTTCCCAATCGTCGGGGCAGAGGGCGGCCAGGGTGGCCAGGCCGAGGGGCGGATTAACCGTCCGCTTTCCGGGCAATACGTTCTTGATTGCCCATTTGAAGCTCCAAAAGCTTTCTGGGAATTTCGGATTGATCAACAGGAGGCGCATCAGCCATCCATTTCAAGATTCGTCAAATTTGGTGGGCGGAATGATATACACACTTGGTCCACGTGTCGAGGATGCAATCAATTCGCAAATCCGCCCATGTTTTTTTCAAAAAACGGTAAGTTTGTGACCATGATCACAGAATCCCTTGCGCCCGCCATGGCATACATGGATCACATGCTATTCCTCAAGAGCATGACTGCAGCCGGCCAGATCGCCCAGCACCTGGTCCGGATGCTCGGCCGGTACCACTTCGTCATAGGCCGCGGCAACGGTGCCGTCCGGAGCAACTAAAACCGATTTGCGCGGCGAGCGCGGCGAATCAACTTCTGCCACGCCATAGGCCCTCGATACGGCGCCGTCTTCGTCGCTCAATAAATCGTATGGAAATTCGAACTTGTCCCTGAACGCCTTGTTGTCGCCGGGGGGATCGAAACTGGCCCCGAGGATCACCGCGTTCAGTTTTTCGAAGTCTTGGATTCGGTCACGGAACCCATTTCCCTCGATGGTTCAACCGGGCGTGTCGGCCTTTGGATACCACCAGATCAGCACGTATTTTCCGGCGTAATCGGATAGGCTAACCGAACCGCCGTCCTGGTTCGGCAGGCTAAAGGCCGGAGCTTGATCGCCAACTGAAATGAGCGCCACTATCTACCTCCCTGGTTTTTTATCGAGTTATGTTCGCGATTTTCCCAATCTTATAGGCCATATTTTTCCTTAACGGAAGGCACGCCTTCGGGCAGCACGTCGGCGAATTCCTCGAAATCCAGATGGTTCCGGTCCTGGATGATGCGCAACATGCCGGCCGCGTCCTTGGCGTCGCGGATGGTCTTGGCCATCGGCTTGAAGCGCTCCTTCATGTGGCCGCGGCCATTGAACGGGCATACCATCAGGCACAGCTTGCAACCATAGAGTTGATAGAAATAGGGTTGGCACGCCGGCGTATCGATGTGCCAGCGCAAGATGCCATTTTTGACCTGCTTTTGCGGCCTGATCGCCTCGCCGGGACAGAAGCGCTGGCAGACTTTACAGTTGGTGCAGATCTCATCGATGCCGTGGTCCCTGGGGCCGTCGGCGACCAGCGGCATGTCGGTGGAAACAGCGCACAGGCGAAATGACGAGCCCAGCTCAGGCGATATCAGCGAGCCGTGCTTGCCCAATTCGCCGATGCCCGACAGTTGGCCATAGGCGGGCAGGGGGAAATCGCCGCCATTGGGCTGCATGCGCGCCGAATAACCGTAAGCGCCGATCTGGTTGGCAAGGCGGAGGCCGATATCATCCATCGAATAATAGACAAGATGCACTTCGTCTTGCGAAGCAGGGCTGATATCGGCCATCACGTCATAGACCATGGAAATGCCGAACACGATCACATACTTGTGGTCCAACTGTTCCTTGTCTGCGAAGGTAAGGTTCGAATTAAACTCGGCAACGCCAACCACATTGGCGCCCATCTGCAGGGTCAGATCCTTGAGGGTCTGGGTCAGCTCGGCGGGGTTATCGATTTCGGTCTTGTTGGGGTTGACCTCCGCCTCCCGGATTTTTTCAAGATTGAGGCGCATGAAATTGTGGCGCTTGGCGGCCGGCGGAAAGCGCCGGGCGAAAACCTGGCCCATCGGTGAACGCATGCCGTCAGAAAGCCGCCGTGACGGCCGTTTCGCGGCGGATAAATCCTGAAGCCCCATGATCGTCTCCCAAGTTTAATAATTGATGATTCAGTCATCAAGCTAGCGCATGCCCGCGAGGCGGCCAAGGTTTTCATTGCCGGCCGGCGAACATCCATTTGAACAGCCAGACCGCCAACAATGCGCCGATGAATTGAGCCACGATAAACGGCGGCGCGTCGATCGGGCGGATGCCGGAGAAAGTGTCGGTGAGGGCGCGGGCCACGGCCACCGCCGGATTGGCGAAGGAGGTCGAGGCCGTAAACCAATAACCGGCGCTGATGAACAGCCCGACCGCATAGGCGACGGCTTCGGGCCGGAAGCTGAGGGTGCCGAGGATGGCGGCGACAAGCCCGAATGCAGCAACAATTTCCGAGGTGAACTGTGCCGGTCCGGCGCGCACCTTGGTGCCGATCTGAAACAGTTCGGCTTCGAACATGTAATGGGCCAAGAGGACGCCGGCGATGCCGCCCAAAAGCTGGAAAACGATATAGAATAGTGAATCGCGGGCGCCGATCTCGCCCCGAACCAGGAAGGCGGCGGTCACCGCGGGGTTGAAGTGGGCGCCCGATACCGGCCCGAATATCAAGATGATCACGATCAGGATGGCGCCGGTGGGGATGGTGTTGCCGAGCAGTGCCAGCGCTTCGTTGCCGCCCGCCAACCGCTCGCCCATGATGCCCGAGCCGACCACCGTCGCCAACAACAGCGCGGTGCCGATGAACTCCGCCGCCAGGCGGCGGCTTAGGCTGTAATCATTCATGACGCCGGACCTTTTGGCTGTTTGCCCGCAACGAGCCGCTCGTAAAGCGCCAGCGTTTCGGCCATCTTGGCATCGATGCGCAACGACGCCTCGGCCAGTTGGCGGGCGCCGGCGGTGATCGACGCCGCCGCTTCCGGGCCGTCCAATATTTCGCAAAATGCATCGGCATAGGCAATCGCGTCGCCAGGCGGCACCAGCCAGCCGGTCTCGCCGGCGCGAACCAATTCGCCAACACCGCCGATGCGGCTGGCGACCACCGGCGTCAAGCTGGCGAAGGCTTGCAGCGCGGCGCGCGATTGCGCCTCGACGGCGATCGAGGTGATGGCCAGGATATCCGCCCCTTGTGTCAGGCGCGCGACATCGTTCCGGTAGCCGGCGAAACGGATATCGCCGGTTACGCCCAGTTCCGACGCCAGCGTCCGCAACTCATTTTCATAATCGCTTTGCGTATTGGTGACCGAACCGACGATCAGCGCGGTGACCGGGCGGGCGCGCCGTTTCATTTCGGCGGCGGCGCGGATCAAATGCTCCTGCGCCTTGTCGCCGCGCAGCATGCCGACCACCGCGATCAGGGCGCTTGTTTCGGGCACATCAAACTCGGCGCGCACCTCCGTTCGGTATTCACGGCGCCGGGAAATATCGAAAAATGCATCGTCCGCCCATTCGCCGACCACATGAATGCGCTCATTGGGCGCCAGCCCCTTGGCCAGAATTTCATCCTTGATGCATTGGGCGGTGGCGATCACCGCGTCCGAGCCCCAGCGCCATTGCAGCCTGCGGTGCAGCTTGTTCTTCAAGGGCTGCGACAAATGGTGCGTGCGGATGACCGGGGCCAGGTCGCGGGCGAAGGCCTGGGTCATCACATCGCGGCTGCCGTGACAATCGGCGATCTGGTAGCCATGGCGTTTGACCAGGCTGCGCACGTGCAGGATGGCGAAGGGATTGTAGTGGCCGGTGTAATCGACAAGGTGCACGCTTAGGTTCGCCGCGTGGGCGCGATCGGCAATGTCGCTGCCCGGGCGCGCGGCGAGGCCGGTGTGGTGGCCGTTTTCGGCCAGCCATGCCATCTGGTCGAGGATGCGGTATTCCTGTCCGCCCCAATTGACGCTGGATTCCGTGTGCAGGACTTTCATGCCCGATAGATGGCAGGGTTCGCCCAAAAAAACTAGGCGAAATGGGCCGCCGGGCGGTCGCTAATTAATGCGCAGCGGCAGGTAGATACCGGCCTTGATCGACGCGTATTTCATGAAGAAATCCCCGACCACCGAGGCGATGCCGACCGCCCCCATGACCGTCGCCGACATCGGCGCCACGATACCGGCGACCAGGACCGCCGGCAGGATCAGCCCGATCACCAGCATGCCTGCATAGAAGCTGAGGGCCAGCCGCCCGGCCAGGATATCGTGGACCGAACGGATCGCCGATTCATCACGGCTGGCATATGCCCCTTGGATTTCAAGGATCCAAAGCACCGCGCAGATCGCCGTCGCCGCCAGCCACAGCCCCAACAGGGTATTCTGGTCGATGCCGGCGCCGGTGCCGTAGGCGATCGACAGCAGCGCCATGGCGGCGCCGCCGCGCGCCGCATAGGAGATGTAAAGCACCGGATGCAGGGTCGAATCCCAGAACGGAATACCCTTCGAAGAGGTGTAGACGAAACCCATATAGCAGATCAGGATCAGCGCGCCGATGACCGAGAGCACCAGCGCCGCTTGCGCCAGGCCCGAGGCCGCGTTCCAGCCGTCACTCGGTACCAGCAATGCCCAGAGATAGAGGGTGCCGCCAATCATGAAAAACAACAAGCCCCAGAAACCGCGCGACACCCACGAGGTGCGCGCCTGGGTCATCATGCGAAAGGCCCGTTCCGGGCGGGCGATGTTGACCAGATGGGCAAGCCCGCCGAGGCCGGCCAGAAGCCAGCCGCCGATCAGGCTGAAACTGTCGCCGAAGATCAGGCCGAAAAGCCAGGCGCCGGCCGCCAGGCCAACCAGGAAGTGGCCGACGATCAGGAAAAAACCGCGTCCCTCGGCCCATTCGCGCTGCGGCCGGTATTCGGCGCACAAATCGTCGATCAGTTGTTCGTACCGGCTATCGAGGATAGTCATGATCTTGTTTCCTTTCTTGATCAGGCCGGCAGGTAATAGACGCGGGGTTTGGTGCCCTTTTCGGGATGCAGCGGAAATCCGCCGCGCTCCTTGATCAGGTGTGAAACCTCGCTGCCCGGATCGTCGAAATCGCCGAAAATGCGGGCCACGGTCGGGCAATTGTCGACGCAGGCCGGTTGGCCGCCGTCGCGTACCCGATCGCGGCAGAAATTGCATTTCAGGACGACCCCAGTCTGATGATCCCGCGCCCGCGCCGTCTCGTACGGCGTATCGCCGGCATCGCCGAAATAGGCCCGCGATTCGTCGTTGAAGAAGCGCTGCGAATAGGGGCAGGCCAGCATACAGGTGCGGCAGCCGACGCATTTGTCGTGGTCGACATCGACGATGCCATCCTCTTCCCAAACGAAGCTGGCGCCGGTCGGGCAGACCTCGACGCAGGGCGGATCCTCGCAATGGTTACACAGCACCGGCAGGAAAGTGTTCTGTACGGTTGGATACTTGCCGCTTACCTGTTTTAAGACGCGGGCGAAGAAGACGCCCGGCGGCGTGCCGTTTTCCGCCTTGCACGACAGTTGGCAGCCGTAACAGCCGATGCAGCGTTTCAGATCGATTACCATTCCCCATCTCATGATGCGGCCTCCAATTTCGTGATCTTGACCTTAGCGCAAAGGTCCAGGTTTAGATTGACCGGGCTGGCATGTTCGTAATCCAGCTCCAGCAGCTCGTTGAAAAAGACGCCCTTGCCCTTGGCGACGGGCATGGTATCGGCCCAATGTCCGGCCAATGCGGCGATGCCGAGGCCTTCGGGGTGGATCGCCTCGGTCAGCTTGACCCGCCCCTCGACGCGCCGGCCAGTGCTGGTTTCGACGGCGATCGCATCGCCGTCGACAAGGCCCCGTTTGCGGCCGGAATCCATGTTGACGGCGATGGTGTAGGAAAACGGGTCCAGCCGCGCGGCTTCATCCAGCCACGGATTTTCCATCGTGTAGCTGTTAGTGTGGATGATGTCGCGGTAATAGAAGGCGAAGAAATCGAAGCCCTCGCCGGTTTCGGTATGCGACAGGCAGGGCAGCCAGTTGGCCAGCGGATCGTAATATTCTTCCGGCAAATCAATGCCGCGTGGCTCCATGATGGCGTTCATTTTCTCATAGGTATCGATCATCCATTCCCAATAGATCGGCACCCGCACATCGACGAAGGCGCGCCAATAGACCTCTTCTGGTTTTTTCGGCCATTTGATCACCCCATGTTCGCGGAACCAGTCATAGCCCCGCTCGGGCCCGAAATTATTCTTCAGGTCATGATCGCAAATCTCTTCGTAGCTGTATGGGGTATCGCCTTCCAACCGAAAGGGCGGTCTGAGGCTGATCGAGGCGTTATAGGCGGCGTTGAGATCGGCGCGGAATCCGACCCGGTCGGCCAATTCCAGCAACACCTCGGGCATCGGCCTTTGCTCGCCCTGGGGGCCGACCACCGGCTGGCGGATCGGCCAGCACCATTCGCCCATGCCGGCCGGCAGGCTGAAGATGAACGGGAAGTTGGAGCGCGAATCCCTGGATTGCAGGTAATCGGTATCGGGCAGCACGATATCGGCCAATTCCGAGGTTTCGGTCAGAACGACATCGAAGCTGACGATCATCTTGAAGGTCTTGAGGGATTCCGCGACCACGTCCTTGTTGCCGATGCTCATCAGCAGGTTGGAGCCGCAATTGATGAGCATCTCGGGCCGGTAGGGGAGTTCCAGATCGTCCCACAGCTTTTCCCGGTCCGTTGAATCCAAGAACGGCGAGGTCATGCTCATCGGGAACAGATCCTGCAGGCCGATATTCTGCGGCAAACGCGGCTCGCCCGGCGGGTAGGGGTAGTGATATCCCATCCACATGCCGGTGATCATCAGCCCGTCGGGGTCGGGGTTGGGCTCGTACCAGGGCTGGCCGGTATCGGGATGGCCGTGGCAGGTGGGGTTGAAGCCGAGGCACGATCCGACCACGTCGGCGGCGCCGACCATCTGGTTCAAAAGATCGACCGCCAGAAAATTGTAAACCGAATTCATATGGCCCTGCGATCCACGGAAGGCGATGGCCGCCACCGGGCGGTAGGGCACGGTGACGCCATCGATCACGATGGTCGAGCCGACGCGCGCCTCGTCGGCGAATTCCTTGGTAATGCGGCGGATGTTTTCGGCCGGCACGGTGGTGATTTTCTCGCCCCATTCGGGGGTGAATTGCAGGAAATGCTCCTTCAGGCAGTCGAAGGCCGTGCGGCATTCGGTGCCATCCACTTGGAAGCTGCCCTCCAGCGCCATATCGGCGGGATCGGTTTCGTCGAAGGGGCGGGCGGCGGCGGCCTTTTCGTCCCAGACCAGCGGTTTCTTGCTGTCCGCGTCGCGCATATAGCGTTTATCGGGGCCGATCAGGTACGGGCCGTTGGTCTTGGCCTTCAAATATGGCGCGTCGATGACGCCCAAATCGTTGACCAGCACGTTGCACATGGCCAGCGCCAGCGCGGCGTCGGTGCCGACCCTAATGGGCACCCATTCGGTGGCCTTGGCGGCGGCGAAATTGCACATCGGATCGACGACAACCATTTTCATGCCGCGGTCCCTGGCATCCGCCGCCATGCCCATGTTCGAGCACGAGGCGTGCCCCGCCGAGTGGCCCTTGGAGGCGCCGAAATAGATGGCATAGTTGCAATATTGGAAATCGGGCAAGACGCCCCAGCTGGCGTGCATGACACCCGAGATCAGGTGGGCGCCGTTGCCGCAATGCAGGCCGCCGCCGCCGGTGGAATGGTTCGGCGTGCCGAAGCCGGCGGCGAAGGTCTGGAAGGGCAGGCGGCTGGCGGTCACCGTCGTCGTCCGCTGTAACAATAGCTTGCGCGGATCCTCTTCGTGGATGCGCTTGAGCTCGGCGGTGATTTCGTCCAGCGCCTCGTCCCAGCTGATCTCTTTCCACTTGGGATCAACGCCGATGCCCTTTTCCGGATTGGTGCGGCGCAGCGGCTTGGTGACCCGGTGCGGATCGTAGTGGCTCATGATGCCGGCGATGCCCTTGCCGCAAAGCCGGCCCTTGCCAACGACGCTGTCGGGATTACCCTCGATCTTGATGATGGTGCCGTCGACCCGGTGCGCCTTGACCGAGCACGATCCGTAACAGAGCGCGCAGGAGGACGCCACCCAGGCATCGTCCTTGTGCTGTTCCCGTTGCCCGGTCTCTTGTTGGGCTTCCTTGGCGCCGGATTTGGTTTCGATGATATTCATGGTTTTGTTCCCTTTCTCAGCCGCCCTCGTAGGCCAGCACCAGAATCATTTCGACTTCGATGGGCGCGCCGTCCTGGTCGAGACGCGCCTCGAAATCCTCGATCGGTTGCCCGTTCACGAATAGCCGGCAGCTTGGCGAGGTTTCGCCGATGCGCCGCGCCGGATTGGCAAACACCGCCGGTCCGGTCATTTCCTGGACGCGCGCCACCACCTCGCCGGCGCGCACCGGTACCGGCATATTCAGGACAAATGGATTTTTTTCTACAAGGCCGGCCAGGATGCCGAACAGCCGGACCGAAACCTCGATGGGCTGTTTACTGCCCGGTTCACTGTCCTGTTCACTGGGCGTTTCGGACAGGCGTTCGTCTTGGCCGTCCTGGTCTCTGGAAGTCCGTTCGATTTCCGCGCGGCTCTGCCGAACCGGATTGTACCAAAGCTTTGCCGATTTATCGTGTGCCGTAACAGCGGCCATGGGATTTTCGCCTCAAAATTTGAGATCACTCTAAAACCCGGCCTAAAGGGCGGTCCTTGATATGGATCAATCGGCGCGCATCAAGTTACGTTCAGACAGGTGCCGGCTGCGACTTGATGTGGATGTCGCGCTGCGGGAAGGGCATTTCGATGCCGTTTTCCTTGAACATCTTCCAGATCTGCAAGTAAACCTCGCTTTTGACGTTGGCGACGCCGTTATGCGGGTCGGAAATCCAGAGCCGCAGCTCAAGATCGATGGAACTGTCGCCGAAGCCACTGATCAGGCAGTTGGGCTGGCGGCGCGGCAGCACCCGCTCGACCGACTTCGCGGCCTCGATACAGGTTTCCATGGCCAGCGGCACATCCGAGCCGTAGGCGATGCCGACCGCCAGGCGCAGGCGGATGTCGCTGTCGCTGTGGGTCCAGTTGGCGACCCGCTGCGAGACCAATTCCTCGTTCGGGATCAGATGTTCGATGCCGTCGCGGGTGATCACCGAGGCGTAGCGCCCGCCCAGCGAATTGATGGTGCCGTAGGTGGTGCCGACCTCGATCACGTCGCCGGGTTTGATCGACCGGTCCATTAAAATCATCATGCCGGTAAACAGGTTGGATACCGATTTCTGCAGCCCGAAGCCGATGCCGACGCCGAGGGCGCCGGAAAAGACGGCGAAGGCGGTCAGATCGATGCCGACGATGCTCATCGCGACGAAAATCGCGATCACCAGCAAAAGCATGCGCGCCAGCTTGGTGAACAGCACCTGCATCGAAGGCGTGATATTGGGCAGCGCGCGGATACGCTGTTCCAGCATGCGCGCCGAAAGCGAAGCCAGCCACAACAGGATCGCCAGCGACAGCATCCCCTTGATGACCAGCAATACCGATATGCGCAGCTCGCCAAGGGTAATATCCAGGCTGTCCAGGAACGCCATCGTCGGGTCGAGCAAGTTGACGATGTTCAGCGCCGCGATGGTCCAGGCGCCGATGGTGATCGCCCTGGCCCAGGCCCGGTCGCGGATCAGGACGGCGGTCAGGCGGATGATGATCCAGACCGTCAACAGGCTGACCGTGACCGTCATCAGGTGATGCGGCCAGCTGGCGAAGGCGGCGATCAGCCCGGACAAATATTGCAGCACCAGCCAGATGAAGGGCAGGGCCACCACCGACAGGGTTTCGCCGGTCTTGGCGACGATATGGTCGGCGCCCCGCCAATGGGTCAGCCAGGCGATCAGCACGCTCCACTGCCGCCGCCCGGCATAGGCCACCAGATAGGCGAGCAAGATAACGGCAAGCTGGCCGAGCGAGGAAAGCACCAGCACCTCGGCGAACAGCCAGTCGATCAGCGCCCGGAGCTGCATTTCCAGATATACGGGATCGACCAATTTCTGCATCGCTGCCTCCGGCGCCGCTACGCGCATCGGCGCATCGCGGCGTGTTCCCCCTCGCATTCAATTTCCGCTTCTAAGCGAAGGGGGCTAACAACTGTTTAACGGCACCGGCGGGTAGGCGATACGTGCAAGGTTCCCAAACCTGCAATTTCGGCTATCATAATCCCGGTTGGGGGGATAACAGATGAACATATCGGAGCGGCCGACGGTCTCCCAGGTCATTGCCAGAATAATGAAAGCCTATGGGGCCGAGCATATATTCACGCTCACCGGCTTTCCCTTGAACGTGCTCTATCATTGCCAAAGGGAAGAAGGCATCGATGTGGTGCTCGGGCGTTCGGAACGCTCGGTGATCTCGATGGCCGACGGCTATGCGCGGATCAAAGGCAAGCCCACCTTCGGCTATGTGCAGACCGGCGTCGGCGGTTCCGCCCTGCCGCCGGCGATGGCCGAAGCCAGCTGGGGGCAAAGCCCGGTGATCGTGTTGACCGGCAGCACCAACACCAAGACCCGCAACCGGCTCGAATACCAGGAGGTGGATTCGCTGCCGATGATGGCGACGGCCACCAAATGGGCGGCCGCCCTGCCCAGCGCCGACCGTGCCGACGACATCATGCGCACCGCCATCCGGGCCGCCCTGTCCGGCGTCCCGGGCTCGGCCTATCTGGAAATCCCCGCCGACTGGTTCGCGGTGCCGCTGGGCCGAGATCCGGAAATCCGGCCCGATACCGGGCTGACCCGCGTCGGCGAGCGCCCCCTGCCGGCATCCGAAGGCGATATCGAGCGCGCCATCGCGGCGCTGGCGAAGGCGGCGCGCCCGGTCATCCTCGGCGGCGGCGAGATTATGTTCTCGGAAGCCTGGGACCAACTCACCGCTTTCGCCGAAGCTCTTTCGATCCCGGTCCTCACCTCGCCGGCCGGCAAGGGCCGCATCGCCGAGACGAACGCCCTTGCGGTCGGCCAACTGGGGCGCTACGGGCGCAATGTGGCCAGCCATGTCGCCGCCGAGGCCGATCTGGTGCTGGCCATCGGTAGCACCTTGGGCGCCATGACCACCGACACCTTCACCACCCCGAAAGCGGGCACATCGATCGTTCATGTGTCTATCGATCCGATGTGCCTGGGCCGCGCCTATAAAGAGACGGTGGCGATTAACGCCGATCCGAAATCGGCGCTGATATCTCTCCTCGAAGCGGCCCAAGCGGCCAAGCTTGACGGCGGCGCCTGGGCCGGATGGACGAAAGATGTGCAAGGCCGCGTCGCCCAGTGGCGGCAGACCTATGCCAAGCTCGCCCAAGAGACGGTGGTCGAGGGCCGCATCAATCCGATCACCCTGATCCGCGAGCTGGACCAGCATATCGGCGGCGACGACGTGGTGGTCGCCGATACCGGCAGCCAGACCCGTTGGGCGGGCACCATGATCGACGCCAAGACGCCGGGGCGTAATTTTCTGCGCGCGGCGGGGTCGCTCGGCTGGTCTTTCCCGGGCGCGGTCGGCGCCAAGCTCGCCGTCGGCGATAAGCGCCGGGTGTTCAACCTGACCGGCGACGGCGGCCTCGGCTATCACGTCACCGAGATGGAGACGGCGGTCCGCTATGGCATTCCGCTGATTTCCATCGTCATGAACAACCACCGCTTCCAGGGCTATGACGGGCTCTTGAGCCGCGGCCTCGGCTTCCAGGCATCGGCGCCCGAGCTGAGCCATTTCTCGGACGTCGATTTCGGCGCCGTCGCCCGCGCCTTCGGCGGCCATGGCGAGCGCGTCGAAGACCCCGCCGAGATCCGCCCGGCGCTCGGCCGCGCGGAAGATTCCGGCAAACCCGCGATCATCGACGTCGCCATCGCCGGCGGCGTGTCGGCGCCCCACGGGCCCACCGGCGAACTTTAATAAAAGGAGGCATAAGCTATGACCGTAACCGCCAAATCCGTACGCCGTGTCGTCGCCGCCAATGATGACCGCGGCATGGCGGTGGCGATCCAGGACGGACCGTCCCCGGATGTCCGTACCGATCCGGCGCGGCCCGGCTTCGTTGCTACCCGGCTGTGGGTGACGGACGGGACCCCGGCGCGCACCAAGGGCGTAACCGAGACCCTGGATGAGCCGCATACGATCGAGCCGCCGGCGAAGGGATCGGTGTTCCGCTATTACGAATTCCCGCCCGACGCCGGCTTTATCGGCGGTATCGGCGAAGACGCCGTGCGCGCCTATTTCGACGCCATGGGCTCCCCCGGCGCCTGCACTTACAGGCCGGATGCGCCCCACCCCTACATGCAGAAAAGCCGGGCGTTGGATTATTGCTACGTCATCGAGGGCGAGATCACCCTGGTCCTCGACACCGGCGAAGTCGACCTCAAGGAAGGCGACGTGGTGGTCCAGCGGGGCACCAACCACGCCTGGTCCAACCGCTCCGGCAAGCCGGCGGTGGTGGTCGTCTCGTCCCACGCCGCCGCCGAAGAACAATGATCTTGATTGGCCAACGGAGATAGGATTATGGAATTCGAACCCAGAGTATTCAGACGGGTGGTGACCGGCAACAACGCCGAGGGCCGCTCCGGAGTGCTGTTCGACAGCGCCACGCCGAACCAGACGCGGCGCGGCACCGGTTCCGTCTTCAACGAGTTCTGGACCTTCGAAGAGGCGCCGGCGATCATCTCGGGAACGGCGGATGGCTCCGACCGCCCGGTCAGTGTCTCGCCGCCCGACCGGGGGGCTCATTTCCGTATCGTCGAATCGCCTTGCGAAAACGACATGCCGGATGTGGACGCCCAAGAGGCCCACGCGAGCATGACCGCTTTCGCCCTGACCGGCGTTACCGAACACCGCACCGACGGCCCGCACTGGAACATGCACCGCACCGCGACCGTGGATTATGGCTTCGTGGTCGACGAGGATAGAGTGCTGGTTTTAGAGGATTCAGAAGTCCTGTTGCACAAGGGCGATGTAGTAATCCAGCTTGGAACCTGGCACTCCTGGTCCAACCGCACCGACGGCAACGGTTCCATGGCCTACGTCATGATCGGCGGCGAACTGCCCGATTGAAGGGCGGTATGGCCCCGCATTTCCGCCTTTCAATTCCCATTTGTTGTCGTCCATACTCCGCCGGCAATAGGTGGCATTGGTCAATTTAAATGAGAGGAAAAAATCGATGGCGCACGACAGCGGCCGCATCCTGACCACCCATGTCGGCAGTTTGCCCCGGCCCCACGATTTATTGGACATGATGAAATATCGGCTGACCGGCGAGGGCGAGCCGGTCGATGATGCCGCCTTTGAGGCGCGCCTGAGCGAAGCGGTTTCCGACTGCGTCAAACGCCAGGCCGCATGCGGGCTCGATATCGTCGCCGACGGAGAAATCTCGAAGCCGGGATTTTTCGTCTATATCGAGGAACGCCTGGACGGGTTCGAGCCGCGTCCCGATGTGAAGCTGCCTTTCTTCGAAGCCGAAACGGCCGCCTTCCCCGAATATTATGAGGAATATTTTGCCAAGGCCATGTTCGGCGGCAATGTGGCGCCGGTGGTGCCGATGTTTTGCGTCGGCCCGGTTACCTACACCGGCCACCAGGCGTTGCAGCGGGATTTGAACAATCTGCGCAACGCCGTCGATGCGGCCGGATGCGAAAGCGCCTTCGTGCCGGCGACCGCGCCAAGCGGCGTCGGCCACAACGATTATTACAAATCCGAGGAAGAATATTTCGAAGCGGTCGGCGAGGCGATGCGGGTTGAATACCAGGCCATCGTCGAGGCCGGCTTCGATCTGCAGGTGGACGATCCGTTCCTGTCGGACATTTTCGGCAACCCCGCCTTGGACCAAAAGCAGCGGCAGCGCAAGGCGGACATGTATGTGGAAGGCGTCAACCATGCGCTGCGCGGAATGCCGGAGGAAAAAATCCGCTACCATACCTGTTACGGCATCAATGAGGGCCCGCGCATCCATGAAGCGCCGCTGGCCGAGGTGATCGGACACATATTGCAAGTCAACGCCAGCGTCTATTCGTTCGAGGCCGCCAACCCGCGCCACGAACATGATTACCATGTGTTCGAGGAAACCAAACTGCCGGACGGCAAGGCGATCATGCCCGGTATCGTCACCCATGCCAGCAACATCGTCGAACATCCCGAACTGATCGCCGAGTGGCTGGTCCGCTTTGCCGGACTGGTCGGCCGCGAAAACGTCATCGCCGGCGCCGATTGCGGCTTCTCGTCGCAAGCCTGCTATAAGACCGAAGTCCATCCCACCGTCATCTGGGCCAAGTTCGAGGCGATGGCCGAGGGCGCCCGTATCGCCAGCGGCAAGCTTTGGTAATTTCGGGCTACGTTGCGTTTCGGGTGCCGCCAACGATCACTCATCAGGGTGTTTGGCGCGCACATCGTCCAGAATAGGCATCAGGTAGGATTTGAATTTTTCCGGGTGCTCGCACATCGGGAAATGACCCAGCCCCTCCATCTTGGTGTAATGCGAGCCCTTGATTTCGGCGGCCAGCGCGCTGCATATATCGACGGTTCCCGACCAATCATAATCGCCGCCCATTATGTAAACCGGAATTTGCCCGGTATCGATATGGCGCGCCGTCTCGCGGGCGTCGTGTTGGCCGCCGTGGAAGTAGAGATCGCCCTTGAAGACCATCGGCGCGGCCTGGCTGTAGACGAAGCCGGTTTCGCGGCGCAGCTGCTCCGGACTGGTCGGCGCCATCATCGTGTACATGAGGGCCGGTTTCCACTCGTTACTCATGCGCGGGTGATGGTACCATTCGAGCATCTGCTCGAATCCGGGCGGCTTCGTCTGCATGCCCGCCTGCAGGCCGATGACCGCCCGGAACTTATCCGGACAATCGAGAGCCAGGTCAACCGCCAGATGGCCGCCCATCGAACAGCCCATATAGAGTGGATTTTCGATTTCCATGGCGCGGCAGAACTCGACCACGAATGCTTCGAAGAATTCGAGGGTCAGCAAATACTGTGTCTCCCACCAGCGCTCGGACTCTGGGGGCAGCGACTTGCCGTGATAGGGCAAGTCGGGGGCGATGATGCGAAAATGCCCGGTGATCTCCGGGTCTTCCAACAGATGCCGCCATTGCCGGCCGTCGGCGGCGGCGGTGTGCTGTAGAAAAAATGGTATGCCGTCACCCGCCTCCTCATAATAGACGCGGTACTCGGTGCCCTCCACGGTCAGATAGACATATCCGCCGCGGATTTCCGGCCGGCTGCCGCCGGCTCGCGTGGGCGGGGGATCGGCCGCCGGCGGGGCGCTGACAACCATCCGCATCAACTCGATAAATCTTCGCACCGCCGGAAAGTAACTGAACAGAAGCTCGAGGTTGCCGCCGATGCTGAAGCCCTTGTGCAGCGTCGCCGGGAAGATGTCCTGATAAAGCGGCGGCGGTACCGGTCGCAAAAGCAAGTCCCAGCCCTCGGACGGGCCGGCGATATTGATATCCCAGGGGTCCCAAAACATGGGCGCGGCGTTGATCTCGGTTAAAACGCCGTCACTGACCGTGACGATGAATTCCTGATCCCCGCCGATCTGGAAGCGTATCCGCGCCCGCCACAAGCGCGCCGCGAGCCTGAATTCCGCATCCTCGCCCGCGAGTTTCGCTAGACTTTCCGTATCGATCCGTTGCATTTCCGATCGCTCCTTCCGATTACCCGTGCAGCCGATCTTTCATGTCTCTACTTCCCGTCGCGGTCAACTGCGGATTGAACGCGGATCTGTTGGGCACTATAAATTTTCGCGGCCATTCCCGGCAAGAAGGTGGGTAGGTCCTCGGCGCCGGCCAACGCCGTGATCGTCGAGATCACGCGCCGCATCCGCGCCGGCGAACTGGTCCCCAACCCCGCCAATCTGGAACTGGCCCGCGAGATGCTGGCAGGCGGCGGCTAATTCCCTTCCGCCAAACGCCGGCGGCCGTGGGCGAACAGGAAGATGGCGAGGATCAGCGCCAGCGCCGGGAAGGCGGTGCCGGTGCCATAAACCCATTGCATCGCCGGGCCGAGGATCTCGGGCGCGGCGTCGTCGGTCAGCCCGGCGACGGCGGCCACCAATCCGGCAACGGCGGCGCCGAAGGAATGTCCGGCGGTGCGCAAGCTCTGCACCGATGATCCGGTGCGCGCCCGTTCTTCCTCCGGCGCAACGGCAATGGCGCGCCGGATCAGCGGGTTGTTGAGAAGCCCCATGCCGCTGCCGGTGACCACCAGCAGCCCGGCGATCAGCGAGACCGGCCCGGTGGCAGCCGCATAGGCGAGCCCGGCGAGCCCAATCACCAGCATGGTTAGGCCGATAACGATCGCAGCCGCCTCCTTGCGGCCTTCCCACGAGGCAATGACAAAGGCGACCGTCGACCAAGCCATCGAGTTGATGACGTAGATGTAAGCCGCCGCCAGTGGGGTAATGCCGTGCAATTTCTGCAGGTACAAAGTGACATAGAGATTGATGATCACCATGGACATGGTGCTCAGCATCATCACCCAGAAAGTGAGCCCCATTTCGGTGCCCAGGTTCACGGCTTGGCGTGGAAACAGATTCTGCTCGGCGCCGGCGTCGCGGCGAAAGGCGATGGCGGCAATAAGCACCGAAACCACGACCAGAACGGCGCGCGTCATATTGTCGTCGAACTGCGAAGTGGCGCTGAGGCCAAGCACCGAGGCGGCGAGAAGCGCAAGGCGGGTGACCGGGAATCGCACACGGCCGTGCCCGGCTTCCGATTCCGGAACCACCCGGTAGGCGAGGTAGGCGAACACCAGACCAAGCCCGCCGAGGGCGTAGAAGGCACCGCGCCAGTTGCCGAATTCGGCGAATACGCCGCCGAAGGCCGGGCCCAGGATGGTGGCCACGCCCCAGGCCGTCGACAGGGTGCTGAGGGCCCGGCCGCGCAAATGTTCAGGATACATCTGGGCGATCAGCGCATAACCTTGCGCGGCGATGGCGCCGCCGCCGGTACCCTGGATCAGGCGCCAGAAAACGACCGTTTCCATATTCGGCGCCAGCCCGGCGCCGAACAGGCCGATTACGAACACCAGACCGGCGCCGATGAAGGTCTTGCGGTGGCCGTGGGCTTCGCGCACCGGCCCGGTGCCGGCAGCGCCGATCACCGAGCCCACCGAAAACAAGGCGAAGGTCCAGGCGTAATAGCGTAGTCCGCCGATGTCGGCGGCGGCGGTCGGCATGATCGATACCACCACGAAGGTGGAGATGGCAAAGAGGGTGGTGCCGAGATTGAGCGCCAACGTGTACATGCCGAGGCGGCCGCTCAGGATATCGGCCCAGCGGCCGGTTGCGTCGGGTTCGGATGCGGCGGGGCTATTCAACCGGGGCGTCCGCGAAGCCTAATGGAATTGCGACATGGTACTGGGCAGCCAGGTGGCGATTTTTGGAAACATCACGATCATAGCGATAAGAAGGATCTGGGCGACGACGAAGGGCAGCACGCCCTTGTAAATCTGTCCGAGCGCCACCTCCGGCGCCATGCCCTTGATGATAAACACGTTCATGCCGATGGGCGGCGTGATCAGCCCCAATTCCACCACCATCACCACGATGATGCCGAACCAGATCGGATCGTAACCCAGATTGGCGACCACCGGAAAGAAAATCGGGATGGTCAGCAAGATCATGGCCAGCGAATCGAGGGCGCAGCCGAGCACCAGATAGATCAACAGGATGATCACCAGGATCGCCGTCGGCGTCATATTGAGCCCGCCGATCCAGGTGCCGATGGCGTCGGGAACGGCGCTCAGGACCAGGAAATTATTGAACAGGATGGCGCCGATCAGGATGGTGAAGATCATCGCCGAGGTGCGCACCGTTTCCATCAGGCAATCGATGAATATGGGCCAGGTCATGGTGCGCGCGATCAATGCCAGGGCGAGGGCGCCGGAGGCGCCGATGCCGGCGGCCTCTTCCGGCGAAAAGATGCCGAGATAGATGCCGCCGATGACCAACAGGAACAGCAACACCGTGCCCCAAACGTTTTTAAAGGCAAACATCTTCTGGGCGAAGGTTGATTTATCGCCGCGCGGACCCGCTTCCGGAAAGATGCGCGTCATGATCGAAATGGTCGCCATAAAGAATATCACGGTCATGATGCCGGGGATGAAGCCGGCCAGGAACAATTCGCCGATATTGGATTCGGTGAGGATGCCGTACAGCACCAGGATGACGCTCGGCGGAATCAAAATACCGATGGTGCCGCCGGCGGCGATGGCGCCGGTAGCCAGGCTGTCGTCGTAATTAAAGCGCTTCATTTCCGGCAGCGCCACCTGGGTCATGGTGGCGGCGGTGGCCAGCGACGAGCCGCAAATCGCGGCGAAGGCGCCGCAGCCGCCGATGGTGGCCAGTCCGAGCCCGCCGCGGCGATGCCCGAGCCAGGTGTTGCAGGCATTGAACAAGGCCTCCGAAAGGCCCGAATTACTGGCGAAATAGCCCATCAGGATAAACAACGGCACGATCGACAAATTATAGGTGATCGGCGTCTCGTAGGCGGTTTGCCCGAGCAGCGCCAGCGCCGCGTTGAAATCGATCAAGACGGCGCTGCCGAGGAAGCCGGTCACGCCCATCGCGAAGCCGATCGGAAGCCCGATCGCCAGCAGCGCGAACAGCAGGAGGAAGATCAATATGGCGAGGGTAATCGGGTCCATGGCGCCGCTTCACTCGCCGGTTTGCTGGGTGCCGCCACCGAGGCGGTTGGGCTCGCCGGTGAGCACGGTGCGCACCGACAGCACCAGGTGCAGCAACAATGACGTGACCATCAGGACGCTGGCGAACGCCATGATAAAGGCGATAGGCCAGACCTGGATCTCCCAAATCTGGGTGATGTCGTTGTTTTCGATCCGTGATGCCGCCTGCAGGAACAGGCGCCAGCACACCACCGCCATGAACAGGAATGCAATCAGATAAGTGATGACATCCAGAATGCCCTGAACACGCTGCGAAAATTGGGTGATCAGGATATCGACCCGGATATGCCCCCGGTACAAGGTGGTATAACCGACCCCTAAGTAAATCATCATCCCCATGATCAGTTCGGTCACCTCGACGGTGCCGACGATGGGTGAATTGAACATGCGGCCGATGACATCGCCCAGGGTCAGGAACATCATGACCGCGAGGCCGACCGAACCCGCGCGAGCGAGCCACAATGTGACTCGCTCGCTCAGGTAGATCGCGGATCCTTGCGTTGGGTCCGACATGAAAATCCGAAATTAACCGGCTTTCATCATTTTGACGAGTTCATCCATGATGGCCTTGCCGTCGAGGCCCATCTTATTGCCCTTGGCAATCCAGTTGTCGGTAATGACCCGGACCGCCTTGGCCCAGCGTTTCTGTTCCGCCGGCGACAGGGTCTGGACCTTATTGCCGGCCTTGATGGCGTCCTGGTGGCCGACCTGGTCGGCCTTGTCCCAGAGCGCGCCGATCAAGGCCGCGCCATTGGCGCCGCCGGCATCCATTAACGCCTTGCGCGCCGCCGCCGGCAGACCGTCCCATTTCTTCCGGTTCATGTTGAGCGCGAACGGCGTCGTGTAGAGACCGCCCGGCACCATGAGATGGTACTTGACCAGGCCGGCCAGGCGGAAGCCGTGGACCGCTTCCCATGGGAAGAAGGCGGCTTCGGTGGTGCCGCGCTGCAGGCTTTCGTGCGACTGGGTCGCCGACTGAACGACGGGCACCGCGCCCAGGCTCTTGGCGGTCAAAACGCCGCCGCCGCCGACGCGGATCTTAATACCCTTCATGTCCTCGATGCGCCTGACTTCTTTTTTCGAGTGCAGCATGCCGGGGCCGTGCACCCAGGAAGTAATCAGAACGGTGCCTAACATTTCCTTCTTGTCGAAGCCGTGCTTGACGTACCATTTGTTGTGTCCGGCGCTGCCGATCTTGGCATTGGGCGAAGCGAACGGCACTTCGGCGAACCGGAACAGGGGCGCGCGGCCGGGCGTATAGGCGCCGACGCTCCAGGAAAGATCGCGGACCCCGTTCTTCGCCAGGTCATACTGCCCGGGAGGTTTCGCCAAGGCGTTCTTATCGAGGGTGATCTTGATCGTGCCGCCCGAGGCCGCCTCGACAGATTTTATCCAGGCGCCCGCCGTATTGGTCATGTGATGAACGGGCGGCAGCCAGTGAGCCATCTTGAGCTTGATTTCGGCGGCGCCGGCGGAGCCCTGGTAGGTAAGGGCCAAAGCGGCGGTGCCGAGAATTGCGGTTTTGGTTAGTTTGGTCCGTGCCTATCCGCTTAACGCCCATACCCACAACATGTAGGATGCTGCCACTCTCCCGAATATAACCCCGCCCTGGTCGGCGCGGTCGTGTCCCCGGC
>NZAK01000099.1 GCA_002687515.1 Rhodospirillaceae bacterium
CATCGCCGGCGCCCTTCCTCCTACCGGGGAAACGGGAAAAGCGATCGTAGGGGTGCAAATTAGATGATATAGGCCACTAGAATTTTTCCATGAATAAAATCGCCGGCGGCATCGCCCTCGCCTTTGAAAGCCACAACTTCCGTCTGTTCTGGACCGGCCAGCTGGTCAACAACCTGACCGTCTGGATCAACCGCGCCGGCATTCAGTGGCTGGCCTGGGAACTGACCCATTCCTTCGCCTGGCTGGGCGTCATCGGCGCCGCCTCGATGGTGCCGACCTTGATATTCGGCCCCATCGCCGGCACCGCCGCCGACCGTTACGGCCACCGCCGCCAGCTGTTGACCGCCGCTTCGCTGAGCGCCGCCAACGCCTTCACCATGGGCGCCGTCACCCTTGCCGGGTTGATCAATGCCGAGATTCTGCTGGCCCTCGCCCTGTTCGGCGGCACGACGCGCGCCTTCACCGTGCCGGCACGCAATGCAATGGTCCACAGCCTGGTCGAACGCCGCCACCTGTCGGCGGCCATCGGCGTCAACGCGGCCACCTATCAGGGCACCATTTTCGTCGGTGCCGCCATCGGCGGCGGCATCATCGTCGTCGCCGGCAGCGGCCCCGCCTTCCTTACCTATGGGGTGGGCGTCGTCTTCGCCTTCATCATGGTGGCGTCGCTGGATATCGCCCCATTCGAACGCAAGCCGGGCCCACGCACCAGCTTCTTTACCGAACTCGGCGCCGGCTTCAAGTACGCTTTTGCCCATCCCGGCATTCGCAAGCTGCTGCTCATATCGCTTCTCATGGCGCTTTCGGTGCAGCCCTACCAGGAACTGCTCTCGGGATTTGCCGACCAGGTGTTCGGCGGCGGGCCCGGCACCTATACGCTGCTGTTTTCCGCCGGCGGGCTCGGCGCCATGCTGGGCGGGCTCTGGATCGCGCGGCGCGGACGCACCCACGGGCTGACCCGGGTGATGCTCGGCCATGCGCTGGCGGCGCTTATCGGGCTCGGTGCCTTCGCCATATCGCCCTGGCTGTGGCTGACCCTGGTGGCCACCGTGGTCACCGGCTCCGGCCTGGTGGTGGCGACCACGGCGGCGATGAGCCTGGTCCAGAATGCCGTCGATAGCCAGGTGCGCGCCCGGGTGCTTTCCATGGTCAGCGTCATCTATGTCGGCGCGCCGGCGTTCAGCGCCATCACCATCGGCGCCCTGGCGAGCCGCCTCGGCGTGCAGGGCCCGCTGTTCGGCGCGGCGCTGGCGGGACTGGCCATTTTGGCCCTGGTGGCGCGCGCCGTGCTCGCCGAGGCGGTGGATATGGAACGCATCGATTAGAAGGATTGCCTGCCGGGCGGCTTGCTCTAATATGGCGGCGGACAGCTCGCATTCGGGAGGCTTCCGGGGGAGCGCATGAAGAAATACGAATATCTGATATTCGCCACCGGCGCCGTGACGCTGGCCCTCGAGGTCCTGGCGTCGCGCATCATGACGCCTTATTTCGGTGTCAGCCTCTATATTTGGACCGGCATTCTTTCGATCACCCTGACCTTCCTCGCGATCGGCTACAATCTCGGCGGATGGATTACCAGGCGCGCCGCCGAAGGCTCGCTGGAAGGCATTTTCTTGGCGGCGCCGGTGCTGTCGGCGGCCTCGATCGCGGTCTCGGCGGCCTTGTATCCGGTCCTGTTTTCGCCCCTGTCGCAGGCCAACCTGATCGTCGGCAGCTTTGTCGGCGCCACCCTGCTGCTGGCGCTGCCGCTGATCGCGCTATCGGCGATGAACCCGCTCTTAATCGGGTTGCAGCGCCCGCATGGTGATAGCGGAGATGCCACCGGTAGCGGCGACGCCGGCGCGGGGCGCGTGTTTTTCATCTCGACCGTCGGCTCGGTGGCCGGTGTCTTGCTGACCGCCTTCCTGTTTATCCCGAACATGACCAATTTCCGCGCGGTCCTGGCGCTGGGCCTGGCATTGTGCATAGCCGCCGCCGCCTTTGGCCTCGCCGCGCCGGCGGCGGCGGGCGTGCGCAAGCGCGCCTTGATCATATCTTGCGCCATCGTCGGCCTGGTCTGCGCCGGCCTTTTCGGCGCCAAGGACGATTATTTGAAGACCGTCGCCGCCGGTGGCGATAAGCGGCTGGCGTTCGAGGTGCGCGCCGAATACACCTCGGTGTTCGGCAATGTCAAAGTGGTCGAGGTGACGGCGCTGGTCGGCGCCTACGAGCCCCAGCGCCTGTTTATCCAGGATGGCATCATCCAGAACCGCACCAACTTCGATAACCTATCGCTGACCCTCTACACCTATGTGCTGGAAGCCCTGGCCCACGCTTTCGTGCCCGACGCCAAGCGCGCGCTGATTTTGGGATTGGGCGCCGGCATCGTGGCCAGCCGATTGCAGCGGGGCGGCATCGATGTCACCGTCGTCGATATCAACACCGATATCCTGGCCGCGGCCCGCGATCATTTCGGCTTTAAGGGCAACGGCGTCGAAGTCGATATCGAGGACGCGCGCACCTTCGTCAACCGCTGCCAGCGGTCCTACGACGTGGTCATCGTCGATCTGTTTCTCGGCGACAGCGTGCCCGATTATCTGCTGACCCGCCAGTTCTTTGCCGATATCCGGGGCTGCGCGCGCCAACACGGGGCCCTGGTGATGAACGCCTTTTTCGACGACAAAAACGATGTTCCCAACAAACGGCTGCTGGCCACCATCGGCGCGGCATTTCCCGGCGTCTTCGTGTTCGGCGATGCGCGCCAGAACATCTTCCTGGCCGGCACCGGCGGCGCCATCCCGCGCGCCTTTCCCCATCCGATCATCGAGGAGATGCCGAACCCGATCCAGGAACCGGTGCGGGCGATGCTGAAATCCGGGCGCCGCGTGGCGGCGGCGGCATTGGCCGGCGCCGCGCCGGTCGGCGACGAGCACAATATCTTCAGCGTCCTGTTCGCGCCCCTGAACATGCGCGAGCGCCAGGTGATGGCCGGCCGCCTGCCGCCCTGGCTGCTGGTCAACTGAGAGAACATGAAGGGCCGGAAGAACCGGCGGCCTCCCCGATGCCGAACTGGCGCGCCTGCCGTCCTATACAAAAAGGCCGCCCATCAGAGCGGCCTTTTCGGATTGTCGCGGTCCAATCATCGACAGGTGCCAAGCCGTACGCGAGCCTTTTCACGCCTGCGTAATTTAGGCCCGACCCAGCCTTACGCCCGGCTGGCCGACCCGGCCATCCCCAGCCGGGCTGCTTCGTTTACCGTGAATAGAACTCGACCACCAGGTTGGGTTCCATCTGCACCGGATAGGGGACATCGGCCAATAGCGGCGCGCGGACGAAGGTGCCGCGCATCTTGGCGTGGTCGACCTCCATATAGTCGGGCACGTCGCGTTCCGGCGAGCCGGCGGCTTCCAGGACAAGATCCAGATCGCGGGACTTATCCTTGACCTCGACGACATCGCCTTCCTTGACCTTGTAGGACGGAATGTTGACGCGCTTGCCGTTGACGCGGATATGGCCGTGGTTGATGAACTGGCGCGAGGCGAACACCGTCGGCACGAATTTCATGCGGTAGACGACGGCATCCAGCCGGGCTTCCAGAATGCCGATCAGGTTTTCCGAGGTGTCGCCCTTGCGCCGCACCGCCTCGGTGTAATAGCGGCGGAACTGTTTTTCGCCGATATTGCCGTAATAACCCTTGAGCTTTTGCTTGGCCTGCAGCTGGGTTCCGAAGTTGGAACTTTTGCGGCGCCGCTGGCCGTGCAGGCCGGGACCGTATTCGCGGGTGTTGAAGGGGCTTTTGGGCCGGCCCCACAAATTGACGCGGAGGCGGCGGTCGATCTTGTGTTTCGCACGAATGCGTTTGCTCATATCACTTGTTCCTTGTTCTGCACGCGTTGATCCGGTTGTTCTTGTCCCGGTTGGCCCCACACATCGACAAATTGGAATCAAGGGGCGGGATGCCAAGCATCCGCGTGGCCGGGAATGAAGCCGCGCACTATAGGGATTTCGGACTTGCTGTCAATGATTTGCGGTCAGGCAGCGGCCAAAGGGCGGCAAGGACTCAGCCGGCTTCCAGTTCGCTGTCCCAATAGAGGAAATCGCGCCAGCTTTGGTGCAGGTAATTGGGCGGAAACTTGCGCCCCATAAGCTGTAGCTGGTGGTTGCTGGGCTGGTCCGGCTTGCGGCGGATGCGCATCCCCGCCTCGGCGGCCAGTTTGTTGGCTTTCCTCAAGTTACAGGGCGCGCAGGCGGTGACCACGTTGCGCCATTCGGTGCGCCCGCCCCTGGAACGCGGCACCATGTGATCAAAGGTCAGATCCTGCGTTGCAAAACCCAGGCCGCAATATTGGCAAGTGAACCGATCGCGCAGGAACACGTTGAAGCGGGGGAACGCCGGGCGGCGCGACAAATTCACGTACTGTTTAAGCGAAATGACGCTCGGCACCTGCATGGCCCAGCTCGGCGAATGGATGGTTTCCTCGTATTCCGAGACCACATTGACGCGGCCCAGGAACACGGCTTTCACCGCATCCTGCCAGCCCCACAGCGACAGCGGGAAGTAATTGAGCGGACGGAAATCCGCGTTCAGGACCAGTGCCGGGCAATTATCCAGCGCCGCGGTCATGGATTTACTCCTTAAAAAAACCCTCCAAGTTGGCCGAAGCATAGCGGGCGGGCGGGATAATGCAACCGCATCCTGCCGCCAAGCTGGGCTTTTATGGGGCTTTTATGGGGCCGAAACGCCGAAAATACGCGCCAGGAATTGGCGGCCGATTTCGACGCCCGTCTGGTCGATGGAATGGCCGAGGCCGGGCCGGATATGCCCTTGGGTGGGCACGCCTGCGCCTTGCAGCGCCGCGATTGCGGCCGGCTGCTGGGTAGCGGGGACAAGCTCGTCGGCATCGCCGTTGACCAGGACCACCGGCGGGCGGCATCTGATCTCGCCGGCCAGGGCTTCGGCGCCCACCAGCCGGCCGGAATAGCCGAGAATGCCGGCGACCGGGCGTTGCCTGCGAAGCCCGGTGAACAGCGAGATCATGGTTCCTTGCGAAAATCCGATCAGCACCAAATGCCGCTCCTCCAGCCCCGCCGTTTCGAGCTCGGTTTCGATGAAGCGGTCAAGGATCGGCTGCGCGGCGCGGGCGCCGGCCAGCATTTCCGGCTCGCTGCGTTCAGCTAGACGGAACCATTGATAGCCGAACGGCCCTTCCTCGCAAGGATATGGCGCGTTCGGCGCGACGAACCTGGCATTCGGCAAGATGTCGGCAAAATGCGGGGCCAGGCCGATCAAATCGTTGCCGTCGGCGCCATAGCCGTGGGCGAATATAACCAGTTGCCGCGCCGCGCCGCCGCCGGCGGGGCCGAATTCCGGCCCGATCAGGGTGGGGATATCACTCAAAAACGCCTCCCGTCATCTATGGACAGGGCTGGACTTAGAGCATAATCCTACCAAATTAAACCCTTCCAATTGGGAATTCAGGATCGGAGCTCTTATTTGCCTACCGTCACCCGCTTCGCGCCCTCGCCGACCGGCCATCTGCATCTGGGCCACGCCTATTCGGCGCTGTTTGCCGAACGCGCGGCGGCGGCCGACGGCGGGCGCTTTCTGTTGCGCATCGAGGATATCGACGGCACCCGATGCCGGCCCGAGTTCGAGGCGGCGATAACTGAGGATCTGGCCTGGCTCGGGCTCGCCTGGAAAGAGCCGGTGCGCCGCCAGTCGGAGCATCTGGAAGAGTACCGCCGCGCCCTCGACCGGCTGGCGGAAGACGATCTGATTTATCCCTGTTTTTGCACGCGGGGGGAGATCAGGGAGGAAATCGAATCCTCGGGCGCCGCGCCGCACCACATCAATGAGGGCCCGGACGGCCCCCTTTACCCCGGCACCTGCCGCGATATGGATATCGAAGAAAGGGGCGCCCATTTGCAATCGGGGGCGCCGTTTGCGCTGCGCATCCATATGCAGCGGGCGCGGGCCCGCGCCGAGGCTCTCACCGGCGCGCTTCTTTGGCGCGACCGGGATGCCGGCGAGGTCGTGGCAACACCGGAAATCTTCGGCGATGCGGTGCTCGCCCGCAAGGACACGCCGACCAGCTATCATCTTTCGGTGGTGGTCGACGATCATCTCCAGGGTATCAATCTGGTGACCCGCGGCGAGGACTTGCGCGCCGCCAGCCACCTGCACCGGCTTTTGCAGGCGCTGCTCGGGTTCGATACGCCCGAATACCGGTTCCACCACCTGTTGACCGGTGCCGACGGGCGCCGTTTCGCCAAGCGCGATAAGTCGGCGACCATTAAGGGCCTGCGCGAAGCCGGCCATACGCCGGCCGAGGTCGTCGCCATGACCGGCATCGAAAGCCTGTGAAAAGCGGCGCCCGGCGCATTTTGTTGGCATCGGCCCTGGGCGCAATCCTGTGCGCGCCGGCGCCGGCCATCGCCGAGCCCTTCCGCTTCATCCGCATCGGCGACAAGGACGGCTTCGGATTTACCGATACGAAAGAGCTTATCCGGTCGGCGTTCCTGGCGCCGGACGCGGGCGGCCCGGCCGACACCGATGGCGACGGCATGCTGACGCCGGGCGAGTTTTTGCCCGATCTCAACCGGGACGGCGTCGTCCGCGTCTATGCGGGCGATGATTTCGACAACCGTTTTCCCGCCGAACTTCTGGACCGGGCCATCTTTTGTGAGGGCTGTAGCAAGGTGCATGGCGCCAGCCGCGGGTCCAACTGGACCGATCTATCGCTGTCGGCGTCGGCGCCCGACAAGGATTGGCCCGACGAAGACGGCCCGTTGACGCCCAACAACGCGGTCTTTGTTTTCGATTTCACCGTCAAGAACGGCGACATTCCGCCCGGCGCCGCCATTTTCTTCAATATGGTGTTCGGCGATTACGACATCTTTCCGGCCGTCATCCAGGTCGAATTCGCATCGGCGCCGGCGCGCCGGCTGGAGATCGAACTGCAACGCGGCAAGGATGGCCTGATCCAGGCGCGGACCGCGCTGCTGCGCTTCGAAGACGTGTTCAGCCGCGATGAAAACGGCGATTGGCGCGGCTTTGCCGGGGTCGAGTTTTTCGCCCCCGCCGAACCCTACACGGCGTTCGATTTCGTCGAGCTGAGCCTCTTTCAGATCGCCGCCGGCGGCAGGATCGAAACCGCCTTCAAAGCGTCCCGTTGATGGCGTAGCCAAGAACCCGGATCACCTGATCCGGCGTTTCGGCGACCGCCAAGGCGGCGGCATCGACTTCCTTCAGCGCGTGGGTATGTTCTTCGCCGTGCATGACGATCATCGGCTTGCCCAGGGCGGCGGCGAAGCCGGCATCGAAGGCGGCGTTCCATTGCTTGTATTTTTCACCGAACTTGACGACCACGATATCGGACTTTTCGATCAGGGTGCGGGTGCGGATGGCATTGAGGCGGGCGCCCTTGTGATCCTTCCAAAAGGGATTGCTTTCAGGCCCCAGGATATCGGTGCCGCAATCGTCGCTGGCTTCGTGATCGGTCACCGGGGTCAGCAATTCGACGGGCAGGTTCCTGTCCTTGCAGCCGTCCCTGATCACTTCCCGCCAGTCGCTGTGAATTTCACCCGATAGGTACACGGTCCAGTTTTGCTCTGCCATTTTGGCGTCTCCTGATCTTAGGGGTGTTTCAAAACTATGATGACTTTTGCCGGTCTAGAGGCCCCCGCGCAAGCCCGATCTGAGCGCCGCGTATTCGGGCTCGTCATCGCCAAGGATGCCGTGCCTGATCAGAAAATCGAGAATTACCAAGGGGCAGTTGAATTTGAAAGCAAAGCTGTCGCGGATGATTTCCATGACCTCTTGCACCGGCATCAGCATGAATTCCGCGACTTCGCCGTCGCGGTTGACCGGTGTGAAATCGGTGGGCAGTTCCAAATCGAAGCAGAACATGGTGTCCTGGCGCAATCCGTCTTCGGTTTCCATGACATAGCTGATGCGGCCCGCCGCTTTGGCGCGCCCGGCAAGCGGTGCCGGAATGCCGGCTTCCTCGTTGCATTCCTTGATGACATTCTGCAACGGGCTCAGCCCGATCGGCAGGCCGCCGGCGACCATGTTGTCGAGCATGCCGGGACAAAGTGTCTGGTTCGCTCCCCTTCGTCCGATCGACATATGCAGCCGGCCGCCGGCGCGGCGCTGGAAACCGTTGACGTGGACGCCGTAACCCAGAATGCCGAAAGGCGGCACGGCGGCGCGGTCGATCTGCAACAAAGGCGGATCGTCGTAAGCCGCGGCAACCGGATACATCTCGCCGCGCAGGCTGGGCAGACGGCCCGCCGCCGCCAGCTCGTCGACCAGCCCGGCAACGGCGGCGGAACGGCCCTCGAAATCGGCCAACCGGTCATTGAGGCAAAGCCCGGCGCCGTCGGCATCGATGACATCGTCGAATCGCCTCAATGCGTCCGCCAGATCGGCGCGCACCAGGCCGATATCCATTCCCGCCGCGCGCAATCGGCGGAACCCGGCAAGGTCGTGGCGGTTGCAAATTTCAAGGTGATCCAAATAAGCCATGCGTAATATTCCGGGCGCTTGGTACCAGTCAACGGCCCGTTAAACAATTCCGATCTATTGTGTTTCGCGCAAACCCGTGCAATCGTATTATTGCACTCTGAAATCGATGACGGGCAACCGATGACGGACCGATGGATATCGAAGTCAACAGGGTGAACGAAGATCGTTTCGAGATCATCCTCGAGGATCGGCGCACGGTTGTCGATCGCGACGGATTGGCGCGTCTAAGCCGGCATTTGAATGACCTTTTGGACCCGGTTGCCCGCGAAGCCCGCGCCGAACGCTACAACGAATTCCTCGACCGGCTCCAGACCGCCAACAATACCGGCATCCAGGCGCTGCTTGGAACCGCCGCCCATGACGATATCCTGGTGTTGCTGCATTCCTCGGAAGAAAACGCCGAGCTGCGCAAGAAACTTTACGCCAATATGAGCGACAATTCGGTGAAAATTTACGTCGAGGATTTGTTGTTCCAATTCCGCGAAGGGCTTCCCGGCTACCGTTTCGACGAAGCCATGCGGCGCCTCATCGAAACGGCGGAAAACCTGGTCGAGGACGGCGCCCTGAGTTTCGATGGCCAGGAGGGCTAGCGGTCGATCAAGCAGCGGCGCCGACCTTTTTCTTGGTCGACGGAATGTAGGCCCGGGCGCAATGCTCGGCGCAGTAGGGCTTGCCCTCGACGGCGACTTTTCCGCAAAACCTGAAATCGGGTTGGCCGGGCTCGCCGGTCGGCCAGGAACACATATCGGCCTTGAGCCGGTCCAGGGTGACGACGCTTATCGGGCGCTTCGGCGGCGGCGGCTGGCGGCGCATGGCCAGGTCGAGCCGGCGCACCTTGCCGACAACGGCATTCTTGGTGATCCCCATGCGGCGCCCGATCTCGCTGGCCGACAGCCCCGATGCCCAGAATTTGGTTAATTCCTCGACCCGCTCCGGCGTCCATTCGAAATCCGTGGCCATTTGATTAAAGCTCCCCTGAAATCGCGAACCGAAGGCAGCCGATCCGCGCAATGTTGTGATCCCCTTGGGTTCAAAAGCGGCAATTTGCCGCGATTCCCTTGAACCCCAATATGTTGCAGGTTCTACTATATTTAGGGGATAGCAACAAGAGCCACCACTATATTTAGAGGATTTTTCTGTGGATAACCGGGATATTTTGGGATTGGGGCCGGAATTTACGGAAACCGAGGTATATTCCTTTGCACCTAGTGGCCTGTATCATCTAATTTGCAGCCCTACGATCGTGGTAAGACGGCGTTCGCAAGGGGATAGGGAAACATGCCGGGGATTCGACATTTCCTGCTATTAACCGCCGTCGCGGCCGGGCTATCGGTCCTGTTCTTGCCGGCGCATGCCGGGACATCGGTTGCTGGCGGTTATTTGCCGGTCGAATACACCGCCGCCGCGCAGCAACTAGAGCGGTTCCGGATAGATATGAACCATTTGACCGGGATGATTTTGCCCCCACGTTGGTCCCAGGTGGGCGAGGAGCGCGTCGCATGGCGATGCCTTCGCATCGGCAAAGATGTGCGACGACGTCCACGGGGTAAAAGCACCCGGCCTCAGGTGGGTCAAATCGGCTCCCCGGGGGCGTTGCGATACTTGCCCGATGGATCCGCATCGCGCTACGCACCGCGCCTACCCGGAAAACCGATTTGTTCCCATCAAATTGATTCATATCTCTCCGGAACCGCTCTAACTGCGGATGATGTATCGAGCACTGGTTGTCCGGTATCGGCTGATACTGTTCAACGGCGAGATCATGCCCAAGCTGAACGATTTCGGCCAGGCCGCTTGATCTTGCGATAACCAAGCGCCCCATTGATTTCCCCGGCTTGGGCGATATCATGGAGATTAGAATACATCCAAGGAGGTAAGGACGTGACGGTTACAATTGAAAGTTTTTCAGGCGATTGCCGCGCCGCGCTGATCGAACAGCCGGGGCCGGAAGGCGTTGAGAAGGTGCGCCAGCTTCTGGAAGTGGCGCTGCAGGACGAGGATTTTATCCAAACCCATCTCGGCCCGGACGCCGATTCGCCGCGCAATATCCTTTATCAAGACCCCGATCTGGGATTCTGCATCATCGCCCATGTCTATAAGGGTTCCAGCGTCGGCAATCCGCACGATCACGCCGATGCCTGGGCGATCTACGGCCAGGCCAGCGGCGTCACCCGCATGACCGAATGGCGCAAGCTGGCCGATCCCGATGGCGATAGGCCGGGCAAGGTCGAGGAGGTGCGCAGCTTCGACCAGAACCCGGGCGATGCGTCGGCGTGGCAGGTGGGCGAGATGCATTCGCCGGCGCGCGATGGCGAAACCCGTCTGATCCGCATCGAGGGGCGCAACATGGACGGGGTCAAGCGCGACAAGTACGAACGCCCCGGCGCTTAAGGAAAAGCCATGAGCGCTCAAAACGCGGCCACCGTGGGCGCGCCGGAATTGCGCGCCATGATCACCGGCGGCGGCGAACTGGCGCTCCTCGATGTGCGCGAAACCGGCGCCTTCACGGGCGCCCATATCCTGCAGGCGCGCTCCTTGCCGCTGAGCCGGCTGGAACTCGGAATCGACGATCTGGTGCCGCGCAGATCGGTGCGCCTGGTGCTTTGCGACGCCGGCGGCGGACTGGCCGAAAGGGCGGCGCAAAGGTTGGGCACATTCGGATATTCGGATATTTCGATCCTGGCCGGCGGCATCGATGCCTGGAAAGACGCCGGCTATGTCTTGTTCAGCGGTTTCAACGTGCCCTCGAAGGCGTTCGGCGAATTTGTCGAGCATCAAGAGGGGACGCCCAACATCTCTGCCGAGGAACTGTACGGCTTGATCGAGGCCGGCGAAAATCTGGTCGTCCTCGACAGCCGGCCCTTTGATGAATACCACCGCATGAACATTCCCACCGGCATCGATGCGCCGGGCGTCGAACTGGTCTACCGGGTGTTTGACGCGGCGCCCGATCCCGATACCACGGTGGTGGTCAATTGCGCCGGGCGCACGCGCAGCATCATCGGCGCCCAATCGCTGATCAATGCCGGGATTCCCAACCGTGTGATGGCGCTCAGGAACGGCACCATGGGCTGGGAGTTGTCCGGCTATCAATGCGGCCACGGCGGCACCGAGGTGGCGCCGCCGCCCGGGCCGGAGGGATTGAAGCGGGCGCAAGAGGCCGCCGCCCGCGTCGCCGAACGCTACGGCGTCAAATTCACCACATTGGCCGAGGTCGATATCTGGCGCGAAGACGAAGGCCGGTCGCTTTATCTTCTCGATGTACGTCCAACCGAAGAATTCGAAACAGGCCATTTGTCCGGCGCCATCCATGCGCCCGGCGGCCAGTTGGTGCAGGGGACGGATCTTTTTGTCGGTACGCTGAACGCGCGCATTGTGCTGATCGACGATGCCAGCGTGCGCGCCGTCATGTCCGCCCATTGGCTGATCCAGATGGGCTGGACCGATGTGCATGTGCTGGATGGCGGCTTCCAGGGCGCCGAGCTGGTGCAAGGCCGGCACCGGTCGTTGGTGCATGGCCTTGATGGCGCCGAGGCGGTTGAAGTGGATGCCGCCGAGCTTAAATCCATGCTGGCTGGTGGCGATACTCTGGTTGTCGATCTCGCCGACAGCCGCGCCTACGGCCAGGGCCATATTCCCGGCGCCTGGTTCGCCGTGCGTTCGCGCCTGGAAACCGGCCTGGCGGCGCTTCCCGCCCACGGACATCTGGTCCTGACCTCCGAAGACGGTATTCTGGCCCGGCTGGCGGCGGGCGAAGCGGCGGCGCTCACCTCGGCGCCTATCCATGTCTTATCCGGCGGCACGCCGGCCTGGACGGCGGCGGGGCATGAACTGGCCGAGGGGCCGGAAAACATGGCCGACGAAGCCGACGACGTATTCTTGAAAGCCTATGACGGCCCCAAGGGCGGTCCGGCGGCGATGCAGGCATATCTGGATTGGGAACTGGACCTGCCGCGCCTGATCGAAGAAGACGGCACCTCGGACTTCAAGACTTTCCCTTGAGTGGCGATTTGGCTCGATTTTGCGGGCCGCGTCCCAATATAGGAGCGGTACGCCCGTTTTGCATCCTCCGCACCAGGAAAGACGCCGACCAATGTTTTCGATGACTTTCATCCGCCGGGTCGGGTACGGCAATTTCCTATCCCGGCTGTTGGTGCGCCAGATAACAAAGCGCCTGTTGAAACGGGGCATCGATATCAAGCTGCCGACCGGTTTGAGCCTGCACGCGCCGGCCTGGAGCGTAAACGGCAGCGAGATTTACTATACCGGCGCCGACGTCGACTGGGGCGCCGAGGAACTGCTGGCGCGGCTTCTCGATGGGGGCCAAATCTTTTTGGATGTGGGCGCCCATATCGGCTACTACTCCCTTTATATGGCGCCCCGGGTTGCCCAGGTTTACGGGTTCGAGCCGGACCGGCGCGCCTGCGCCGCGTTCGCGAAAAATCAGTCACGGGCGGACAACATCACATTGGTGGCGAAAGCGGTGTCGGCCAAGGCCGGCACCTATGCGGTGACGCCGGGCCACTATTTCGGTGCCACCTATCTGGACGGCCGGCAATCCACCGCCGGGCCAACCGAACATAGCATCGAAGCGGTGACCATCGACGGCTGGGCCAAGGATCATACCGATGAAATTGTCGGAGCGATCAAAATCGACACCGACGGTACCGACCTGGAGATCGCCAAAAGCGCCGAACAGACCATTCGCCGTGATTCTCCGATTATCCTGATGGAGTTTCTGGCCGGTGCCACCAACGAATCGGCAGCCTTGTTCGAATTCGCCGAACAAATCGATTACCGCATCTACGCATTTCACGGGATCAATGATGCCAAGGGTCCGAGTTTACACAGAATCATGCCTGACAGCTTCGCCGAACAAGGCTTCAAAATGCTGTTCCTGACGCCAGTTTCCCATTGGGAAATCATGGAATCGCTAGCTTGACCGCCGCCATTTAGAACTTCCGCAAATGGGGCATGCGGTCCGGCGCGTACCGGTTCGGGCGAACATGTGTTAAAGTCCTTTATCGAACGCCGTGAAGGAGAGACCCATGCGCAATCGGATTTTCTCTGTAATCGTTACCTCGGCACTTACCGCCATGACCTATCTGCCCACCAGCGCCGCCGCGGCGCCGCAAATATTGGGTTTGCTCGCCTCGGCGCAACCGATTCCCCTCAATTGTGAAAACGGCGTCTGCCAGGCGGAGTTTTCAACTGTTTGCCTGCAGGAACATCGCCGGGCGCCGATGCCCGGAACCGCCTACAAACTGTCCAAAAGCTCAGCGCTTACTTTGGCCGTTGCCGGGCCGGATGGCCTCAAAATACTTATCGATGTCACCGGCAAGGCATCGATAAAATCATTGCGTAATTTTTCGTCGGTTTCGATCAGCCTGCCCGAATCCATGATCCGCAAGTTCGGCGCGGGCGGCGCCGCAATTTCTGTGGCGGCGATGTCGTCCTTAATTCCGGTTCCAGGGCCCAAAGACACACATCCGCATACCGCGCTTGAAATAGAGAACACCACCGGCGCGCTTCGCTCGGTTGCCAGAAATATCTTCGAAGCGGACAGCACCAACATTACCGCGATGCGATATCTCAATCGGGTGATCAACAAAATGCCAACCGGATTTGCCGATGATCCGGCCCAAGTCGAAAAGGCTTGGCGCCAAGTCAATGACGAAAAAGTCAATCTCGGCCCGCCCGCGGGGCAATTGCGGACTTCCGAAATAATCGACGAATGCCGCCGCGAGTACACCAGAGGCACGGTAACGACGCTCAAGTCATGCATCGTCTTTCAGCATGATTCACTGGCCTTTGAAACCAACAAGAAAGTCTGGAAAGCGCTGAAACCAGGCGGCTGACGGTGGCCTATCGAGCCGGCCCGCGGGGTGCGCATCCGGTGCCCGCCGGTTTATATCCTGGCTGCCCTATTTCCCGGATTTATCCAGTTCCTTGATCCAGGCGACGATATGCGGCGCCGCGCGCGCCGGCGTATCCAGGTGCCGGCCCGCAACTTCGACATATTTGGTGCCTTGGTTCATGGTCAGCGGACCATAAGCCATCCGCTTGGCGAGGACCGATGCCACATGGTCCTGATCGCCGGCCACCCAAAGGACCGGCAGCCTGGGCGTCAGCGCCCGCGCGTTCAATTGCATGTTGGCCGGGCCGCCGGGCGCGAACCAGCTGAGATAGATGTCGGCGGTGGTGGTCACGGTTGATTTGCGCCCCTGGTTGAAATCGATGAATTCGCGCTTTTCCCGGCCCTTGCCTTGCGCCACCATCTGGCGCGCCAGCTTGCGGCTCTGCGCCGTCCGTTTGGCGAACACCCTGCCACTCGGCAAATGAGCCGGCGCCAGCAGAATGATGCCGGCGGGGACAGTGCGGCGCGAGCCGTATCCGAGGGCGACATTCGCTCCCAGACTGTGACCGGCAACAAATATCCGTTCGGCGCCGAGCTTTTTCATGGCCTTCGCCGTCCAGTCGATCTGCGCCAGCGATTCCATATAGCTGCGGTCGTAGATGCGATCCCGGCTCCAAGGCATGAGCGGCGTGGCGATGAGGAACCCCGCATCATCCAGGGCCTCGGCCAGGGGCTTGATCCATTTGCGGTCATCGTCCTTGCCATGCAGCAGGATGATGCCGGTCTTTTTCGCGCCGGCGCCGGCCGGCCGAGGCCATGCAACAGCGCATGCCACCAGCAGGACAAAAAGAATAAACAGAGGTTTTTTCATCGGCATTGGCTTGCCTTTGATCGAACGGCTTCTATTGGTAGATATAGGACGCACGCGTAAATTAAGCTATGACGGGCGTAAATTCGTCAGCCCGAATTGCGCCGGTTCCGCCTTAGCTGGCGCCGAGATCGCCGCGCGCCTTGGCGACGGCTTCTTGCAGGACCGCTTCCTTCATCGCGATGGTCGGCTCGTTGAACATGACGTTCTTCAGCCAATCGAAGCCGAGGCAGGTCAGAAGCTCGTCGTCGGTCTTGATCCGTTCGACGAATTCGGGATCGACGGAGTAGGTGTCGAGGAACTTGGTTTCCAGCACGAATTGCCGGAAGCCGGGCGGATTGGTCGAGACCAGGAAAAACATCTGCTTGGTCTGCGCCGCTATTTCCTTGCCCTGCGGCCCGCCGAGGGTCTTCCAGGAGGCCATTTTCATCAGGATGTCGATCCAGCCCTGGTTGATTTTGTCGTAGTTTTTGAGCCCTTGCTCGTCCCGGTATTGGCTGATGCTCTGCAGCTTGTCTAGCCCATGTCCCTTGCAGTGGTCTTCCTTCACCAGGAAATGAAAGCTGTTCTTTTCCTCGTCGCCCTTCATCTTCACCGACGCCAGCCCCAAGGGATAATAGCGGCAGGTGACGGGACGCTCGGCATAGACGCCGCAGCCCTCGTCGCCGGCCAGGAATGGGCAATCGCCTTTGCCATCACCGCCTCCTTCTTCCAGGCTGGCGCCCATGCGCAGCTTGGCGACCGGTAAATCCGCCTGTTCCCAGATCGCCGGAACCGTGTGGCGTTCCAGGAATTCGGCGGGCGCGATGCCGAAATGTGTGCTGAGGCGCAGGATGTCGCCGGGCGTCAGCGTGATGTCGGCGCCCCGGCAGCAAGCGTTCCAGCAGGGCACGTCCCGGTGACAGGAGAAGCAGAACAGATCCTCAGGCCCGAGGCGCACCGGCTCGACCGGCCCGCCGCCGGCACCCCGGATGCCGTCGAAAATATCCATTTCCGTGTCGGCGCCGCGGCGCGCCTTGGCTTCCCGGCCCGGATTTTCCTGTTCCGGATATGCGAGCCCGTCGGCGCTGTCGGGATCGAAGGATTGGTTGTCGCCGGACATCGATGTTGCCTTTTTTCAATTGGTGCTAGTGGCCTGTATCATCTAATTTGTACCCCTACGATCGCTTTTCCCGTTTCCCCGGTAGGAGGAAGGGTGCCGGCGATGCGGCGCCCATCGGCAAGCCCTTTCGACACCCCGAGGGGACGGGAAAAACGACCCTTCGGGCGGCGTTGCAAGGCTCCCGGACATCCCAAATGTCCGTGGGCGCACCACTTGTGGTGGATTGGCACCACGGC
>NZAK01000100.1 GCA_002687515.1 Rhodospirillaceae bacterium
CGAAGGCTTGGGGCGGCCCTGCGCCTTCTTTTCGCATGGCGATAATTGCAAGCTTTTGGGCGAAATTGCCCAAATGCTTGCAATTCCGTACCGGTCCGATCAGGGATCGGGCCGGGAAACCATGCCAAATTCGTTCGCCGAGCCGCCTCAAGGACGAATTTGTCCAAAATTAATTCGGTAAAAAGTACACTGAGCGCAGCGAAGGACTTTTTAACGGGGAACCGGTTAGGGGCGTTCTCTCAGGCAGCCTCGGCGAAGGCGTCCAGGACCTGCTTCTCGTAGGCCAGCAGTTTTTGCACGCTGGCGCGCTCCAGCATGCGCTCGAAATGGGCCGAACAGTTGGCGAATTCGGTGAGCTCGAGATCGAACTGGGTGGCCCGGCGGCAGCACCAGAAGAAATGCGCATCCGGCGCCGTGAAATGATCGAAGAAGGTTTGCCGCCCGGCAAGCATCCCGTCGGCGATGCCAAGGGCTTCGCGCAAAAACCCTTTCGCCAGCCGGACCACGCTGTCCGATGCGCCCCGCGCATCGCAGACCTTGGGCGGCGAATTGATGCGGCTGAGATAGGGATGAATGCCCGAAGAACACCAGGACATCAGCGAGATTGCCTTCACCTCGTCCCAGGCATCGGCGGGCAGCAACCCGGCTTCGGGAAAATTGCGCGCAATCCAGATCTGGATGGCGGTGCTCTCGGTCAGCGTCTGCCCGTCGACCACCAGCAGCGGCACCTTGTGTTTGGGATTGATCTTCATGTAGTCCGCCGCGCGGTTCTCCTGTTTACGGAAATTAAGCGCCCGCACCTCGAACTCGGCGCTGGCTTCGGTGAGCGTGATGTAAGGGGCAAGCGCACAGGTCACTGGCGCGTAGTAAAGCTGGATTTCCATGGTCGGCTCCGTTCAGGCCTTGCTTTGCTTGGCGGCGAGACTAGCACGGCCGGCGGGCCTTCTGCACATGTTCTTCCGGCTTTTGGCATTTGGCGCGCTTCGAAAATGCGCCACCATCCCTTAAGGTGATCGTTTTACAACGAAAGGCTGACATTCATCGATTCAAATTCGGGCTTCCGAGAACGGCCATTCTCGGACTTCGGCCGGTATACAAATATTCTGCGTTTTCTGAATGGGCATGAATGTCCGCTGCTTCTATAAGCGGACACCAGAACTCGACCATAATCGGAGTTCTTCAACTGTCTCAGCCACAAGCGGACATTGGCATTCCGGCCTCGCCGAGACCTTTAATAAGAGGTTCCATATGGTTGACATGGACCACGGGAATGTGCCGCTGTGCGAAGTCGACGCCGCTGGCAAATGCGGGAAACTCAAGTTTCTGGGGGAACGCTTGAAGCGGCCCGGCGAACTGTCTACGGCGGCTCGTGTTAGGGAATTATTGCGCTCGCGATCGGGAATCGGAAGCCGACGGACCGCCGTTGCGATCCCGGTCCTGCGGGTCCATCGCCAATGCCACTACTTCGACAATATTCAGGACTTCGCGCACATGTTGGAGAAACCTGCGTGAGTCATTTGGCGTTAAGGCAGTGTCGTTAATTCTGGCAGGCTCAAACAGGTCACGTTCGGTCTCAATTCTGAGCAGGAAGGTTTTGCCATTGGTGCCAAATTCGATTACCTCGGCATCCCGCAATTCACCCAGTTTCGACATTGCCTGGATTAATTGCCCAGTGATCAAGGCGCGGGCACCGGCCTCGTCATCCGAATGGACTTCGAAATTTTCACCGAATTCGGCATCGCCGAAGTCAATCGACGTTAGGTTCTTGGTCGATCTAAAAGTTCGGTCCCAAAATTTTGAAATCTTGCCCTTGTGCTTTGTGGCGACCGTCAGGCCCCTGGCCGATGTCATCTCCAAGAAAACAAGGCAGCCATTGAATTCCACGTCTTCGTCTTCGCCGCGAGTGTCGGTCAACGTGACCTCGGCAAACTGAAAGCGCCGGCCGAAATAACTCCCCGTTATCAGGTCTTCGCTTTCGTATTTATCCCAATAACCGAAGAGACGCGAATTGTTGAGAATATCTTCGGCAATCTTGCCATCATGACGGTATCGGAAATCGCCGGCGAATTTCAGGATCTCGGGGATTATGGCCTGCTTGCGATCAGCAATATGCCGGGAACGAGGACGGCGCACCCAGGCATAAATTGAACCGCCAACGAATAAGACCAATATAGCCGATTCAAATAAACCGAATTCCTTCAAAATATCGAACCGCGCCCGTAAAAATAATACGATGGCAACCAAGGCCAGGATGCCGAAAGCCGCAACCAGCAACCGTTTCCTTGATGCTGCCCGGGCGTTGATCCGCCCATCCTCCAAACCAGACAGCTTCGGCTTGATATATTGTTCAAAGTGGGCCTCGAAGCCGCCGTCTCGGCCACTGTTTGAGGTTGTCTCACTCATGCCTCGTTCCCGGCTTTCGCCACGCCCTCCGTGCTTACGTCAGGCGTGCGTGAAGGGCGCGCAGGTAGTCGAGGTCCATCGTTTCGAACCGGCCGGTGGAAATATCCTCTCTGTAACCTTCCAGCTCTGCCACCGTCTCGGCCGAAATCGCGCCTGCGCGCAATTGACCGATCAGGGCCAGCGCCTCGTCCTCGTCCGCTTGCGATATTTGTCCGGCCGATGCGTCAACGCTGGCCCAGGGGTTTCCTTGCCTGGTGTCCTCCCGATCCAGGTCGCCGCCGGTCGCGGGGATCAAGGACGGCGCCGTAGCGCCGCGGCTTTGCTCCTGCAATCTTCGGACCCCGGCCTGGGCGCGTTCCAATATTGAACCGTCTCCGGCCCCGCCGCCCGGCGCCGCCTGTAGAAACCGCCCCACCTGGCGCGTCGGGATGTCACTGAAACGGCGGCCGGGCCGCCCGGTATCGATCCTCAAAACCCGTTCGCGGGGCGCACCGATTTCCTGGAGCCTTTCGCGCACCGGCCCAATTTCCCGAGGGTTCCTGGAGACGCCGATAAAGCGGATCAAGGCGAACCCGGTTATAAATCCGCCGATATGCGCCCACCAGGCAACGCCGCCGGTGTTTTCGGGCGCAAACAATGTGGCGACGCCGGGCACGATCTGGAAGGCGAACCACAACGCCATGTAGACGGCGGCGATCAGGCGAAAAAATATTGGAAAAAAGAAGATCGGGGTCAGCAGCGTGACAGACGCCCTCGGATAGAGCAGCGCGAAGCCGCCCAGTATACCGGCGATGGCGCCCGAGGCCCCTAATGCCGGTATGGCGGAATTAAAGTTAATGGCAAAGTGGGAGAGACTGGCGACCAGGCCGCAGGCGAGATAGAACAAAACGAAACGCAACGCGCCCAGCCGCTCCTCCAAGGCGCCGCCGAACAACCACAACGTCCACATGTTTACGATCAGATGCAGCCAACCCACGTGCATGAAGGAATTGGTCAGGAAGGGCAGAAAATTCCCCGGATCGAGAGCCAACTTTTCCGCCACCTCCGGGCTGGTATAACGGCCCGGCACCAAGGCGTTTTGATTGATGAACTGTTCCGTGAACTCCGCCGGAAGTCCGATCTGGACCAGGAATACGACAATATTGGCGATGATCAGCCCGATGACCGCGCCAGGGATTTCAGCGACTTCAACGGATGTCCGAACGGGGATCATCGTCTACGCTTCCAAATCGGCCTCGACGGCAAGCACGACACCCTCCGCGCCGACGATTTTGACAGGCGTGCCGGCTTCGAGATTATCGCCCTCGATTTTCCAAATGACCCCGTCGATCATCAACCGTCCCCGGTTATCGACGATGGGTTCATCGAGGGTCAAAATCCGCCCGACATGGCGCTCGCCGCCGAGATTGAGTTCCGGGTCCTCGGTGGCGGTCGGCCGGGAACGGGCGTAGTAGCGCCAGCCAAACAGGCTAGCTACCGAAATCACTGCGAACAGAGCCAGTTGAAGCTCCCACGCGATATCCGCATCGGCCAGCACGACGAAGCCGACGACGCCGGCGGCGATGCCCGGCCAAATAAGTACGGCACTGGGGGCGAATATTTCGATGCCGATCAATATCGCGGCGAGCACCCACCAATGCCAAAACTCGACGGCGGCGAAAAATTCATCCATCGCTGTCATTTCCGAAGGTTTCACGGATGATTTCACTAATACCGCCGATGGCACCAATCACGCTTGACGCCTCAAGCGGCATAAACACCACTTTTTGGTTTTGCCCCTGGGCGAATTCCTTCAGCGAATCCATGTATTTCTGGGCGACAAAATAGTTGATCGCCTGGACGTTTCCCTTGGAGATGGCATCGGAGACTTTTTCCGTCGCCATGGCTTCGGCCTCAGCCAAGCGTTCCCGAGCTTCGGCGTCGCGGAAAGCGGATTCCTTGCGTCCTTCCGCTTCGAGGATGATGGCTTGTTTCTCGCCCTCGGCCTTGAGGATTTCCGCCTGGCGCAGGCCCTCGGCTTCCAGGATATTGGCGCGTTTGTCGCGTTCAGCCTTCATCTGGCGGGCCATCGCCTCGACGATGTCGCGGGGCGGCTCGATGTCCTTGATTTCGACGCGGGTGACCTTGACCCCCCAGGGCGTCGTCGCATCGTCGATGACGGTCAGCAGCCGCGCATTGATGTGGTCGCGCTGCGAAAGAAGTTCATCCAGATCCATTGATCCCATGACCGTGCGCAGATTGGTCATGGCTAGATTGAGCATGGCGTTTTGCAGGCTGGTCACCTCATAGGCCGCCTTGGCCGCATCGATCACCTGGAAGAAGACCACGCCGTTGGCGGCGACCATGGCGTTGTCCTTGGTGATAACCTCCTGGCGGTCCACGTCGAGGACCGTTTCCATGACGTTCATCTTCGCGCCGACGCGGTCGATGATGGGAACGATGGTGTGAAATCCCGGATGCAAGGTTCGGGTATAACGGCCAAAACGTTCGATCGTGTACTCCATTCCCTGGGGCACGGCCTTGACGCTCATGATAATCAGCACCACGGCAAGCACGACGAGTACGATGACGAAGGCGGCGGAACCGCTTATTTCTGGCATGTTGTTACCTCCCCTAATATAAGCGATGACCAGGGCGCGCAGGGATCATTTGCGGTGGAGGTTGCTGAATGCCGTCGCTTGCGGCTGATCAAATGGCTTGGCCGCATTCACCGTCTCAAATTATCGCAGCTTTTTTTACGTCGCACATCTAACCCCCACTGAACGGGACTGCTCCAAAACAACCATCCGGTGCGCCTCTCTTTTGGTAATCTATCGTATTAACTTTTGGTTGACTATGTTTCTCTTGATGTGTCACGAAAAAGAGCATTCAAGAAGAATGATTCCGGGCGGGGCGCGCCCGTCACTTGACCCAAAACGCTGGGATATGTCGTTACGCATTTCCTTGATGGACCGCGTTATAGGGCAAGTTTTTTTGTATAACAGGATTTAGTTGTTCGCTGACAGAAGCCGTAATCCTGCGTATGTCCGCTTAGGGTTGCCGCCTCAACCGGTCGATGCAACCCACGGCAGGGTACAAATCGATTGGAGTGGTGTGTCTGGATGAGGAAAGATCAATCTAAATTGGGCCGCTGTCGGCAGACTGATCGTGCCATCCTGCTGGCAGGGGCCGCGGCTCAGTCCGCTGTTCCCTGATCTCGAAATTTCGCCTATCGTCGGGGGCGAATTCAGGCGTCATCATCGACGGGGGAAACCATGCTCGAACTTTACCACCATGGATCAAGCGTCTGCGCCGCCAAGGTCCGTTTGGTCCTGGCGGAAAAAGGTCTCGACTGGACCGGTCACTATCTGGATATCCTCAAGGGTGACCAGTTCGATCCAGAGTATTTGAAATTGAACCCGAGGGCGGTGGTCCCGACCCTGGTCCACGACGATAAGGTGTTCGTCGAATCGACGGTGATCTGCGAGTACCTGGACGATGTTTTCCCGGAGCAACCGCTGCGCCCGAGGAATCCGGAGGAACTTGCCCGCATGCGGTGCTGGACCAAGGATGTGGACATGGATCTCCACCCCGCCTGTGCCGCCATCACATTCGTGTCGTCCCACCGCCACACCATCCTCCGGTTGGGCCCGGAGAAGGTGAAGGAATTTCTCGACAGCACGCCGGACCTCTCGATCTACTCCGACTGGCATGCGGTAAAGAGGAATTACGTCATGGATGGCTTCGATGCCCCGGGTGCTGCCGACAAGATACGACTCTACGACCGCTACCTCCACATGATGGATGAGGCGTTAATAGACTCCGAGTGGATCGCCGGTGGTGGCTTCAGTCTCGCCGATACCGCATTGATCCCGTACGTCAACCGCCTCGACATGATGTCCATGTCAGGCATGTGGGAAGGTCGTCTGCCGCGGGTTACCGACTGGTTCGAACGGGTGAAATCCCGCCCCACCTTTAAGACAGCCATGCTCGATTGGGTGCCGGACGATCTGACCCACGACCTTAAAACCTTTGGACGGGAAAGCTACAAGGAGGTGAAGAGCATCCTCGGGATCGACAATTAGTATATCGCTAGAACTCGACTTAAATAATGGAGTGGTGTTACCGTGTAACTGGGCATCCGTCATTGCAACCAATTTCCGTCAACCAGCAATAAATGCTGGATACAAATAAAATCGACACTTTGAGTTTCATCAGAGTTTATTGGGAGATTATCATGATGAGAAAACGAGCCAAAATCATGAACTACGCCGTCATCGGTGTGGCGATCGCCGCTTTGGCGCTCGCCCTACACACCGAAGCCTTGGCCAAGGATCAGGTCCGGGCCATTTCGGCATTTCCGAAACAATTGCTGTTTACCAAGCAGTTTCTCAAGTTTGTCGACGAGATCAATAAGACCTCGGGGGCACCCTTAAGTATCCGCTATGTCGGCGGTCCCGAGGTCACGCCGACCCGGCAGCAGGGCACCGCCATCAGAAGCGGCGCCTTCGACATGCTGATGGGGCCACCCGCCTATTACCAGGGCGCGGTGCCCGAGGGCTTTGTTCTTTTCGGCAGTAATGTCTCGCCCCAGGAAGCGCGCGCCAATGGCGGCACGGCTCTGCTAGACAAGATTTTTGGTGAAAAACTCAACGCCAAATTCCTTGCCTGGGGATCGGGGGGCGTCGGGTTCCACATCTACCTGACCAAGGCGCCGAAACGGAAAGCCGATGGGGCCATCGATCTGAGCGGCATGAAACTCCGCTCGGCGCCGCCCTACAAGGCGTGGTTCCAATCACTCGGCGCGACCAACGTGATGATGAGCGCCCCGGAAATCTATACCGCCCTGGAACGCAAGGTGGTTGACGGTTTCGGCTGGCCGGCCATCGGCTTCACCGATCTGGGTCTGCACAAGTTTGTCAAGTACCGGATCGATCCGAAGGTGTGGCAGCTGGACATCGTGATCATCATGAACCGCGACAAATGGAACGGTCTCGACGCCGGTACCAGGAAGTTCCTGAGCGCCCGTATGGTGGCTTTCGAAAGGGACAGTTCGGCCGCTTTCAGCAAGCGCGCCCTGGAGGATATCGCCAAACTCAGGCAGGCCGGGGCGCAGCTCATTGACCTCAAGGGTGACGTGCGCACAAAGTTCGTCAACAGCGCCCACGCCATTCCTTGGAAACGCATCAAGCAGAAAGCGCCCGGCAATTACGCCGCGCTGCGGGCGAAGTTCTACAAGGAGTAGCCGCCGCGCGAAGTAATTCGAGGTGAGCAGTCTGCGCAAAGGTTACGACTTCTTCATCGTGGCCCTGGCGGTCATCGCCGGCGCCATGCTGGCTGGCGTTTTCGTGTCCATCGTCTATGACGTGACGGTGCGGGTCCTGGGCTTCCAGCCGCCCTATTGGACCAGCGCCGTCACCGAATACGCTTTGCTGTTCATGACCATGCTGGCGGCCCCCTGGCTGGTTCGTGGCAAGGGCCACGTGTTTGTCGAGACCATCGTCGGCGTATTGCCGTCATTGGGACGCTATCTTGCCGCTAAACTTGTTTACATACTTTGCATATGCCTCTGCCTTCTGGTGGCCTATTTCGCAACGCTCATGGGCTGGGATGCTTACCAACGAAATGACTTCGACTTGCGTTCAATCGATATGCCCACCTGGATACTTTTCGCCGCCATCGTTGCCGGCTTAACCCTGTCGGCGCTTGAATTTCTGCGTTTCCTGATCGGTGTTGACGACATGTATTCCGGACGCGATCCGGGTCAAGACGGAATGTAGCCGATGGAATGGTATGCCGCCGGCGGACTGCTGATCAGCGTCGTCATCTTTTTGATGATCCTGGGAATGCCTGTGGCCTTCGCCTTCATCGGCGTCAGCACCGTTGGCATGATGATATTTTTCCCGCCGATTGTCGGCTTAAAGCTGCTGGCCGCAAACTCGACCAGTGCGGTAACCAATTTTGTTCTGGTACCGGTCCCACTATTCCTGCTGATGGGGGAGCTTTTTTTCCATACCGGTGTCGCCGCCCGGGTTTTCGACGCCTTTGACGCCTTGCTCGGGCGCCTGCCTGGCAGACTGTCCTACCTGACGGTTGCCGGCGGGACGGTATTTGCGACGCTTTCGGGATCGAGCATGGCGAACACCGCAATGTTGGGCTCTCTGATGGTGCCCGAGATGGTCCAGCGCGGTTATAAGAAGCACATGGCCTTTGGGCCTATTTTGGGGACCGGCGGTCTGGCCATGATTATTCCTCCTTCAGCCCTCGCCGTGCTGCTCGGTAGTCTCGCCAGAATCGACATCGGCAAGCTCCTCATCGCCGGCGTATTTCCGGGCTTGGTTTTAGCCCTGATGTATACCTTGCTGATATTCGGACAGGTCAAATTCGATCCCGATGCGGCGCCCGGTTATTCGGTCGAAAGGATGAGTTTGGGCTACAAGGTCAAAATGGTGGTGGTCAATCTGCTGCCCATGGGGCTGGTCGTCTTCATGGTGATCGGCCTGATCCTCCTGGGCATCGCGACGCCCTCCGAAGCGGCGGCATTCGGCGCCCTCGGCGTCCTCATCCTGGCGGCAGCCTTCCGCTGCCTGACCTGGCAGTCGGTCGTCAAGGCGGTCACCGGATCTCTGCGCACGACCGCCATGGTCTTCCTGATCATCACCGGCTCTTCCACATTCAGCCAAATTCTCGCCTCCTCGGGCGCAACTTCGGGGATGCTGGAATGGGCAACGGAAATTCAAGTGGCGCCGATGATTCTTCTCGCCGTTATGTTTCTGATTGTATTGTTTCTGGGCATGCTGATGGAGCAGGTGTCGATCATGATGCTGACCATCCCGATATTCTTTCCCCTGGCCCAAAGTTTCAGCTTCGATCTCATCTGGTTCGGGGTGATCATGCTGCTGGCGCTTGAAATCAGTTTGGCCACACCACCTTTTGGACTTGGGCTTTTCGTGCTGATGGGCGTTGCGCCCAAGGGGACGACCCTGCCCGAGGTGTCAATGGCCGCCGCTCCTTACGTCGGATGTGCGATACTGCTGGTGGTTCTGCTGACCGTCTTCCCGGCCATCGCCACCTACCTACCGGGGCTGATGCAGTAACCGATTAAAGCCTCCCGCCACCAAACCGCGTTGAACCGCCGATGTCCGCTATGGGTGGACAGAAGCGGTTCCCAGTTCCAAGATGGGGGCCATTGGGCTATCATCGGGGCCGATTTCGGGAGTCATCTCTGGAATATCGGCGATCCTGCCGTCGTTACTATTGGACTCCGGAAATCCGACAGCGGCTTAGAAATCAGGAGGCAGCCATGAATCGCCCCAGTACCGTGGGCAAGAAAGCACGCATGGAGAATCTGGGCCCGGACGAGGCACCGGAGGAATGTTCGGCCGAGAGTTTCCATGATCTGGATTCGGTCATGGCCTCGCCGATGGCCCAATGGAAGCGGTCTTGGTGGGTGCGCGAGGTGGACAAGCCGACGTTGGATATCGATTGGGACGCGACCAAGCGATTCGATGCCACCCAGATCCAGCAGGTCTCCTGGCACAAATATGTGGGCGAGGAGAAGGCCCAGGAGCTGACCAGGCGCCGCCGGGAAAAGATGCGCCAGTGGATCCTGGAGGACCGGCCGGGTTACACACTGCGCGACCGGGCACTGGATATCGCGGGCGGACAAAGCGGCACGGTCGATCCCACCTTCAGGGGATCGTGGGCCGACGTCCTTGCACAAACCGCCAAGGATCGCGACGAGCAGAAGCTGTCGGGAACCATCCGGCCGAAACCCATGAGCCCCGAGGAACTGGGCGTCCCCCGCTGGGAGGGAAAACCGGAGGAGAATTCGCGCATGATCCGTACGGCGCTCCGCCATTACGGGGCGCATCAGGTGGGCTTCGTGGAACTGGACGAACGCACCCGCAAGCTCATCTATTCCGTCGATTCCAAGGACGGAAAGCGCATCGAGTTCGAGAACGTGGAACAGGCCTACGAGACCGGCGAGAAGCGGGTGATCCCGGAAAAGGTACGCTGGCTCATCGTCTTTTCCATCCAGATGTCGGAGGAACTGATCAAGCGGAAATCGGGGCCGATGCCGGACGCGCTGTCCAGCGCCGCCACCGGTTCGGTCTACGGCCAGGCGCGGAACATCACCGACCGGCTGCAGAATTTCCTCTATGTCCTAGGCTATCAGGGACTGAAAGGGACCTGGTACAACGGGCTTGGGATCGCGCCGGCCTTCGGCGTTCTGGCCGGCCTCGGCGAGTTGAGTCGTCTCAACCGCATGATCAGCCCCGAATACGGACCGCTGCAGCGGGTCTTTGTCGCGGTAACTGACCTGCCCCTGGAACCGACCAAGCCCATCGATGCCGGCATCATGAATTTCTGCCGCACCTGCAAGATCTGTGCGGAGCAATGCCCGGCCGATTGCCTGAGCAAGGAAACCGAGCCCTACTGGGAGCCACAGGGCCCATGGAACAATCCCGGCCACAAGACCTGGTACGAGGATTCACCTGCCTGCAGCACCTGGTGGGCGGTTTCGACGGCTGGCTGCTCCACCTGTTTTGCCGTCTGCGCCTTCGCCAAGAAAAACGAATCCGTGATTCACGACCTGGTCAAGATCACGATCGCCAAGAACCGCGTCCTGCCGGACCGGGTCAATGCCTTCTTCACCAAGATGGACGGCGTGTTCGGCTATCAGGACCAACGCGTGATCGAGGAATGGTGGGACATGGACATGCCCCCCCGGGGCACCAAGAACACCGTCCGGACGCTGCTGGACTAGGCGCGTGCCATGAAGACCCTATGGTGGTTCCTCTACGGCGCCGCTCTCGGCGTTGGGGGTACACTCCTGATTGAACGATCAACGGGTTCCGCCTGGTACGCCTGGCCGGTCCTGGTGTTGGGCCTGGGCCTGGGCACCCTTGCCGTGCATCATTACTTCGCCTCCCGGGTGGAACAGGAATCCAAGGCGGCCAGGGTCGGGCTCCTGTTGTTCGGGCTCCCGGCGGCTGCGCTGCTGGGCATTTCGGGCTGGCTATTCGCCTGAGGCGGCTTACCCTTAAATCCGCCCACCGCGGACAAGATCGATGCCGGCGGGCGCGGTTATTTGGCTGCGAGGTCCGCTTTCGGGGTAAGAGCGGACATAGATTTTCCGCTGCTGAATGACCGGTTTTAGCCACTAGCAGACATTCGAAGATGCCTTCCGTATTCGGTTGTTGCGGCTGAAAATGGAAAGAACGTTGCCGTTACAAGATCGAACCGACGTCGCCATGCGTGGCCGAACCGAGCCCTACCAACAACGGAGCCAGCAGACGCCGGATGCCGGCTGGGGATAGCTCTTTGCCCGCATCCTGCTTGTCTCCCACCGCTTGCCTGCTATCGATCAACTCGATGAGCCAACTATGCTGTGTGTTGCTTTCAAATAGCTCCGCTGTCAGGACAATCCGATCATTGCCGCCGGATGCAACCCCGGGTTTGAGGCGGGTTCCGTTCCAGGCAAATGAATGGGTCCCGTGGTCTTGCGCCGGCGCGACCCGATGCTGGACATTTCTTGAAACCTCTCCGTCAGCGGTGCCTTTGCCGGTTTTGCGCCCGAGGAGATTGGTGAGCGCGGCGAGAAACTCGGATGCTTGCGGCTGCGCGCGTTTCGAGGCGTCAATTCCCCCGGTCTCATGGACCTGACCGTCGTATTGTTTGACGACAATCTTGTCGAACGGTAATTCGCGTGCTTCGAAGGCGACGATCAAGTCTTGGTTCGGGGTTGAGAATTCTACTTTCATGCTTTCGCGCTGCTTCACGGACATCTCGATACCCAGGCGGTCAATCTCCAGGGCAAAATCGTTGACAAAGGCATTAACGACATCCTCTGGCGGAACCCTGCGGCGCTTTGGGCTGTCGGGACTTGATACTGCGTCATCCTTGGTTGGTGCCTGGACCGGGACCATTTGCGTTTTCGTCGATGCGCGACGACTCCTGGCCCGGATAATCTCTGCATCTGGGGAACGCCGCTTGGCGGCATCGGTGACCATGTCGGGATCGGCGCCCCGCCGCTTGGCGGCATCGGTGACCATGTCGGGATCGGCGTCCCGCCGCTTGGCGGCATCGGTGACCATGTCGGGATTGGAAGAGCTGTTACTTGCTTGGTCCACGATCAGTTGTGGAGCATCTGAGCCGCTTTCAGGCTTGGTTGCAGTGCCGGACGGTGTCTCTGCCTGTTTTGCGTGGATGATCTCGGGCGTGCGCTTCCCCGCCTCGCCAATTGCATTACCTTTAATACCGACGAACTTAGATGTTTTGTAGATGCCATCCGTCGCTATGTAATACTTTGACTTACCACCGCCGCGCTTGGACGCAGGCTTGCGTCCGACCGGATCTACACCCTTTGATTTCGGAGGTCTCGCCACGATAATGTTAATTTCACCCTCGCTGATGTTCGGGCCAGATTACGCGTTAACCTATTGCTTTACCATCGCCTGAACAGGTTTCGACATGTCCTCCGCGGTAAAGGGCTTCACCGGATATTGGCTGACACCTGCTTCAAGAGCGGCCTTCACATTGCTAGTGGAAGTATTGGCCGCCAAATTCACGCGCTCGCCGTTTAAAGTGTGATCAGAATACAACCACGACGGAATGATACAAGCTAAAGCTATTAATGTCCGGAAAGGGTCCAGGCTGTGTGAAAACCAAATCCGAGGGTCCAACGGCGCAAGTTTGATTCAAAGAGCCTCAGTTCC
>NZAK01000101.1 GCA_002687515.1 Rhodospirillaceae bacterium
ATGCCGACGACAAAAATCCACACTTGATGGAAGTGGCTTGACAGCAGCCAGCCGATGCCACCATAGAACAGCATGCCCGCTAGGACATAGCTCAAAACACCCCAAGCGTCGCCGTCACTGGACGGCGCGGAGCTGGTACTCGTTCGTCTCATTGAGTTCGTGCTCATGTCTATGCTAACTTTAGCAGCCATAACCCCACTAGTACTCATCGAAGACCGCCATCGGCCTGACGACACTCGGCATTGGCTGGATCGTGATCTTCAGGATCTTCATAGATTCGCTGCGGCTGCCAACCAGCTAGGACCACGCCGACAGTCCAGGCCAGCAAGGACCCGATCATTGCTGATGTGCATGGAAGCGGAATAAGCCCAGTGCGGTACTCAGATACCAGAGCCCCAAGGCCGCCCAGAACACTAACTTGGATGACGAAGAGCCCAACGGCCAGAAGCCAGGAGCCGCTCCGGTTGAGCAGATGAACGCCACGGCCGCACGCCAAAAACGCCACCGCCACGACGGTGCCAGCTAGACCACTGAAGGCTGACGGTACGCGGGGTCGAACGATGACGGTCATCACTAAGGTCACAAGCAGGCCGACTATTGGCACTGTCTTGCGGGAACCCTGAGGGTTGGCCTCTACGATCTGCGTTCATGGTCTCCAACGTACGGGGCGTCGCAGACGATCGATGTGAGTGGTGAGGATTTCACGGGCGTCTTCATCCCGCCCGGGATAGCCCACGGCTTCTATTCGGTGACCGACCTGACCCTCATCTACGTCGTCGACAACTACTATGATGGGGCCGATGAACTCGGCGACGGCGCCCGATTCGAACTCGCCCAGTTGCGCCGAGCCGCCGGTAAAAACGCCGTGCACCGCCATCACCCGGCCGCGCATCTGGTCCGGGGTTGCGAACTGGATCATGTTGTGGCGGATGAAGACGCTGACCATGTCGGCGGCGCCGGCGACGGCAAGGGCGGCCAACGACAGCCAGACGATTTCCGAAAGCCCGAAGGCGATGATCCCGAAGCCATAGATGGCGACGGCGATGAAGAACTTCCTGCCGGCCCGGCGGCGCACCGGGATTTGCGTCAACACCAGGGCGCAGGCCACCTCGCCGACGGCGAAGGCGGAATGCAGAAGCCCGAGGCCGCTGGCGCCGAGATGCAGGATATCGGTGGCGAATACCGGAAACATGGCGGTGGCGCCGCCGAGCAAGACGGCGAACAGATCGAGGCTGATGGCGCCCAAGATGATCTGCCGGTTCCAGATGAACTTCATGCCGGCGAAGACGGTTTCGATGGTCAGCGGCGCCCGGTTGAGGCTCTGGATGCGCGAACGGATCATCAGGATCGATAGGGCGGCCGCGGCGAACAGCACGGTGACGGTGGCAAACGCCAAGGTCGCGCCGAAGCCGCGGCCGGTGCCATACTCGATCAAAATGCCGCCCAGCACCGGACCGATGATGGTCGAAACATGCTGGCCCGAATTGGCCCAGGCGACGGCGTTGGGAAAGACATCCTTGGGCACCAGGTTGGGGATCAGCGCCAGGTTCGCCGGCTGCGCGAAAGTGCGCCCCATGCCCATCAGGAACAACAGCGCCAGCACCAGCCCGATGGCCGGATCGTCACCGGAAAAGGCGAACAGCAGCATCGCCGCGGTGAGCGCCTGCGCCGCATAGGTGATGGTCAGGATGCGGCGCCGCGGGAAACGGTCGGCGGCCTCCCCGGCGACCAGGAAAAACAGGATATTGGGCAGGAACATGGCGAGGCCGACATAGCCGAGCATCAATTCGCTCTGGGTGATGCGCCAAACTTCCCAGCCGATCGATACCTGCAGCATGCGCGTCGCCATGTTGTTGACGATGCGGGCGCCAAAGGCGAAGACGAAATCCCGATGCCGGAAGGCGGCGAAACCCGCCGTGCCGCCCTTGCCAGATTCCCTGGGCGATGCAGACACGGGCGGATCGGACATTAAGTGGGCCGGGTCTGGATCAGGCGCGGGCCGCGGCGCAACGGCTCGATGCGGCTGGCCAGGCCGGTGGCGTCGTCGGTTTCGACGAACACGGCGCACAGTGTCGCTTCGGCTTCCGCCGGTTCCAGCCGTTCGGTGGGCAGCTTCTTGATGAAGCGGTTGATGGCCTCGCCCTTTTTCATGCCGATCACCGAATCGTAATCGCCGCACATGCCGATATCGGTCTGATAGGCGGTGCCGCCGGGCAGAATCTGGGCGTCCGCCGACGGCACGTGGGTGTGGGTGCCGGCGACCAGGGATACGCGCCCGTCGAGGAAGTGGCCGACCGCCATCCTTTCCGAAGAAGCCTCGGCATGGATATCGACGACGATGGCATCCGTGCCTTCGCCAAGACGCAGCTTGGCCAATTCTTCGTCGATGCGGGCGAAGGGATCGTCGATGGCGTCCATGAACAGCCGGCCCATGATTTGCGCCACGAAGACGCGCCCGCCGCCGCGTGCCTCGAACAGCCCGGCGCCGTTGCCCGGCGTGCCCTTCGGGTAATTGAGCGGGCGCAAGAGGCGCGGCTCGCCGCCGATATAGTTCATGATCTCGCGCTGGTCCCAGGCGTGGTTGCCGGTGGTGATCACATCGGCGCCGGCGGCGAACACTTGCTCGCAGATTTTTTCGGTGATGCCGAAACCGTGGGCGGCGTTTTCGCCGTTGACGATGATGAAATCGGGCTCCAGCTCGGCGCGGATCGCGTCGATACCGTCAAACAAAGCGGTGCGTCCAGTGCGCCCGACCAGATCGCCGAAATAGAGAATTTTCATCGAGGCTCCAAGCTCAGGTGAATTGCGTCGCGCCGGCTTCGGTGACGATCCAATCGAGGCGCTGATCAAAGGATTCCTCGGGCGCCCTGTCAAGCCGCTGGCCGGCGAAGGCGGCGCCGACCGCGGTCAGCGGTCGGTTGCCGCCTTTGCGCAGCGCCGCCAGGGTACGGTCGTAATAGCCGCCGCCGTAGCCGATGCGCCGGCCCTCGCCGTCAAAGCCAAGCAACGGCACGACGACGATCTCGGGCCGCGCCTCGGCGGCATCGGCGCCCGGCTCGGAGACGCCGAAGCCGCTGATCGTCAGTTCCGCGCCCGGCGTCCAGCGGCGGAAAAGCAGCGGCGCGCCCCGCTCCGCCACCACCGGCAACAGGCAGAGGCAGCCGGCGCCGTCGAGGGCGGCCAGCAATGGCCGGGTGTCGATCTCGCTACGCATCGGCCAATAGGCGGCGATGGTTGTTGCCGGCGCCGGATCGAAGGTTGCCATGAAATGGGCGGCGAGCGAGGCGCCGGCACCCGGCGCCGCATCGAACAACGCGGTGCGCGCCTCGGCGGCGGCGATACGGGCGGCGGCTTTGTCGGATTTGGGGGTCACCGGTTTCGAGTTCGCTATATTGGTGATTCTAAAGAAGGAGAGATGGGCGGCGCCGCATAAGCCGTTCGCGTCAAATCCTCCTAGGCCCTAGAGACTAGGTGGGCGCCATGTGCCGAGCCCACGAGCCCGGCAGGGACAGCTCCCGAGTATGAACGTTGGCCCCGGGGATCTTACACGCATCGCGCACTTCGCAGCGCCGACCCGATAGCTAATGTAGGCTTAAATTCAGGTTTATTCCAGCCGTCCGGCAATATTTTCGATGCGCTCGGCCAACCGGTCGAGATCGGCCGCCCCCAGCGACGGCACCCGGGCGCGCGGATCATCGCGCAAGGCATCGAGCTCGGTATAGACCTCGGACAGTTCGTCGGCGACCAGAAGGCTGGCCATCACCAACAGCCGCGCATCGCCCACCTGGCCGACGGCGGCGACCAGTTCGTCGACGCGCCGATCGACATATTGGGCCAAGCGCGACAAGTGCGCTTCCTGGCCGTCATCGCAGGCGATCTCGTATTTGCGGTTGTTGATGGTGACCGATACCTTCGCCATGGTTCCTTAAAACCTTTGCTGCTTGCTTGCGGGGTCAGTCCCCGATTAAATCCCGGACCTTGCCGATGGCCGAATCTATACGTTTCGAAACCGCCTTATTGCTGTCCTTGAGGCTGCCGATCTCATCGCGGGCGGTGCTTAATTCCGCCGCCAAGCCGGATTGATCGCCACCATCCTTGGGGCCCTTCTCGAACGCTTTTTCCAGGCGTTCGAGGGCCGCGTCGAGGCGGTTGCGCGCCTGCTGAACGTTGATCGAAGGCGGTTGAGATTGCTTGGCCACGGCACTTTCCGTCCCTGTTTCGCACCTGTTTCACGTCTATTTCCGGGCGAGATTACGCCCGCCATGGCGAGGCCGTCAACCGCCCGTCATATATGTGTCTTGTGGAAAAGTTCGGGTTGACGATGCGCGCCTAAATCACGATTGTGCGCCCCATTGATCACAGGTGTGAAAAACAACGGAGGAACGGCATGGCCTTGAGGCTCGCGATCAACGGTTTTGGACGCATCGGACGCTTGGTTTACCGCGCTATTTTGGAAGCCGGGCGGGATGATGTCAGCGTCGTTTGCATCAATGATCTGGGCTCCACCGAAGCCAATGCCCATCTCTTGAAATTCGATACCGTGCACGGCCGGCTGGATAATGAGATCACCGTCGACGGCGATAAGATGGACGCCGGCGCCGGGCAAGTGCGGGTCACCAGTGAGCGCGATCCGGCCAATCTTCCGTGGGCCGAGTTGGAGGTCGATATCGCCCTCGAATGCACCGGCTTTTTCAACAAGCGCGACGCCGCCGCCAAGCATCTTGAAGCCGGCGCCAAAAGGGTCCTGATCTCGGCGCCGGCGGCGGGCGCCGACCTGACCGTCGTCTACGGCGTCAACGACGGCCAATTGACCAGTGATCATACGGTGGTCTCCAACGCGTCCTGCACCACCAACTGCCTGGCGCCGGTCGCCCATGTGCTCAACCAGGCGGTCGGCATCGAACGTGGCTTCATGACCACCATCCATTCCTTTACCGGCGATCAGCGCACCGTCGACACTCTGCACAAGGATTTGCACCGGGCGCGGACGGCATCTTCATCGATGATCCCGACCACCACCGGCGCGGCGCGCGCCGTCGGCCTGGTATTGCCGGAACTGGAAGGCAAGCTGGACGGCACCTCGATCCGGGTGCCGACGCCGAACGTCTCGATGATCGATTTCACCTTCACGCCGGCGAAGGCGACCAGCGCCGAGGAGATTAACGGCGCCGCCGAGGCGGCCGCCGCCGACGGCCCGCTAAAAGGCATCCTCGGCACCAACGATCTGCCGCTGGTCTCGGTCGACTTCAACCACAATCCCTTGTCCGCGGTGTTCGATCTCTCCGAAACCCAGGTGGTCGACGGCCAGTTGGTGCGCGTCCTCGCCTGGTACGACAACGAATGGGGCTTTTCCAACCGCATGGTCGATACCGCCGTGGCCCTCGGCAAAACCATCTAAAGCGATGCCGGGGAAGTCCGGCGCCAAGGATTTGCGGGCGGCCATCCGGGGCGCCCGTTCGCACCTCCGGGAGCATGCCGACGCGGCCGCCGCGCCGCAGCGCAAGCGCTACCTGAAAAGCCCGTTCCGGGTATTGGGCGCCCGGGTGCCCGATATGCGCAAGGCGGCGAAACTGGCCAAGGGCGCCGCCGCCGCCGCCGATATGGAGGTGCTGGAAGCGGGCCTCGCCGGGCTCTGGAAATCCAATATCCACGAAGACCGGATGCTGGCCATCTTCATCGCCGAAAATGTCCGCGGGCGCTTCGATGCCGGCCATGTTTCGGGATTGTTCAAGGCTTGGCTCCTGGACTCGAGCAATTGGGATTTCGTCGATAGCATCTGCAACGGCCTGATCGGGCCGATCGCCGAGGCCAACCCGATTGCCTGGAGCGAAATCGAAAGCTGGGCGGGGCATGACTGGATGTGGCTCAGGCGCGCCGCCATCGTCGCCCAGATCCCGGCGGCACGGCGGCTGGCGTTCGATGCGGAGCGCCTTGAGCGCACCATCGACGCCTTGATCGACGAACACCAGTTTTTCATCGCCAAGGCGATCGGCTGGGTTCTGCGGGAGATTTCCAAGAAAGACCCGGACGCCGCGGAAAAGCTGATCCGCCGCTTCCACCACCGCGCCGCCAAGCTGACCATCCGCGAAGCCACCAAGCGCCTGCCGCCGTCGCCCTAGGCGCTACGCTTTAGGGCGGCAGGGATCAGGTATCAGGGATCAGAAAGAAATTTCACCCCAAACTGATACCTGATACCTGATACCTGATACCTGATACCTGATACCTGATACCTGATACCTGATACCTGATACCTG
>NZAK01000102.1 GCA_002687515.1 Rhodospirillaceae bacterium
GATCACGCCGATCGCCATGGACCAGGGGCTGCGCTTCGCCATCCGCGAAGGCGGCCGCACCGTCGGCGCCGGCGTCGTCGCCGATATATTAGAGTAGCGCCGCCAATTAGGGGTATAGCTCAGTTGGTAGAGCGGCGGTCTCCAAAACCGCAGGTCGAGGGTTCGAATCCTTCTGCCCCTGCCAATGAAGATCAGGTTCAGTTGCCGTCGGAGTTGTTGTGTTGAAGATTTCAGGGCTGATTTTTGGGGCGCCAATGTCGCCGAACAAACAGGGTGAAGCATCGGATGGCCAAGGTTAACCCGCTACAATTCCTGCAGCAGGTGCGCCAGGAAGCCTCGAAGGTGGTATGGCCGACGCGGCGCGAAACCATGATTTCGACCGGCATGGTGTTTGTCATGGTGATCCTGGCGGCATTGTTCTTTTTTCTGGTTGATCAGGTGCTTTCGACGGGCGTGCGTATGATTTTTGGACTTGGAGCCTGATCGATGACGGCGCGGTGGTATGTCATTCACGTTTATTCGGGCTTCGAGAAAAAGGTCGCCGAATCGATAGAGGAGCAGGCCAATCAGTCGCACCTCTCGGAATTGGTCGAGCAGGTTCTGGTGCCGATCGAGGAAGTCGTCGAAATGCGGCGCGGGGCCAAGGTTGCCGCCGAACGCAAGTTTTTCCCGGGCTATGTCCTGGTCAAAATGGAAATGACCGACGAAACATGGCATCTGGTCAAAAACACGCCGAAAGTAACCGATTTCCTTGGTGGCCGCGGGCGGCCGACGCCGATTTCGGAAACCGAAGCGATGCGCATCCTCAACCAGGTCGAGGAAGGCGTCGAGCGGCCCAGACCGTCGATCACATTTGAGATCGGCGAACAGGTCCGGGTTTGCGACGGCCCGTTCAATTCCTTCAACGGTTTGATCGAGGAAGTGGACGAGGAAAAAGCGCGGGTCAAGGTTTCGGTTTCCATTTTCGGGCGTTCGACGCCGGTGGAACTGGAATACTCGCAAGTCGAGAAGCTGTAAGAATGAGCGGGCCATTTCGTATGTTGGCCCTGGATGTTTGAACATTTACGCGCGGGAGGTCGGCCATGACCGTACCGCGCACCCAGTGGAAGATGAACTGAGGTTATAAAATGGCAAAGAAAATAGAAGGTTATATCCGCCTGCAGATACCGGCGGGCCAGGCAAATCCGGCGCCGCCCGTGGGGCCGGCGCTTGGTCAGGCCGGGCTCTCGATACCGGATTTTTGCAAGGCCTTTAACGCGGCGACCCAGAGTCTGGAGCCGGGCATGCCGATCCCGGTGCGCATCACGGTTTTCGGGGACAAGACCTTTTCCTTCGAAACCAAGTCGCCGCCGGCCAGCTATTACATAAAGAAGGCGGCGCGCCTGGAAAAAGGCGCGGAAACGCCGGGACAAGAACCGATTGCCAGCATCAGCAAAAACCAAGTGCGTGAAATCGCCGAGATCAAGATGATCGATTTGAACGCCAACGATATCGAAGCGGCCTGCAAGATCATAGCCGGCTCGGCGCGCTCGATGGGCGTCAATGTGGAGGGCATGTAAGATGGCTGGTAAGGGAAAGCGCCTGCGCGGCGCTTACGAATCCTTCGACCGGCTGGCCGAGCATTCGGTCAGCGACGCGGTCAAGCTGGTGCTCGAGAACAAGAAAACCAAATTCGACGAAACCGTGGAGGTGGCGCTCAATCTGGGCGTCGATCCGCGCCATTCGGATCAGATGGTGCGCGGCGTCGTCTCGCTGCCGAACGGCACCGGCAAGGATGTCCGGGTCGCCGTGTTCGCCAAGGGCGATAAGGCCGACGAGGCCAGTGCCGCCGGCGCCGATTTGGTCGGCGCCGAGGATTTGGCGGAAAAAATCCAAAACGGCGAGGTTGATTTCGACCGCTGTATCGCGACGCCCGACATGATGGCCGTGGTCGGCAAGCTCGGCAAGATTTTGGGCCCCAAGGGGCTGATGCCCAACCCCAAACTGGGCACGGTCACGCCCAACGTGACCGAGGCGGTCAAGTCGTCGAAGGGCGGCGAGATTGAATTCCGGGTCGAAAAAGCCGGTATCGTGCATGCCGGTGTCGGCAAAACGAGTTTTACACAAGATGCACTGGTGGAAAATGTCAGCGCCTTTGTCGGCGCCATCATCAAGGCCAAGCCGAGCGGCGTCAAGGGTTCCTATCTGAAACGCGCCAGCCTGAGCTCCACCATGGGTCCTGGCGTAAGAATGGATATTTCGAGCCTGTCCGGTTAGGGCCGGCTGGGAATTGCCGGATCGGTCCTTGGGCCGGCCCGGCGACGGGGGATTTTCCCCCAACCTGTCCGAGACTGCGGGTGCCGCAATGGTTTTTGCCGGCGCGGCTTAAAAATCGCTAACCCGCACAGACAGTGAAAAACCGTTTTCGGGAGCGGCGAAGGCCGGTTCCAGGACGGCTTGAACTGAGTGCTTGGACGGGGCGAGTTGGTTTCGCTTTTGGCGGGGCCGAATGCAACCGTTCCGGAATGCCGATTTTGGGCGGCCCGGGACAAATTTGGAGACGATTCGTGGATCGAAGCCAAAAAGAAGAGATGGTTGCCCAGTTGAAGCAAGTCTTCCAAGACTCGGCCTTGATTGTCGTTACCCATTATACCGGGTTGACGGTCGCCGAAATGACTGAGCTTCGGGGAAAGATGCGTGAAGCTGGCGCCACTTACAAGGTTACGAAGAATCGCCTCTCCCGTCTCGCCCTGGATGACATGGAATTCAAGGATCTTGGTGAACTTTTCGTCGGACCGATCGGATTGGCATATTCGACCGATCCCGTCGCCGCGGCAAAGGTCGCGGTCGAGTTCGCCAAGGGAAATGAAAAACTTGTCATTCTGGGGGGTGTCTTTAACGGGCAAATTCTGGATATCCAGGCCGTCGATACCCTGGCCAAGCTGCCGTCGCTTGACGAGCTGCGCGGCAGGATCGTCGGCATGATCCAGACACCAGCAACCCGCATCGCCGGCATCTTGCAGGCGCCGGCGGGACAGGTGGCCCGGGTTATCGGCGCCTATGGCGATAAGGAAGAGGCGGCCTGAGTGCCAGTCATCAGACAAATCACCAGACTAGTCATCAATCAGTTCAAGCTAATGGAGTTAGTATAATGGCAGCAGATCTAGAAAAAATTGCCGACGATCTTTCAACCCTGACGGTCATCGAGGCCGCCGAACTGTCGAAAATGCTCGAAGAGAAATGGGGCGTTTCGGCAGCCGCGCCGGTGGCCGCTGCGGCGGCCGCGCCGGGGGCCGGCGCCGAAGAAGCCGCCGAGGAGAAAACTTCCTTCAACGTTATTCTTGCCGCCATCGGCGAGAAGAAGATCAACGTGATCAAGGAAGTCCGCGCGATCACCGGCCTTGGCCTCAAGGAGGCGAAGGATTTGGTTGAAGCGGCGCCGGGTCCGATTAAGGAAGACGTGACCAAGGACGAGGCCGGCGAAATCAAGACGAAGCTCGAAGAGGTAGGAGCCACGATCGAACTTCAATAGTGAATCGGGCGCCGGGTTAGTATCTCGGCGCCAGTTTCGCGAACCGGACCGTGCTTGGCGCATTGAAGCGCCGCGTGCGGAACCGGAGTTAAAGAAACGCACGCATCTACCACGAATTGGCCACGCCGAGGCCGGGAAAGTGGATGTGCAGTTCCGGGCGCGCCGATGCGCGTGCCCCTGGTGTCCGGATATGCCAATCCGGACGATGTGATCCAATCCTTAAGAGCAGGTCGGCGCCTGTTTCGGGGATTAGATTTAATGAACGGACCCAACCCGGGTCCATGAGGAGCTGCAATGGCAACCCGAAGTTTCACTGGACGCAAACGTATTCGTAAAGACTTTGGACGGATTCCAACCGTCGCGCCCATGCCGAACCTGATCGAGGTTCAAAAGAATTCCTACGAAACCTTTCTCCAGCGAGATGTCGCAAAGGCCGACCGCACGGATACGGGGCTTCAGGAAGTTTTCAAATCCGTGTTCCCGATCCAGGACTTCTCGGAGCGCGGAACCCTTGAATTCGTCGATTACGAATTCGAGGAACCGAAGTACGACGTCGAGGAATGCCAGCAGCGCGGCATGACCTACGCGGCGCCGCTTAAAGTGACATTGCGCCTCGTTGTTTGGGATATCGACGAGGAAACAGGATCGCGTTCGGTACGCGATATCAAGGAACAGGTCGTCTATATGGGCGAATTGCCGTTAATGACCAACAACGGTACTTTTGTCATCAATGGCACCGAGCGGGTCATCGTATCGCAGATGCATCGTTCGCCGGGCGTGTTCTTTGATCACGATAAGGGAAAAACCCACTCTTCCGGCAAATTCCTGTTCGCGGCGCGCGTCATTCCCTATCGTGGCTCCTGGCTCGATTTCGAATTTGACGCCAAGGATCTGGTTTATGTGCGTATCGACCGGCGCCGGAAACTGCCGGTGACGACGCTTCTTTTAAGCCTCGATTCGACAGACACCCAACGCTTGCGCCAGCGCCGCGGATCGCAGGGCAAGAAGGTCGATCCGGTCGAGGCGACAGGCATGCCGTCTGAAGAAATTCTCAATTATTTCTACGACACCATAACCTACAGCCGCAGCAAAAAGGGCTGGCGCGTTCCGGTCGATTTTGAATCCTTGCGCGGCATCAAGTTGGATCATGATTTCATCAATGCCAAATCTGGCCGTCTCATTCATGCGGCGGGTACCAAGCTGACGCCACGGATGTTACGCGATTTGCAAAGCAAGAACATCGACGAATATGTGGTGCCGGCCGAGGAAATTATCGGGCGCTTCGCCGCCGCCGATGTCGTCAACGGGAAAACCGGCTTGGTTTACCTGGAAGCGGGAGACGAGATTACCGAGGAAATTTTCGAGCAGCTGGAAGCCGACAAGGTCGAGGAAGTGATTACCCTTTCCATCGATCATGTGAATGTGGGTCCATATATCCGCAACACCCTCGCCGCCGACAAGAATTCCAACCGGGAAGAAGCCTTGATCGATATTTACCGGGTTATGCGGCCGGGCGAGCCGCCGATCCTGGAAACCGCGGACGCGCTTTTCGAGGGGCTGTTCTTCGATTCCGACCGTTACGATCTGTCCTCGGTCGGCCGCGTCAAAATGAATTCGCGGCTCGGGTTCGAAACCGAGGATACGCTACGCACCCTGCGCAAGGAAGACATATTGGAAGTCGTGAAAATCCTTGTCGAATTGAAGGACGGCAAGGGTGATATTGACGATATCGACCACCTCGGCAACCGGCGGGTCCGTTCGGTCGGCGAGCTGATGGAAAATCAGTATCGCATCGGCCTTTTGCGAATGGAGCGGGCGATCCGCGAACGCATGAGCTCGGTCGATATCGACACCGTCATGCCGCACGATCTTATCAACGCCAAACCAGCGGTGGCGGCGGTCCGCGAATTCTTCGGCTCGTCGCAATTGAGCCAGTTTATGGATCAGACCAATCCGCTGTCCGAAATCACCCATAAGCGCCGCTTGTCAGCCTTGGGCCCGGGCGGCCTGACGCGCGAGCGCGCCGGCTTCGAGGTGCGCGACGTGCATCCGACCCACTATGGCCGTATCTGCCCGATCGAAACGCCGGAAGGTCCGAACATCGGCTTGATCAACAGCCTCGCGACCTATGCGCGGGTCAACAAATATGGTTTTATCGAAAGTCCCTATCGCAAGGTAAACGGGGCCAAGGTCACCAACGAGGTGATTTATCTTTCGGCCATGGACGAAAGCAAGTTCACCATCGCCCAGGCCAACGCCGAGTTGGATAAGTCGGGCAAGTTCGTCCACGAACTGATCAGTTGCCGCAAGGCCGGTGATTTTGTCATGGCCATGCGCGACGACATCGAATTGATCGACGTGTCGCCCAAGCAACTGGTATCGGTTGCGGCCGCATTGATACCGTTCTTGGAAAATGACGATGCCAACCGCGCTCTCATGGGTTCGAACATGCAGCGCCAGGCGGTGCCGCTGATCCGCTCGGAAGCGCCTTTGGTTGGCACCGGCATGGAGGAAACCGTGGCGCGCGATTCGGGCGCCACCATCATCGCCCGGCGCGGCGGCGTCGTCGATCAGATCGACGGCACGCGGATCGTCATTCACGCCGATGAGGATCAGAGCAACGATCAGGCCCCGGGCGTCGATATCCATACGCTGCAGAAGTTCCAGCGTTCGAACCAGAACACCTGCATTAACCAGCGCCCGCTGGTCAAGGTCGGCGACCGCGTGGCTTCCGGCGATATTATCGCCGACGGCCCATCGACCAATCTCGGTGAACTGGCTTTGGGCCGCAACGTGCTGGCGGCGTTTATGCCATGGAACGGATACAATTTCGAGGATTCGATCCTCATTTCCGAGCGCATTGTGCGCGATGATGTGTTTACCTCGATCCATATCGAGGAATTCGAGGTTATGGCCCGGGATACCAAACTGGGTCAGGAAGAAATCACCCGCGATATTCCGAATGTCGGTGAGGAAGCGCTTAAGAATCTCGACGAAGCGGGTATTGTCTATATCGGTGCCGAAATTTCTCCCAACGATATCCTTGTCGGCAAGGTAACGCCGAAGGGCGAATCGCCGATGACGCCGGAAGAGAAATTGCTGCGCGCCATTTTCGGTGAAAAGGCGTCCGACGTGCGCGATACATCCCTGCGCCTGCCGCCGGGCGTGACCGGCACCGTCGTCGAGGTGCGCGTCTTTTCGCGCCGCGGCGTCGATAAGGACGAGCGTGCCCTGGCTATCGACCGCGCCGAAATCGAACGCCTGGCAAAGGACCGGGACGATGAGATCGCCATCCTCGAACGCAGCTTCCACGGACGCATCCGTGATCGCTTGGTCAATCGCAAGCTGGTCAATGGTCCCAAGGGGTTGACCGCCGGCACCAAGATCACCGGTGAAATCCTGGACAAACTAACATCGGGTCAGATGCTGCAGGTCACCATTGCCAACGACAAGGTGATGTCTGAGATCGAATCCCTTAAGAAGCAGTTGGAAAGCGGCATCGCCGAATTCCAGCGGCGCTTCGACGATAAGGTCGAAAAGCTGGAGCGTGGCGACGAACTGCCGCCGGGCGTTATGAAGTTGGTCAAGGTGTTTGTCGCGGTCAAGCGCAAGCTCCAGCCGGGCGACAAGATGGCCGGCCGCCATGGCAACAAGGGCGTGATTTCAAAAATTGTGCCGATCGAGGACATGCCGACCCTTGAAGATGGAACCCCGGTGGATATCGTTCTCAATCCGCTTGGCGTTCCGTCGCGCATGAATGTGGGGCAAATCCTTGAAACCCATCTGGGTTGGGCTTGTGCCGGTCTTGGCAACCAAATCGGTGAAGCCCTCGATGCCATGCGTCAGAATGGACAGGAAGCCAAGGAATTGCGCGACAAGCTTAAATTTTCATATGGCGAGGACGTTTATAAGCAGGATATCGCCGCGATGGATGATGATGAGATTGTCGAACTAGCCGGCAATTTGCGCGGCGGCGTGCCTATTTCGACCCCCGTCTTTGATGGCGCGCATGAGGCCGATATCGTCGAAATGCTCGAAAAAGCGGGTGTTGATGTTTCCGGCCAGGTGCGGCTGTTCGATGGGCGAACCGGCGAATATTTCGACCGGGTGGTCACCGTTGGCTACATCTACATGCTCAAGCTGCACCATTTGGTCGACGACAAGATCCACGCCCGTTCCATTGGCCCATACAGTCTGGTGACCCAGCAGCCGTTGGGCGGCAAGGCCCAGTTTGGCGGCCAGCGTTTCGGCGAGATGGAGGTTTGGGCGCTTGAAGCCTACGGCGCCGCCTACAGCCTTCAGGAAATGTTGACCGTCAAATCGGATGATGTTTCGGGCCGTACCAAGGTCTACGAAGCGGTGGTCCGCGGTGACGATTCGTTCGAAGCTGGAATTCCAGAAAGCTTCAACGTGCTGGTCAAGGAATTGCATTCGCTTGGGCTCAACGTCGAACTCAAACAGAGCAGCACCTGATCGGCTGCACGGCGAACCGGTTTAAAGGAGAAATTTTATGAATGAGTTGAAGCGGATTTTCGAACCGACCACCGGCAATCAGCAGTTCGATCAGATTCAGATCAGCATTGCCAGCCCCGAACGCATCCGTTCCTGGTCTTTTGGTGAAATCAAAAAACCGGAAACCATCAATTACCGGACCTTCAAGCCGGAGCGCGATGGTCTGTTCTGTGCCCGCATATTCGGTCCGATCAAGGACTATGAGTGCTTGTGCGGTAAATACAAGCGCATGAAGTTCAAGGGCATCGTCTGCGAAAAGTGCGGTGTCGAGGTTACCCTCAGCAAGGTCCGGCGTGACCGGATGGGTCACATCGAGCTGGCCGCGCCGGTCGCCCATATCTGGTTCATGAAGTCACTGCCGTCACGCATCGGCCTGATGGTGGACATGACGCTCAAGGATCTCGAGCGCGTGCTCTATTTCGAAAACTATGTGGTGACCGAACCCGGCCTGACGCCGCTGGCCGAAAATCAGTTGCTCAGCGAGGATGAGTTTCAAGACGCCGTCGACGAATATGGCGAGGACGCCTTCCAGGCGGGCATCGGCGCCGAAGCCTTGCGCGATATGCTGAAGACCATCGATCTCGAGGAACAAGCCGAATCACTGCGCACCGATTTGGCCGAAACCAATTCCGAAGCCAAGCGCAAAAAGTTTATCAAGCGCTTGAAATTGATCGAGGCGTTCATCGCCTCGGGCGCCCGCCCGGAATGGATGATCCTCGAGGTGGTTCCGGTCATCCCGCCGGAGCTCCGCCCGCTGGTGCCGCTCGATGGCGGACGTTTCGCCACCTCGGATCTCAACGATCTCTATCGGCGCGTGATCAACCGGAACAACCGGCTGAAGCGCCTGATCGAATTGCGCGCGCCGGAAATCATCGTGCGCAATGAAAAGCGCATGCTTCAGGAATCGGTTGACGCGTTGTTCGACAACGGCCGCCGTGGCCGCGCCATTACCGGCGCCAACAAGCGGCCGCTGAAATCGCTTTCCGACATGCTCAAGGGCAAGCAGGGCCGTTTCCGGCAAAACCTTTTGGGTAAGCGCGTCGATTATTCCGGCCGCTCGGTGATCGTCGTCGGGCCGGAACTGCTTCTGCACCAATGCGGCCTGCCGAAGAAAATGGCCTTGGAGCTGTTCAAGCCGTTTGTCTATTCGCGGCTCGAGAAATACGGCATGGCGACCACCATCAAGGCGGCCAAGCGCATGGTGGAAAAGGAGCGCCCCGAGGTCTGGGATATCCTGGAAGAGGTGATCAGGGAACATCCAGTGCTTCTCAACCGGGCGCCGACCTTGCACCGGCTTGGCATTCAGGCGTTCGAACCATTGCTCATCGAAGGCAAGGCGATCCAGCTTCATCCGCTGGTCTGCACCGCCTTCAACGCCGATTTTGATGGCGATCAGATGGCGGTTCACATTCCGTTGTCGTTGGAAGCCCAGCTTGAAGCCAGGGTCTTGATGATGTCCACCAACAACATCCTAAGCCCGGCCAACGGCAAGCCGATCATCGTGCCGTCGCAGGATATCGTTCTCGGGCTCTATTATATGACCCTGATGCGCGAGGACGAGCCCGGCGAGGGCATGAAGTTCACCGATATCAATGAAATCGAGCAAGCCCTCAGTCAGGGCGCCGTCAGCATGCATGCGAAGATCGTTTCGCGGTTCCCGAAGATCGACGAAAAAGGTGGGCAGGTCATGGAGCGTGTCGAAACCACGCCCGGCCGCATGCTGCTTGGGGAATTGCTGCCGCTTCACGCCTCCTTGGGTTTTGGCCTGATCAACAAGCTGCTGACCAAAAAGGAAATCACCTCGGTCATCGACGAGGTCTATCGCCACTGCGGCCAGAAGGAAACGGTGATCTTCGCCGACCACATAATGGCCCTTGGTTTCAGCTATGCCTGCAAGGCCGGCATCTCCTTCGGCAAGGACGATTTGGTGGTGCCCGCGGAGAAGCAGAAATTGGTCGATGATACCGAGAAAATGGTCGAATCCTTCGAGCGTCAGTATCTAGACGGTCTGATCACGCTCGGCGAAAAATACAACAAGGCGGTGGATGCCTGGTCGCAATGCACGGATCAGGTTGCCGACGCCATGATGACCGAGATTTCCAAGATTGAACCTGGCAGACCGGTCAATTCGATTTTCATGATGTCGGATTCCGGCGCCCGCGGCTCGGCCGCTCAAATGAAACAATTGGCCGGCATGCGCGGCTTGATGGCAAAGCCGTCGGGCGAAATCATCGAAACGCCGATCATTTCCAACTTCAAGGAAGGCTTGACCGTTCTCGAATACTTCAATTCGACCCACGGTGCCCGCAAGGGCCTGGCCGATACCGCCTTGAAAACGGCGAATTCCGGTTATTTGACTCGCCGGCTTGTCGATGTGGCGCAGGATTGCATCATCACCGAAGAGGATTGCGGCACAAGTGAAGCGATCCATGCCAGCGCCGTGATCGAGGGCGGCGAGACCATCCTGACGCTGGCCGATCGCGTTCTCGGCCGCACGGTTGCCAGGGATGTGATCGACCCCGAAAGCAACGATGTCATCATCCGCAAAAACTCACTTCTGGATGAAGCCGCCGTGGAAAAGCTGGAAACCGCGGAAATCGAGATGATCATGGTCCGTTCGGTGTTGACCTGCGAAGCCAAAACCGGCGTTTGCGGCGCCTGTTACGGCCGCGACCTGGCGCGCGGTACACCGGTCAATATCGGTGAGGCCGTGGGCGTTATCGCCGCCCAGTCGATTGGCGAGCCGGGAACCCAGTTGACCATGCGGACCTTCCATATCGGTGGCGCCGCCCAACGTGGGGCGGAACAATCGAGCATCGAATCCACGGCCGACGCCAAGGTCGATTTGGTCAACTGCAACGTCGTCAAGAACAGTTCCGGCAGCACAATCGTGATGAGCCGGAATACCGAACTTTTGCTTATCGACGAACGCAAGCGTGAACGCGCGCGTCACCGCATTCCCTATGGAGCCAAGCTTTTGGTCCAGAACGGAAAGAAGGTCGTCCGCGGCGACAAGTTGGCCGAGTGGGATCCTTATACGCTTCCCATCATTACCGAAAAGGAAGGTATCGCCAATTACGTCGATCTGGAAGAAGGCGTGACCATGCGCGAAGTGGTCGACGATGCAACCGGCATTTCATCGAAGGTTGTGATCGATTGGAAGCAGCAGCCAAGGGCCGCCGATCTTAGGCCGCGCATCACGCTTCGCGATGGCCGCAAGCGCGTCGTCAAGCTGGCCAACGGCTTGGAGGCCAGATACTTTATGTCCCTGGACGCAATTTTGAGCGTTGAAAACGGGCAGAAGGTCAATGCCGGCGACGTTCTGGCGCGCATTCCGCGTGAATCCTCTAAAACCCGCGATATAACGGGCGGCTTGCCGCGCGTCGCCGAACTGTTCGAGGCGCGTAAGCCCAAGGATCACGCGATCATCTCTGAAAACGAGGGCCGCATCGAGTTCGGCAAGGATTACAAGAACAGGCGGCGGATCGTCGTGGTGCCGGAGGATAAGGACGGCGAGCCGACCGATTACCTGATTCCGAAGGGCAAGCACATCAGTGTCCAGGAAGGCGATTATGTGGAAAAAGGCGATCCCTTGATGGACGGCAACCCGGTTCCCCATGACATTCTGAAGGTCATGGGCGTCGAGGCCCTGGCCGAATACCTGATCAACGAAATCCAGGACGTGTACCGTCTTCAAGGCGTCCGTATCGATGACAAACATATCGAGGTCATCGTGCGCCAGATGCTGCAAAAGGTGGAGATCGTCGATGCCGGAGATTCCACCTACTTGGTCGGTGAGTTGGTCGATCGCGTCGAGTATGACGATCACAACGCCAAGATTAAGGAAAAAAAGGGCAAGCTCGCCACATCGATCCCGATGCTTCAGGGCATTACCAAGGCTTCCTTGCAAACGAGTTCCTTCATTTCGGCGGCTTCGTTCCAGGAAACCACGCGTGTGCTGACCGAGGCATCGGTGTCCGGCAAGCGCGATAATCTTATCGGCTTGAAGGAAAACGTTATCGTCGGCCGGCTTATCCCCGCGGGCACCGGTTCGGTTATGAACCGTTGGCGCGTCGTCGCCGCGGAACGCGACCGCGTGCTTGAAGAGGAAGCGGCAAAGACCGCGGCGCTGGAAGATGCATCCGCCGAAAGCGGTGAAGAGGTTGCCGTCGAACCGGCCGCCGAATAGCCCAGCAGCCGGCTAGAGTCTGATCAAACCCCGCCGCCAATGCGCGGCGGGGTTTTTCTTATGCGGATACAAGTTTTAGCAAAGGGTTTCACATTAGAGCGGTTCCGGATAGATAAGAATCAATTTGATGGGAACAAATCGGTTTTCCGGGCAGGCGCGGTGCGCAGCGCGATGCGGATCCATCGGGCAAGCGCCGCAACGCCCCCGGGGAGCCGATTTGACC
>NZAK01000103.1 GCA_002687515.1 Rhodospirillaceae bacterium
GCCCGATGGATCCGCATCGCGCTGCGCACCGCGCCAAGAATCCCAGGTGCCCGGAAAACCGATTTGTTCCCATCAAATTGATTCCTAACAATCTTGAACCGCTCTAGGGGTCGAGAATGCGCGACTTGTCGAGGTGAATATGGGATTCGATCAGCCCCGGCGAAACGAGGCGGCCGGTCAAGTTGCAATCGGGGAATGAAACATTCCACACGCCGCCGCCCGAGTCACGGATGCATCGGCGTTGGATGGTTTGTCAGCGGATCAACTTTCCCTACAATGAGCCGAACCAGACGCCCATGGGCCAAGCACGAACATGGTAGAAATATACATTGATGCGGACGGCTGTCCGGTCAGGGACGAAACCTTGCGCGTCGCCGCCCGGCACGGTCTGAAGACTTATATGGTCAGCGACGGCGGCATCCGCCCCGGCCAGGCGCCGCGCGTCGAACTGGTCATCGTCGCCGAGGGCGCCGACGCCGCCGACGACTGGATCGCGGCCCATATCCAAAGCGCCGACATCTGCGTCACCGGCGACATTCCGCTGGCGGCGCGCTGCCTGGAGCGCGGCGCGATGGCCCTCAGGCCCAACGGCGAGCCGTTTACCGAAAACGGCATCGGCATGGCCTTGGCCAACCGCGAGCTGATGCGGGACTTGCGCGAACGCGGCGAGATCACCGGCGGGCCGCGGCCGTTCGGCAAATCAGACCGCTCCCGATTCCTGAGCCGCCTGGAAACCACGGTGCGGGCGGCGAAGCGCCGGGAATAGGATTCGGCTTATCGGCGTGGGCGCCGTTTGGAGGGGTGTTTAACCTAGGTAATCATCGCCAGTTTCAGGACCCGATAGCTTGACAAAGTTCCGGTTCTGTTCTATATTGTTCCCCTGTTCTTGTCCATTGTGAATATGAATTTTCAGAGGGGCGGCGCGCGTCATCCGGCTCATGGTTTGTGCTGTTTCACCCCCATAAACCCACACAAAACCCAATGAATCCCCATAAACCCCCATGCCATTTTTCGCCAAAATGTGTCGCACGCATTATGCAACCAGCGCATAGCTACCGGGCACGGGAGATCGTAGGTCGGGGCCGCGCGACGGCGGTTTGGCGCGGGCGGGGTTAGTTGCCGGGTTTAATGCCGGGTCAATGGACGACGGCGCCGTGCGACTTGGCGGCCAGCGCCGAGATCGCTTCCATCGAGAAACGGCGCAGTTTCAGATCCTTCAGGAGATCGATCTGGATAACCTGGTCGGGCTCCAGGTGGCGCTCGATCATCGATTCGACGAAGCGCACGAAATCTATGGTCTGCGCCGGATAGGCGAGGATGTTGCTCATGATCTCGCGGCGCAGCAGGGACGGAAACCGAAGCAATTCCAGCACCAGGAGCCGCTTCACCGTTTCCGGCACGCGCATGCTCTTGAAGATGCTGTCGAGGCCGAAACTGTAGATGCCGAAATCGAGCCGCCCGGCGACATCGCGGGTATAGGCGTTGAACTCCTCGATAAAGGGCTTGGCCGAAATATCGCCTTCCATCAGGCGCTTGACGACACCGAGGAATTCACGGTAGCGCAGCCGGGCCGGATTGAGGCGGCCGCCGAGCTCGGCCTCGAGGGCGCGGATTTCGGATTGCCGGAAGCGGCTTTCGAGCAGGGCATCGGCAGACACTTTGACGTCGTCCGAAAGCGTCTGTTCGACAATCAAATGAAAAAGGCGCTCATATTTGTCGCGGCTCGCCATTTGCATTTTATCCATCGATCCCGACAGCGGCAGCAGCGCCGCCATGCCGACCAAGGGATCCTTGGAATAAATGGCGGCGACGGCGGCGGCCTCGTGGATGATGCCCTCTTTCTTGAAATCGTCGGTGATCACGAAACGGTCGTCCGATGCCACCGTCAGGTAGCGCCCGAGCTTGGCGCAGGCGAGGAAATGATCGGCAAGGTCGTAGGATTTATGTTCGCTCAAGGATGCCCACTCCGAATTCCGGTTGGAATATTTTTTTCCGGCCGACATCAAGTATCAGGCCAGTTGCGATTTCTGGCAAGGACTATAGCAAAAGAGGGTAAAGAAATTCCATATGGCGCTTAACCGGTTACCGGCGGCTTTGGGCAAGGCCATCATTTTTGGCGCTGGCCGGCCCATAAGCCGTTGATATGCAGGGATTACCCTGGCGGGGCCGCCTCTAATATCAGGCTTGCCGGAAGCCCGTTGGCCGGCAATTTTCGGGCGCCCGATTCACCGGGACCGGCGAATCGCCGGCGCCGCCGGCAAAATTTAATGTGGGATTGGAAATCCCATGCGCCGGCGAATCTCATCGGCGATCTCGAGCGAGGTGTTGAGCGGCGCATGCGTCCAGGTTTCGAAAGCCGGCAATTGGTTATTGGGCAATTGGTCATCGGCCATTTGGTAATCTGGCAGCGGGCGGGCATGGCCCTTGGCGAACAACTCGGCGTGAAAGCGGAGATGTTTTTCGGCCGCAAATCCCGGCGGCGCCCAGATATAGACCGGCTTGCCGGCGGCGCAGGCCTCCGAGCACATGGATACCGAATCGCCGCTCACCACCAGATGGTCGGCGAGCGCCAGGATGCCGAGATAGGGGTTCTCCGCCTCCGGGCTCCAGCGGTGGACAAGGACCGGCGGCGCGCCCGCCGCCTTCGCCGCCGCCGCCACTTGGTCGACGATGTTTCCGGTGCGCGGGCTGGTCGAAACGATCAGGCTGCCGCCGGCCGCCGCCGTCATGCCGCCGACGCGGGCGCCGAGCGCGGCGGCCTGGGCGCCGGTGAAAGGTTTCTGCCGCGTGGCGCCGCCGAGCAACAGGCCGATCAATGGCGGCGCATGCTTTTCCAGATCGCCCCGCCAGCGCCCGGCGGCTTGATCCAGGGCCGCTTCGGTTACCCGGTGCGGGGCGCCGGTAATGGTATAGAGGTTGGCGCCGCCGGCGCGGTCATGGCTCGGAACCGCGATCAAATCGAAGGCCCCGGCGCCGGCCCGGCCCGGATGCATGACATGGGCCAAGAAGCAGCTCCCGCCCGTCTGGTAATTGGCCTGGTGTTTGATGTAGCGCGCCGCCGGCACCGTGCGGCGGCCGCCGGAGATGACCAGATCGGGCCATGGCGGCCGGATGCGTTTCGCCAAGTCGGCGCGCACCCCGGATAAACCGCGCCCCAACAGAAAGTTGGGCAGGAAGGCCAGCCCCGAATGGCCGATCTCCTTGACCTCGTAAGCGAACCCAAGCGCATCGGCAACGCCAAGGCATTGGTTGGCTGTGCCCTGCCGCTCATCGGCCAAAACCCAAATCAGGGGGGCAATCGGTTTTGGCGCTTGATCCAATTGTGGTGTTGCCTCTGGCAATGCTTGTAACTTCGTCCTTGTATTTAATCAGCCGGCATTTCGCTGGCGCCGGCTAGATAAAGCGTGATAATTGGCTGAATTTCAATTTTTAACTGGATTCGGCGGCATTGAGTTCACACTTTCTAGTTACGGAACACCGAATGCCCGGCGCCGTTTCCCGGAGACAAAAAATTGGCAACGTCACATGCTAAATTCGCGGTCGGACAGGTAATTCACCACCGGCGATTCGATTACCGCGGGGTCGTCATCGATGTCGACCCCGAATTTCACGGCACCGAAGAGTGGTACAAGCAAATGGCCACTTCCAGTCCGCCGCGCGACAAACCCTGGTACCACGTGCTTGTTGATGACAGCGAGCTTAGAACCTATGTCTCCGAGCGAAACCTGGAAGAGGACCACACCGGCGAGCCGGTCAATCACCCGGATATCGCCAATTATTTCTCGGACCTGACGGCGAAAGGCTATATCGCCCGCGGCAGACGGAACTGATCGCGAAGTCCGGACCGGCGATTACTTGTTTCGTTCCGGCGCCGATTTGGGATCGGATTTGGGTCCGCCCTTAACGGCGGCTTTCGGGTTTTTTTCTGGTCCGGCCTCGGCCTCGTGATCTGATTTCCGCTGCATGCCTTTCCTTACGGCTTCGATGCCGCGCGACGTCGATTGCTTGGTAAGCGCCGGCCCGATGGTCCGCAATCCCGCCTGCGCCAGAAGGGTCACGGGCGTCAGCGCGACCGCCGCCAGCATCGATAAACCTAAGAGCCACGCTTGCAGCCCTAACCGCATGTCTTGCTCCTTGATGTTTAATCCGGTTTCCTAAATCATGTTTGCATCGGCGTAGAGGGCTTCAACGCTTCCGTTACCGCCGGCAATTCAATTACAGTAGACACCTAATGCCTGAACCAGACAACGGCAATCAGCCGCGCGCGCCGCTGTCGCGCGCCGATGCCACCGCCCTGGCCATTTTGCGGCTGGCGGCGGCGGTTTCGCCATTCGCCATTTTTTTGGCGCTGCCGCCGTTTTATAACGGAATTTGGGTGCAGGTTGAGGGCGCCATGCCGTGGCTGCACCTGGCCTCGGCGGTGGCCGCGGCGGCCATCGCCTGGCTGGCGGCGCGCGGCAATCCCGAGATACTTGCGATCCTCGGGCATCCGCTGATTCTGGCACCCAGCCTGATCGCCGCGGTTTCGATTTTACTGCTTCCCTGGTCGACCTTGTGGGGACTGTCCGTCTTGGGATCGCCCGAGCACGGTTTTGGCGCCCTCGCCTTTCTCGACGCCGCCGTGCTTACCGCCGCCATGATGTCCGCCTGGCACGCCCGCCGCTGGCGGACAATGGTTCTGATTGCCGTCATCGTGGCCGCCGCCGGAGCTTTTTCTCTCGATGCCTTGTTCCAAGGCGCGCGAAGCTGGGCGCCGTTTTTCTTCAGTGACTATTTGGCCTTTTACGCGATCTATGGGTTCGTGATCGTGATGGCGTGGATCAACGGACGCGATTTCGCGTATCCGCGCGCGCGCTACATTATCGGCGGCGTTCTGTTTCTCGGCCTGATAATCCTATCGGCAAACAAGGCCACCATATTGTCTTCCGCCGCTGCCCTGGCGGCCCTGCCGCTTATCTGGAAACTGCGTGATAAGCGGCTGCTTGGGCTGATTTGCGCTTCATTCCCGATTTTGGTTGGCGTCGCCACCATCCTGGTCGGCCCACTTTGGGATGATTCCTATCGAGATTCGCTGGCCGGAAGCATCGGCATCCGCCCACTCGCCGATCTGATCACCTCTTCCTGGCCGAGCCTTTGGTCACGCGCGATGCTGGTCGTCGTCGGCTGGCAAACGCTTATCGACGATCCGATCAGATTTATCACCGGCATCGGCTGGGGTCATTATTCGGAAGTGCTGCTGACCAACCTAACCGTTGTCGAGGGACGCCTGCACGAATTTATCGGTCAATCGAAAACCTATTGGGATGCCATCCGGCGAAATGATTTTCATAGTCACAACATTTATTTCGAATCTCTGCTTTCGCTTGGCATCGTCGGGTTATTGCTTACCGCGTATTACCTCTACGCCATCGTCCGGACGGCGCGCGATGGCTGCCTGAGGCTCGCGGTGTTGTTTGTTTTGTTGTTGGGCACGTTGCAGTCATTTTGGTTTCAAATGCCCCATAGCCTGCCGGTAATGGCCGCGGCCTTGGCCGCGCTCAGCGCCAGACCTAAGCTAAATGACGGCCGGACGGGACCAGGGACGGGGCCAGCGATCGGCTCGTTTTGGCGGAGCTCGTCGGCCGCGCTCGGCGCCGTTATCCTGCTTGCCGGATCAATCACCGGCCACCTGGCGGCCGATACCGCCCGGGCCGCGCTAAACGCCAATCGTAACGCCGAAACTCCGGCAGACCGACACGCTCTGGCCAGTGGAATATATGGCGGAATAACCGGCGGGCTTGAGGAAATTTACCGGGCTTCGCTGCTGCAAAATGCGTTTTCAAGATTGGCGGCTGAGAAAGAAGAGAAAGGAAGCATTGCCCCACGCTCCGCCGAACGCCTGAAAGTTTTACTCCTGCCGGTTTTACGGAAGGGCGCCGAAATCAAATCGGCCGCGCTAACCGTTACGGCGGTGAATGTGCTCGCCGGCCTGGTATTCCGCTTTCCTGAATTCGAGAAAAATATTCCGGGCATGCGGGGAAAATATATCGATTTTTCCGAGATGTTGCTGCAACGCATGCCGAGGCGAACCGACCTCGCGATTCCTTATTTCAATCTGATGATCAGGGACAGCCAGGAACCAAGAGCCCTGAGAACGGCGGAAGTGTTGCTGAGCAAATATCCGAGCGACGCCGTCGCCTTGTGGTTTTCCGGTATTACACTTCTCGCCAACCCGGAAAAAGCGAAGCAAGGGATGGCGCGCATGCGGCGCGCGCTCGAATACGGAATCCGCAATCGCATCCCCATCGCGCCAACTGTTTTGCGCCGACTAACACGTTGATTTAAAACCAGAATGTCATATCTTCTAATGTTGCAAAAATACAACATATTCATTTGAATTAAAGCAATTTTGAGATTTTACTGCAGATTTAAAACGAATCTATATAAATACACTAAAGGGAAATTATATGCCGGATCAAAAAGGCCCAAGAATGATGTTTTGCCATCCAAAATCTTTATTCGTCACAATCGCGGTCGCCGTACTGACCATTAGCGTCAGTCTACTCGGAAGCGGTCACGCCAACGCCCAAAATAGTTGTACCACCACCGGCTACACCTATGATGCCGCTTGTGAGGGCAACAGCGCCAATGCCGGCAGCGCGGTGACGGCATCGTCCACCGTGGTTACGGCCGCGAACGCCACCGCCAACCTAGTTATGAATCGGGTTTCGTCTTTCCGCGCCTCCGGTTCGGCACCGGGCAGCAATCGCGCCGGTAAAGGCACCATCAATCTTCTTGGTTTCGGTTCCGGCGCGGCCGCCGGTGAAAGCTCCAACGAGCGCGTCGGCATTTGGCTGAATGGCAATTACACCCGCGTTGTTGGCTCGCTCACCGGTGCCGAGTTCGATTCGATGTTGTACTCCGGCATGTTGGGCATCGATTTCAGGCCGACAAAGAATTCATTGATCGGCATCGGCTTCGGATACGAACAATCCGATACGGATACCGAATTCAACCGCGGCACAATCGACAGCACCGGTTATACCTTCACGCCGTATCTGTCCCTCGGCGTCGATGACAACATCAGTATCGATGCGGTTGCCGGGTATTCGCGGATGGACTACGACCTGGAACGCCTGGATCCGTTGACCTCATCCAAGATTACCGGCGGCACCGATTCCAACCGCTATTTCGGTTCGGTCAACCTGGTCGTCGATTACGATGTCAGCAATTTCCTGCTCGGCTTCCGGGTGGGCACCTCCTACATCAGCGAAGAACAGGACGCCTATGCGGAAAGCGACGGAACATCCGAGGTCGCGCAAAAGGTGACGGTCGGCTCCGGTAATGTGGGTCTCCGCCTCGGCTATGACGGCGGTTCCGCGCAGCCATATATCGGCGGCACATACAGTTATGATTATGACGATTCCGGCGGAACCTACGATGGCAGGAACACCTTCGGCGTCAATGCCGGGCTGAGCGTCACGCTCACCGATGGCGTGTTCTTCAACCTCGAAGCCGGCGGCACCATGAACGACGATGTGAGGACAGCTTCTGGGTCCGGCACCGTGCGCTTTGGTGTCAACTTCTAGTGCGAATGTTTTTCGCGGGCAAAGGCCGGGCGCCATGCCCGGCCTTTTTGCTTTTAGCCGCTGGCGCCGCTCTTTCCGGTTGTTCGATACTCGATCCTGCGGGGAACCGGGACAATTTATTGAACCGCGCCGCCAACGAGGGCTGGCGCGCCGAGGTGACAAAGTCCGGCCGCTTCGATCTGTTTACGCAACTGCGTTCACTAGGCCCAGCCCGCTCGTTAGTCGTTTATATCGAAGGTGACGGCCGGGCTTTCCTGACGCGGGATCGGGCATCACCAGACCCAACGCCCCTGCGCCCCATCGGCCTTCGCTTGGCGCTGGCGGACCCGGCGCCGGACATCCTGTACCTGGCCCGTCCCTGCCAATATTCGAAGCTTGCGTCGAAACCACCCTGCAATCCGCGCTACTGGACGACCGCGCGCCTAGCACCGGAGGTCATTGCCGCCCTGTCGTCGGCTATCGACCGGACCAAAAAGAAGCTGAACGCAAAATTTATTGAACTTGTGGGTTATTCGGGCGGCGGCGCGGCGGCCGCATTGGTGGCGGCAAGGCGCCCGGATGTCCACCGATTGGTTACCGTGGCGGCGAATCTGGATACCGATCTCTGGACGCGCAGGTTGAAGGTAACAGCGATGAAGGAATCGCTGAACCCGGCCGAGGCCGCCCGATCCATTCGCCACATCCCACAAATGCATTTAGCCGGAAGCGACGATGATATCGTTCCCGCTTCGATAGGACACAGCTTTTTGGAAGCCGCAAAACTGCCGGCCGGATCGCACTATCGGGTGATCGAAGGCTATTCACATACCTGTTGCTGGCACCAGGGCTGGCGGGATCGCATAGGCCGCATCCGCGCGGCGTTGCAACGAACGCCGGGTTCTTAAACGCCGCTTGCGTCCAAGGCGGCCAAAAGCGGCGCGAGTTCTTCCCGATAGGCCCGCCACCGGCCGATGGACGAGTTGTAGATCGGCTGGCGCACCTGCCATTTCGATGCGGTCTGGACCACATCCTTGCTCGCGTGGAAGTCGAGGCATTGGGGATCCCAATCAAGACCAAGGTAGCCGATTAAGCGCCGCGCCCCGTTCTCTGTATCGGCAACGAAGGCTTCATAGTCGAATTCCAGAATTTCAATGGGCAATACCGAACGCCAATGATCCATGAGCACATCATGGGCCGTGATGTAGTGCCCGATATCGCCGAGATCGCAACTCCAGGCGTGCGCCTGGGCGAAATTGGTCAGGTAACATGATAGGCCCACATCGCGTGGGTCGCGGCGGCAGTGAACGATACGGGCGTTGGGAAACAGTAATGCGATAAATCCTAAATTCAGGAAATTGAACGGCGTTTTGTCGGCCAACAACACACCGCCCGGCACCAATCCCGCCGTTGCGCCCAAATGAAAGCGAGCCAGATCATCGCATTGGTCCGGCGATAGCCCCGAAACTAAATCCAGAAAGCGCGCGCCTTCGGCGCCAAACCCGGTTGCCCGCTCGATCAGGCGCGGAATATCATCCCGCTCGCCGGCACCTTGCGCGCCGGGATGGGAGCTGATGACGCGCTCGGCCAAGGTGGTTCCCGATCGCGGCATGCCGATGATGAAAATAGGACGCGCATCGGTTTCGCCCAATTCCGGTCTTTCGGCGAAGAATTCGGTCGAGAAGGTACCGGCGATGGCCCTGAGGTGATCGGCGTGGCTGGCTGCATCAAACGCCTGGCCGTCGGCGCCGAGCAATATTTTTCGCAAATCGTTTCCCTGCCGGCAAAAATGAAAAGCCATTTTCTGATCGCCGCCGCCCGACGCCACGGCGGCCAAAACGAATTGCAGTTTGACCTGGCGGTCCATGCTTAAGCCCTTGGCCCGGGACAGGGCGTCGATGTTGGCGCGGTGCTGATCGTCGAATTCCGGCCGGCCCGAGGTGGCGAGCGCGTAATAAGCCTCGACATTCAGAGGATCGCAGGCGATGGCGCGGCGGAAGCATCGCAGTGCCTCTTCCAGGTGCCCGCGGTCGGCCTTGCAAAATCCAAGGTTCAGATGGGCTTCCGCCGAATCCGGAGCCGCGGTTAGGGCCATTTCGAATAGCGCCTCGGCTTCATCGTAACTGCCTTGGGACGACTTCACCGACGCCAGATTAATCCGCCCATGAAGGTGACCGGCATCGAGCGCTAGCACCCGCCGGAAAGCCGCCTCGGCATCTTGCAACTCACCCCGGGCCGACATAATCGTACCCAGGCTGTGCAGCGCCGAGATCAAATTCGGATCAACGCCAAGCGCTTGCCGGCAGGCCTGTTCGGCTTCGCCCAGCCGGCCGGCGCTCATATAGGCCGTCGCCATGTTGGTCAACGCCAAGGTGAAACCGGGATTGATGCGGATGGCGTTGAGAAAACATTCAATCGCCTCGGCAACGCGTCCCGCCTGCATGTGCAAAAGGCCGAGATTATTGTGGGCGGCGGTGTTTTCCGAATCTGCTTCGATCGCCGCCTCATAAGCGTGGCGCGCCGCATCGGCCCGATTGAGGCCGGACAAGGCGCGCCCCAGATTGTTGTTGGCCTCGGAATGGCCGGGCTGGAGTTTGAGCGCTGTCTGACAAGCCTTTTCGGCTTCGCGCCAACGGCCAAGGGCATTCAGCACAATCGCCTGATTGACGCGATAGGAGATTTCTTTCGGCGCGCGCCTGATGGCCCGCCGGATCAACTTGACGGCTTCGCCATTGCGACCCGATTGATGCGCGACCAAGCCGATCAGATGAAGAATATCGGCCCGGTCGGGCGCCCGTTTCAAGGCGCGCCGATATTCCTTTTCGGCCTCGCCGAGGGAACCCGATTGATGCAGCGACATGCCGCGCGCCAGATAATTTTCCGCCGAGTTGGGCGCCAACGGGCTCGCCGGAATTTGGAGGGCGTTCGATTGAGGCTGCATCCTCAATTGCCCCGGTTTTCGAGTTTCAACGCGTGACGAAAGTCCAGCGCCAGCTGCTCAATGACATCCTCCCACTCCCCCGGGGTGCTCTGCCTGTAGCATTTCACGGAGGCGAAGAACGGCGATTGGGTTGCCGCCGTCCCCCAATACCAATACGCCGACTTGCGCAGCATGATCCAGCATGGCACGCCGACGGCGCCGGCGATCATCGGCGTGATGTTGGAGGTGGTGATCACCTGGTCGAGCGCAGCGGTCATGGCCGCCAGCCCATCGAGATCGGTGAAACGATCCAACCCCGGATCGGTATAAATGCGCGCCCCCGATAGCCGCGCCGCCTTATCCACGTCATCGTCGGTGTCGCCATATTGAAGGTTGACGAAGGTCGCCGGCCCCTGCAGCAAGATTTTCCGCCATTGATGCAACGGGATAGTTTTGGCACCGCCGCTCAGATCGGCGCCGCTCCGCCACGATATGCCGACATAGGGCGGCGGCCCGAAGGCTTCCAGGCGGGCGCGAAATTCATCCCGGCGGGCTTGGTCGGGCTTTAAATATCCTTGGGCGGGCAAATCCGCTGCCGATGCAAAGGCAAGTTCACGCGCCAGATCGACGATTGAGTGGCGGGCAACGATACCGCCGCCCAAATCTTCGGCGCGCAACTGATCGGCGGCGGCGATCACGTTAGCGCCGGGAAAGGATCTCGCGAAAAGCCGAACCAGTCGCGGTTCGGTTTCAATCGTAATTTCAGGCGCCCGCTCGGCGATGAGAGGCAGTAAAGAGGCATATAAAATTTGATCGCCAAGGCCCTGTTCGGCGTGGACAAGCAACCTGCCGGCATCCAGTTTTTTGCCATCCCATTCGGGTAGATCGATCCGCCGGGGGCGAAAGCTTCGATGCAGCCGGCGGAGATGCCAGTCTTCAACGCCTTCCCGGTAACGGCCTATGGCCATCAATGCGACAGACCGGTTCCAACGCGCTTCGGTATATTGCGGATCGATGGCGATGGCGCTGTCAAAACCGGCTATCGCCTTTTCAATTTCGCCAACGCCCTGCAAGGCCAACGCCAGATGGTTGTGGTATATCGCGGAACCGGGCTGCATCCGCACCGCCTGTTGCAGCCATTCCATGGCAATCGTGACGCGGCCGGCGTGAAGGTGGGCAACGCCTATTTCGTTCAGAAGGTCTGGGTTGGCGCGTTGATATTCGAGCGCCGGCATCAAATGGGCGAGCGCCCCTTCAAAATCGCCTTCGCCGCGCAGTAAGACAGCTAAATTCATGCGCGCGGCCAAGTTTTGCGAGTTCAAAGATAATGCCGATTCGAAGGCACGCGCGGCAGCCAAGCTGTCGCCCATCTGCAAATGCACCTGGCCGAGAGAATTTTGCGCTTCCGCATCGGAAGGATTTTCGGTGACCGCCCTTTCGATCAGGCGCAGTGCCGCGTCGGGCCGGCCGGACCGAAATGCGATGATACCGAGCATGCGCAGCGCGCCGCCGTCATCGGGGCGTTCTGCTAGTATGCGGCGGCAGCCGCTTTCGGCTTCCGATAAACGGCCGGCGCCGAGATCGATCGCCGTTCGTTCGGCAAGCGTACTATTTCGATTGGATAGCTGGTTCACGCCCTATCCATCCACCAAGGGTCTGTCCGGCTGTCGTCCGGAATTAGAGATCGAGAGAATTGTCAGGCTCTCGAATCTCACTTAAACAGTTCAGGTACAATTGCACGGAGCGAGGTAACAAATGGTAAATGAAAGCGGTTCCGATGAAAGACGCGCTGCCGGGGAAGAGGCCGCCAGAATTCTTATCGAAATTGGCGCCGTCAAATTCCGCCCCAGCGAGCCCTACATCCTGACCGCCGGATGGGCCAGTCCGGTCTACATCGATTGCCGCAAGTTGATATCCTACCTGGATCAGCGCCGCCGGGTGATTGCGCTGGGCGCCGAGCTGATCCAACGCGAGATCGGTGCCGACGGCATCGATCTGGTTGCCGGCGGCGAAACGGCCGGAATTCCGTATGCCGCTTGGATATCCGAGACCCTTGAAAAACCCATGCTTTATGTGCGGAAACAACCCAAGGGGTTCGGCCAAAACGCACAAATCGAGGGCGACTTGGAAGACGGCAAGCGTGTTCTCTTGGTCGAAGACCTGGCCACCGACGGCGGCAGCAAAATCAACTTTATCGACGCGCTGCGCCTGGGCGGCGGTGTCGTCACCGATGTCTTCGTGGTCTTCTATTACCACGCATTTCCGGGCGCCGAGGAAACCATGAAAAAAGCAGGAACAAATTTACATTATCTCGCCGATTGGCATGACGTCCTCGCCGCCGCCGAGGCGGGGCGGTATTTTTCGGATGATGAAATCGCCGGCGTCCGCGAATTCCTCGCCAATCCAATTTCCTGGTCGGCGGCAAATGGCGGTTTGGCCGGCGCCGACTGACGTGAAAATCTTAAAGTATATTTTATTCGCTCTCGCCATTGCGGCACAGTCGCTTGGCGATGCGGCGGCGAAAGATACGCTGACCATCGGGACAACGCAATTTCCGTCGACCTTTCACCCCGACATCGATTCGATGCTTGCCAAAAGCTACATTCTCGGCCTGACCCGCCGGCCGCTGACCATGCACGACGCCAATTGGAAATTGGGATGCATGCTGTGTGAAACCCTGCCGACATTGGAAAACGGCTTGGCCAAGCTGGAAACCACGCCAGACGGCAAAAAAGGCATTGCCGTCACTTATACCATCCGGGGAGACGCCAATTGGGGGGACGGCACGCCGGTAACGGCGCGCGATGTGGTGTTTACCTGGCGCGCCGGCCGGCATCCGCAAAGCGGGTTCAGCGGGCTCGAATTTTACCGCCGCGTTTACCGCGTCGATGCCAGGGATGCAAGGACCTTCACCCTTCACTACGACAAGGTTTTTTTCGATTACAATTCGATCAGCGGTTTCGATGTTTTGCCGGCTCATCTTGACGAAAAAGTGTTCGACGAGAACCCCGCCGAATACAAGAACCGAACCCTGTACGTCACCGACACGACCAACAAGGGCCTTTATTTCGGCCCCTACCGGATAACCGAGGTTAGCCCCGGCGCCTATGTGGTGGTGAAGCCGAATTCAACCTGGTGGGGCAAAAAGCCGCGCTTCAAACGCATCGTCGTGCGCGTCATTGGCAACACCGCGGCCCTCGAATCGAACCTATTGTCCGGATCCATCGACATGATATCGGGTGATCTCGGCATCACCATCGACCAGGCGCTCGCCTTCGACAAGCGCCATGGCAAAAAATTCAACATCATCTACAAGCCCGGGCTTATTTACGAACATATTGATCTCAATTTGGACAATCCGGTGCTGAAGGATCGCCGCGTGCGCCGCGCCTTGATCCATGCCATCGACCGCGAGGCCATTTCCCAGCAGTTGTTCGAAGGCCGCCAGCCCGCCGCCCATACCAATATCAACCCGCTCGACTGGATCTATACCACCGACATCCCGATTTACGCGTTTGATCCGAAAAAGGCGGCGCGGCTTCTCGATGCGGCCGGCTGGTCGGTGAAGCGCCGCGGCATCCGCTACAATACCGCCGGCAAGAAGCTATCGTTCGAAATCATGACCACGGCGGGCAACCGCACGCGCGAACTTGTGGAACAGGTTTTGCAAAGCCAATGGCGGCAGGCCGGCATCGATGTCCGCATCCGCAATCAGCCGGCGCGCGTATTTTTCGGTGACACCGTCACCCACCGTAAATTCACTTCCTTCGCAATGTTCGCCTGGATCAGCGCGCCGGAAAGCGTGCCCCGCTCGACCCTGCATTCGGACCACATCCCGTCGCCGGCGAATAACTGGGGTGGCCAGAATTACACCGGCTTCAAGAATGCCGAAATGGACCGGCTTATCGAACGGATCGAAGTGGAATTAAACCGCGAGAAACGGCGTCGATTGTGGCACCGGTTTCAACGGATTTATGCCGGGGAGTTGCCGGTGATCCCGCTCTATTTCCGCGCCAATGCCTACATCCTTCCGAAATGGCTGACCGGTGTCGTGCCGACCGGGCATCTGGGGACAACGACCCTATGGGTCGAGGATTGGGGAGTTCGGCAGTGAAAACGAGGCGCTAACGGACAGGTATTTAACATTTGGCAATTAACGCCTGGGACCGGTCAGCACCCGAAAATAGAGCACCGAAAACAATCCGAAGCCGCCGGCCCAGCATAAAGCGGCAAACCCGAGCATCGATGCAGCCTGTTCCTCCAGAAACGGCGCCGAAACGCGGGCGGCCGCGGCAAGGGTCACAAGAATATATATCGCCAATGTCCCCGGCCCCGCATGCAGGGCCCGGCCGGTATGGCCGAGCGACGCGCGCGTCATGACCGCGCTGATCATGGTTCCAAACGCACCCATGGTCAGCGCGTGCAGCGCGGCATTTTCAGGTACCAAACCGCCGAGCCCGGCGGCACCCAGCAGCAACAGCCCGGCCACCAGCCAGAGATAGCCGAGATGCAACACCCAGACCAGCGGTTCGCGCAGCGTCTGCCAGCCGCGCCAACGCAACAATCTGGCCAAGTGCAGCACGGCGGTAAGCACGGCAAGTGCACCCGTCAATGGCGATTGGGGTGCGCTTATTACGGCAACAACCGTCAGAATCAGGAGCCCGATCGCCAATTTATCGATCAGACCTACCTTGGCGGGCGAAGTCTCGATGCCATTCC
>NZAK01000104.1 GCA_002687515.1 Rhodospirillaceae bacterium
CGCTCCTTCAGATTACCAATGAAACTGTGAAGGAGCATGGTGCAGCATCCTTCAGCCTCATAGCATCTTTTGGGCGCAAAGCGGACATGAAATTTGCCGGAATTTACGTCTGTCGGTCGCCACGCCGTCGCATCAGTCTCAAGGTAAGATTGTTTAAATCAACTCAAATGGCATAATTTGTTCCGCTTCGTTGGACCGATTTTACTCCGCCATTGACAGCGGCAGTGGATGTTGAAACTTTAGTGATCGCACTTTGAAGTTTCAACACGCGCGGGGGGGCGCATGGCCCGCCAAACCTGTTTGAACGGCGTTCCGGAAGGCGCCGCCGAACTGTTCTCGTCGTACGGCTTCGCGCCGACGAGGGTGATTGGCGGCGGCCGGCGGCGCCGGGGAGAGGCCGATGTCTGACGACGAAACGCGGGGCCGCTCCTTCGACAGCTACCTCGAGGGCGAGCGGCCGGCGGATTTCAAGACCTTGTCGGGGATCGAACTCAAACCGGTCTACGAGGCGAGCGGCGATTCCAAACCGGAAAAGCCTGGTGAATACCCTTTCACCCGCGGCATCCACCCCGAGATGTACCGCACGCGTCTGTGGACGCGGCGCCAGCAGTCGGGTTTCGGCACCCCGCGGCAGTCGAACGAGCGCCTGCACTATCTGCTCGAACAGGGGCAGACCGGCCTCAACATCAATCCCGACGCCGCCTCCCATCTCGGCCTCGACGAGGGTGCCCTGGGCGAAGGCGATCTCGGCCTTCAGGGAACCTCGCTGGTGACGCTCGACGACATGACCCAGCTCCTCGACGGCATTCCCATCGAAAAAGTCAGCATCACCTTCAATTTCAGGCCCCCGGCCTCGGCCGTCATCATCGCCATGTTTCTGCTCGTTGCCGAGCGCCGGGGAGTGCCGCGGTCCGAGCTGCGCGGGACCTGCACCAACTGCGCCCTGTCGCAGGTGGTCGGGCCGACCTTGCAGTCGAACACCCATTTCTTTCCCGTCGATTTCGCCCTGCGCGTCGGCACCGACGTGATGGAATTCTGCGCCGGCGAGATGCCGCGCTGGAATATCCTCAACATCAACGCCTACAACATCAGGGAAACCGGAGTGAACGCCGTGCAGGAGGCCGGCTTCGCCCTGTCGCTGGCGTGCGACTATCTGGAGCGGCTGACGCGGCGCGGCGTCGACATCGATTCCTTCGCCCCGCGGGTCGGCTTCTTCACCGCCGTGCATATCGACTTCTTCGAAGAGATCGCCAAGCTGCGGGCCATGCGGCGCATCTGGGCGCGCACCATGCGCCAGCGTTTCGGCGCCCGCAACGAACGTTCCTGCTGGTTCCGCACCGCCGTCCAGACCTCGGCGCTGCCGCTCACCGCCCAGGAGCCCCGCAACAACATCGTGCGGGCGACGGTGCAGACGCTGGCCGCCGTGCTCGGCGGATGCCAGTCGCTGCACACCACCTCGTGGGACGAGGCTTATGCCCTGCCGACCGAGGAATCGCACCGCCTGTCGCTGCGCACCCAACAGGTGATCGCCTACGAAACCAACGTCGTCAAGACCGCCGATCCCCTGGGCGGATCGCACATGGTCGAGCAGCTTACCGATCGCCTCGAGGAGGAGATTGTCGCCGTCATCGACGACATCGACCGGCGCGGCGGTTTCGTCCAGGCCTTCAAGGACGGTTGGATCGAGGAAGAGATCAATCGTGCCCGCATCGCCTATTGGGACCAGGTCGAAAACGGCGAGCGCCCGGTGGTCGGCGTCAATGTCTTCGATGACGCGGCGGCCGGTCCGCCCGATGACGCCTTCTTCCACCTCGATCGGGCGGTCGCAGAGGAACGCTTGCAGGCCATTCGCAGCCATAAAGAGGGGCCCCGCGATGCTCGCTTCAAGCCGGCCCTGGCGGCGCTCGCCGCCGTGGCGGCGGGCGACGAGAATGTGATGCCGGCGGTCATCGAGGCGGTCGATGCCGGCGCCACGATCGGCGAGATCTTCGATGCTTTCCGCGACGGCATCGGCTATCAGGTGCCGAAGTGAGGCATTAGGAGCGGCGGGGGATGGCACGGATTCTGCTGGCCAAGCTGGGCACCGACGCCCATGACAACGGCGTCACGGTGGTTGCCGAATGGCTGCGCCAGGCGGGCCACGAGGTCGACTATACTGGGCTTTACGTGACCCCGGAACAGGTGGCCGAGATGGCGCGGCGGCGGCGGCCCGACGTGATCGGCGTCAGCTTTCTGGCCAGCGAGCCGGTGTATCTTTCCGCCCGTCTTCGCGAGCAATTGGAAAAGCAGGGGATGGCTGAGACGCCCCTCGTGGTCGGCGGCGTCGTCACGCCGGCCATCGAGGCGAAGCTGCGCGAGATGGGCATTGCCCACATTTTCCCGCCCGGCTCGCGGCGCCACGCGATTCTCGACGGCATCGCCGCCGCAGTGGCGGGAGACCGCCGAAACATTCTGTGACGGCGGCAAACGAGGCAGCGGCCGGGAGGCGGCATCATGGCCACACCTCAGGACGATTACCTGCACCCCGATGTCGAGGGCCTCGACCGTGACAACATCGTGGCCATCCAGCGGCGCGCGCTGACCGCCTTGGGCCAACGTCTGGCGGCCGACCCGGAATGGACGCGGCATTTCGCTACGGCCGGCCTCGATCCCCGCGATCTCGAAGACCCGCAGGCCTTGGCCGCGCTTCCGACACTGGAGAAATCCGACCTGCGGGAGCGTTATCCCTTTCCGCTGCTGACGGTGCCGGTCGATACCGTTGCGCGCTTCTGCGCGACCTCCGGCACCACCGGCCTGCCGGTGGTGTTCGGGTTCACCGAGTACGATCTGCGCGACCTTCTGGCCAACCAGATGATGCGCGTCTTTCGCACCATCGGCCTGAGGCCCGACGACCGCGTCTATCAGGGCTACACCGGCGGCATGTGGATCGGCGGCGTGGCCATGGACATCGGCCTCGAAGGCTACGCCGCCACCAACTTCCCGCTCGGACCGGGGCGCGGCGAGCTGGCCGTGCGTTGGCTGGTGGACCAGGGTCACACGGCCGGCTTCATGTCGCTGTTGTGGTACATGCGGCTGCTGGCCATGGCCCGCGAGCGCGGCATCGATCCCAAGCGCGACTGGAAGTTGCGCCTCGGCCTGTGCGGCGGCCAATCGATCGCCAAGGCCATCCAGGACCAGGTCGAGGCGGCCTTGCCCGACGGCTTCCGGGCGCACGATCTCTACGGATCGACCGAATCGGGCGGGCCGGTGGTGGCGGTTCCTTGCCCCCATTCGCACGGCGACGACGAGAATCACCTGATCAACGAGGATACGGTGCTGACCGAGATCCTCGATCCCGAGACCTTGGCGCCGGTCGGCCCCGGCGAGGTCGGCGAGATCGTCATCACGACGCTGGCCAAGCAGGCTTCGCCGGTGGTGCGCTGGCGCACTCGCGATCTGGTCCGGGTCTCGGCCAGGCCCTATGACTGCCCCTGCGGCCGCCAGGGCCTGCCGCGCATCGGCCGCGTCATGGGCCGCTCGGACGATATGCTCAAGGTGCGCGGCGTGATGGTGTTTCCGTCGCAGATCGAAGACATCGTCGCCGGCACCGAGGGCACCGTAGAGGATGCCTGGCAGATCTATATTGGCCGCGAGCAGGATCGTCTCGATGAGCTGGAGGTCGCCGTCGAGCGGCGCGCCCGGGCCGGGCGCCCGGCGCTCGACATCGCGGCGGCGGTGCGCACCGAAATCGCCGCCCGCCTCGGCATCCGGGCCAGCGTCGATTGTCACGACGAAGGCGTGCTGCCGCGTTACGAGGGCAAGGCGCAACGGGTCATCCGGCGCCAGAGCTAAACGGAAATAGAGCGAATGCATGCCGATCACAGTCTGATCCAAACCATTGCCCATGTTCTGGTGGCGATTTGTTTTATCGTCATCGGCGTCATTAACTTTTATCGCCGGGCAGAGGTTTATGAGGAGATGCGCGGCTTCGGCGTTGCCTCTCCTGAGATCGCCCTGCCCATCGGCCTGACATCGCAGTGGCTCGGTGGATTGCTCGTCATGTTTGATTACTATGCCGGGGTCGGCGCACTGATCCTGATCGTTTTTACCATCGTCGCCAGTTTCATTTTTCTGCGCTGGTGGAAAATCAAGGACAATCCGTTTCGCCGCATTCATCTGGTCGTTGGGATTTTTACCAACTTTGCCGTGATTGCTGTTTTATTGTTGATTGTCGAGCAAAACGGGTTGACCCGGTAACCGCCTGGAATGACCCCCCAAGGCGGTATTTCTTATCTACATTAATCCCAACCCGGAAGGTCCGCTTTCGGGGGCAAAGCGGACATCAATTTTAAGCGTCACGATGTCCGCTTTTAGCTGCCGCCTCAACCGGTCGACGCAACACAAGCATTAAATCTCTCTGCCGGGGTGCCTTCGATGGGATCGGCCCGATTTTGCCCATTCATGATATTCCGCTATCTTCGAACCCATGACCGATAGTAATTCTGACGATATTGACGACGCCTCGACTGCGATTTGGCGTGTATCTGATAACCTACGTCTCGCCGGTGTCGAAACTGACGCCGTGGCAAATGCTCTTTTGGGTCGTGGCATATTGCTCAAGTTGATGGAGGGTGCCTCGGTTGAAGCGTTGGCGATTGAAGTTGACGAGATTATCGGAACACTGGCCAGGCACTTAGCGGATCGTCAATAGTATCCTCGTCAAGACAGTAAGCATGCCCCCTGGTTGCCAGGGTTCGGCTGAGCATTGACGCCGCCATCCTACGGCCTGGCCATCGCCTGCTTAATGGATAGCCGGGGCGCGTCGGGGGAGTGCGGCATGCGATATGCGATTTTAGTTTTTGTTGAAGTGTCACATTGAACAACGATAAGCTTTCTTATGAATTGGACCCTTCATATCGATCCCGAGGTCAACTGCGCCTTTTTCAAATTCTTTGGCACCTTTAGATTTGGCGCCATGGTTGAAGCAATGACGGAAATGCTCAACCATCCTGACTATCGCGGCGGCATGAACATTTTGCGTGACATAAGTGATCAACCCTTCCCTTCAGATTTAACATACAAGGCTATCACCGAGGAAAATAGGCGTGTAACCGCGGAGATTGACTTAAAGATAGGTGAATGCAGGTTTGCCATAGTTGTCGGAGATGCGCGAAGCTACGCTGTGGTTCACCAATACATTGTGACGGGAAGACTTAGAAAAAATCCCGTTGAACGAAAGCCGTTCCGCGATATGGAGGCGGCTAAGGAGTGGCTAGGCCTACCAGCAGACTATGAGATCAAATATCCGAATTGATCCGCCATTACCCAATAACACTCCCGGTCAAATGGTTACCGAGGGAATACAGTTCCCTTGGCGGCCAAATCGAAGTACGATTTCCGCGAACTCGGAGCTTGTCTGGGAAATGTCGGTTCGTTCGGCTTTTGCCGGCCGGCAATCAGGAATTGCGGCGTCTGGAATAGGGGTGATCAGCCGGATTCGGCGACTTCGCGGGCGGGGGTTCGCCTAACCCCGGCTTCGTATCACCGTGGCGAAAACAGGACTAGTGGCCTGTATCATCTAATTTGCACCCCTACGATCGCTTTTCCCGTTTCCTCGGTAGGAGGGAGGGCGCCGGCGATGCCGGCCCATCGGCAAGCCCTTCCGACACCCCGAGGGGACGGGAAAAGCGACCCAGAGGACAGCGTTGCAAGGCTCCCGGACGTCGTCGCGCACCACTTGTGGTGGATTGACACCACGACGCGGCGCGCTCCTCGCCGGAAACCTTGCAACGCCGTCGTAGGGGTGCAAATTAGATGATACAGGCCACTAGGGGGGACGCCGATGAAAATGGTCGATTTGTCGCACATGATGAACGTGCACACGCCGGGCTGGGTCGGATACGCCGGCAACAAGATGTATTACGCGCAGAATCTGCAGACCGGTTCGATCGTCGCCCAGCGCATCGACACGGCGATGCATGCCGGCACCCATATCGACGGCGCCATGCACGCCACCGACGAACAGGGCGATATGGGCTCCTATGCCCTTGATTATCTGGTCGGCGCCGGCGCCGTCGTCGACATATCCGGCGCCGTCGGGGATTGGGACACGATCACGCCGGCGATGCTCGAGGCGGCGCCGGTCGATATCGAGGACGGTGACATCCTGATCATTCACACCGGCTACCACCGCTATTACGAAGGTCAGGCGCAGCAGGATCTGGTGCGTTATTTCTGCATGCATCCGGGCGGCAAGATGGAACTGCTGGAATGGATGTTCGACAAAAAGATCAAATGGTTCGGCATCGATGTCGGTTCCGGCGATCATCCGATGAACACCTCGATCCGCCACATGCGCCCGGATCTGGCCCGGCAATTCGCCGAAAAGGTCGGCATGCCGGCCGAGGAATTCTTCGGCGAATACGAATACACCCACAAGCTTTCCGGCCGCGCCGTCAAATCCGATATCTTCCCGTTCCACTCCTATGCCTTCCAGGAAGGCCTCATCCATGCGGAGAATGTCGGCGGCGATATCGAATCCGTGCTCAACCAGCGCTGTATCGTCGGCGCCTTCCCGTGGCGCTATGACGGGCTCGAATCCTGCCCGTGCCGGATCATCTGCTTTTTCGATGTCGGCGACGGCGTCGAGGCGGTGGGCAACGTCGCCAAGGCGATTACCGGATAGACGGCGAAAAACCAGCAGCCCGGGCCCGCGGCCGCGGCGAATGTGATTTGTTCCGGCTGGGCTGCTTTACACCACTTCGAACAGTCCGGCGGCGCCTTGACCACCACCGATGCACATCGTCACCACCACATACTTGGCGCCCTGCCGCTTGCCCTCGATCAAGGCATGCCCGGTCATCCGGGCGCCGCTCATGCCGTAGGGATGGCCGATCGAAATCGAGCCGCCGTTTACGTTGAGATTTTCCGGCGGTATGCCCAGCCTGTCCCGGCAATAGACAACCTGGACGGCGAAGGCCTCGTTGAGTTCCCAGAGATCAACGTCATCCATCCCAAGGCCATTTCGTTCGAACAGGCGCGGCACGGCAAATACCGGTCCGATTCCCATCTCGTCCGGCTCGCAACCGGCGACGGTGAAGCCGCGGAATATACCAAGCGGCTCGATACCCCGGCGTTGCGCCTCCTTGTCGCTCATGATGACGCACGCCGAAGCGCCGTCCGAAAGCTGGCTGGCGTTTCCGGCGGTGATGAATTTATCCTCGCCCATCACCGGCTGAAGATTGGATAGGCCTTCGATGTCGGTACCCGGCCGATTGCATTCGTCCCTGTCGACGGTGATTTCCTGTTCCGAGGTCTCGCCGGTTTCCTTGTCGGTTACGATCTTAACGGTGGTAATCGGGACGATCTCAGCGTCGAGCCGGCCTTCATTCTGCGCCGCCGCCGTTCGCTGCTGACTGGAGAGGGCGTACGCATCCTGGTCTTCCCTGCTGACGCGGTAGCGCGCCGCCACGATATCGGCGGTGTCGATCATCGACATCCAGATTTCAGGCTTATGTTGGTTCAGCCATTCTTCGTCTGCCCGGTGGTTGTTCATGTTGTTTTGAACCAGGCTTATGGACTCGACACCCCCGGCCACCATGACCGGGACATTATCGACGATAACGCGATGGGAAGCCGAGGCGATGGCCTGCAGGCCCGAACTGCAAAACCGGTTGATGGTGGTTCCGGCGGTGGTCACCGGCAGGCCGGCGCGAATTGCCGAAGTGCGCGCGACATTTCCGCCCGTCGCGCCTTCCGGCAGGGCACACCCCATGACCACGTCCTCCACCTCATCGGGCTCGATGCCGGCGCGCAAGACCGCGTGTTCGATAACGTGGCCAGCCAGTACGGCACCATGGGTGTTATTGAATGCACCGCGGAATGCCTTGCCAATCGGCGTTCTGGCGGTTGATACGATTACGGCATCGGTCATTTGTCGGGCTCCCTTGCGCGGCTCTTGGCCGCCGGTCCTTTCCGGTGTGAGCGATAAAGAGGCGAAGGTCAATGGTTCACCGACCGACCGCTCATCATTGAGGGCCCATAGTCAGTTAACCTGCGATACCGTTGCTCGTTCCCCTGGCTGCCGACGCGACGACCAGTGCAATATTCAATCGCATTTAAACCTGATTGGGCTATGATTGACGAAGATAGCAAATTTGGTGGCCGCTGGCGCCACCGGTGTTTAGGCTCCCGCGAATTCAAATCCAAGTGTCCAATATGGGGGAAAGACAGATGAGACGAGAAATAGAGTTCAACAGCAAAGGCGTGACCTGCCGGGGAGATCTGTACCTGCCCGACGGCGACGGGCCGCATCCGCTGGTCGTCATGGCCGGTGGATGGTGTTACGTGAAAGAGATCGTCATGCCCCATTACGCCAAGTTCTTCGAGGACAAGGAAATCGGCACCTTGTTGTTCGATTACCGCTGTCTCGGCGCCAGCGAGGGCGAGCCGCGCCAGCACATCGATCCCTGGCAGCAGATCGAGGATTACCGCAACGCCCTGAGTTTCGCCGCCACCCTCGACAACGTCGATCCGGGCCGCACCGGCATCTGGGGGATTTCCTACAGCGGCGGCCATGTGCTGATCGTTGCCGGCATCGATCCGCGCGTCAAATTCGCCATTTCGACGATTCCGGTGGTCTTCGGTTTTCCGACCATGCGCCGCTGCCACGGCGAACGCCGGTTTGCCGATATGATGAGACTGGTGGCCGATGACCGCGACCGCCGCTATCGCGGCGAGGCGGGCGGCAACATGGCGTTTTCGGCGCTCGACCCGAATAGCGAAGACAGCGTTTGGCCGTTCCCGACCATTCACGAGGTATTCAACACCATCAAACAGTCCGAGGCGCCACGCCACGAACACTGGAACACCATCGAATCCCTCGAACTGCTGATCAACTACGACGTCGAACCCTATTGCAAGCGGATCATCGATACGCCGGTGCTGATGACCGTCGCCGAGGGCGACAACATCACTTCGCACGATCTCGAAGTGGCGGCCTTCAACAGCATCAGCAACCCGAACAAGACCCTCGAAGTGATCGAGGGCGTCAACCATATGAGCCTTTATTCCAACCGGGATCACCTGGCGATGGTCGGATCGGTGCAGTCGGCGTGGCTCGATGCGATCGTGGCCGGCGCCGCCGCGCCCGAGAAAAGAGCCGCCGCCGAGTAGGGATGCGCTAAGACGCCAATGCATTCATCCCGGTGTTCAGGATAATCCTTGGCCAATAGCTCCAGGCAAGCGGGTGCTGAGATGCGGCAAATTTCGTCAACGCTGCCGGTTGGCTGAACCTGATTCCGGAAATTCGGAGGCGGATATTAGGCTTTGAGTTTTGGTGGAGGCCAGCCGGCCGACCTCGGGGATGGGGGGCCAAAGTTCCACATCAAGCTCCGAGCTTGCGTCGACGCGAGCCGGTCGCGCCTGAGCGTGTCTCACGCCCGGCTGGCCAACCGGCCATCCCCAGCCGGGCTGCGTCCTGCATAAAAACAGGTGCCAAGTACGACGCCCGCGTGGCCGAGCATACTCCGCCGAAGCGGCCGCTTCGGCTGCGCAGGCCGGACCCTGCCAACCCCAGCCGGGCTGCGCCCTGCATAAAAAAAACGGCCCGGGTTTTCCCGGGCCGCATTCGCATTACATCAACGCCTTGATCAGCTCGCCTTCGGCTTCGGCCTGGGTTGCAGGAAATAGCCGATTTCGCGCAGGGTTTCGTCGAGCACCCCGCGGGCGATGAACTTGGTCACGTCGGGCAGCTTCTTGTCCTTCGGCCATAACTTACGCTTGACCATGCGCTTGTGGCGGCCGGCGAACAGCTTCTTGAACAGATCGACGGGCAAGTCGGGCGAATACTGGTCATGAATCTCGTTCCAGACGATGCCGGCCTGCTTCTTATTCTTGATGCCGAATTCCTTCATGATCACTTCCACCGAACCGGCCTTGTTGTTGCGCAGATATTCGATCGAGCCGGCGATGGCGCGGATGAATTTCTTCACCGTTGGCCGGTTATCCTTCAGGTAGCTGGCCCGGGTCCAGACGCTGCCGCCGACGCGGGGCAGGTACTGGCCGGTCTTCAACAGCATCTTGAAGCCCGCCGCCTGGGCGCGCGCCGCCGTCGGGAACGACATCAGGCCGGCCGAAATATCGCCGTTGATCAGGCCGGCGACGCGGTCGGACTCGCTCTGGAAGCTGATCACCTTGTAGTCGCGGCCGA
>NZAK01000105.1 GCA_002687515.1 Rhodospirillaceae bacterium
ATCATCTCGATCGAGAACGTCCACAGCCAACCCCCTATCCGCTTTACGCCCACCCTAGATGTAGTGGGTGTGGGTGTCAAGCGGATAGGCACGGAACAACTCTCAACTGTTGATTTTTTTTTTGGATTGTAGCATGCTCCCTTCCGCCAAGACTAAAATAGCCGGAATTCAGCGGATATTTGGTCATGGCAACGGCACATTTAATAGAAAAAACACGTGGTGGTTTTAACGGGGTTTTGTTTCACTTCATAAGGTTGGGGGACTTTTTAGATGGTTTATACCAATAAACATCCTGCCCTATTGATTATGGGCATCATCTTCCTTGCGATCGCTTATCTGGCCGAATCGGGCGGCATGGGCGGTTTAATCGGATATTTAAGTATCAAAAAATATATCGGCGAAATGGTCGGTATGGGGTATGCGTTCGGTGCCATCGGCGTCATTGTCGGCGCTTGGCATATGTGGGGCAACCACGAAGAAGGCAATTTAGACTACTATCTGTCATCGGTTGCCGGCGCGATTTTCATCTTACTGGTTGCGATGCTGGTGCGCTGGTATATCGCGCCTTGGGTCGCCGTCATGAGCAAGGCGATGGGGCCGATAATGGGCGCCAAATATCTGCACCAGGTCCTCGGCCTGAACTATGTGGTGCTCGGCATCCTCGCCGGTATTATCATCGTCAATGTGTTCAGGATTCCCAAATGGGCGGAAAACGGCGTGCGCCTGTCGCGCCTTGGTTTGAAAACCGGGGTTATCCTTTTGGGCACGCTTTACAGCTTGGCGGAACTTCAATCGCTTGGAAAATTGTCGGCGATCATGGTCGGCTTCTTTGTGCTCGGCTCGGTTGGCTTGGTTCTGATGCTGGGCCGCCGCCGCAAAATCCCAAATTCCATGGGAGGCGTGCTATCGGCCGGCATGGGCGTTTGCGGCGTGTCCGCCACGGTCGCCGCCGCCCCGGTTGTGCAGGCCAAGGCGGTGGAGATTGCCTACACCATCGGCACCATCCTGATATGGGGTGTCGCCTGTATGTTCATATTCCCGATCGTCGGCAACATTCTTGGCCTTGGTCATATCCAATTCGGGGCATGGGCCGGAACCGGCATTCTCAATTCGGCGCAAGTCGCGGGCGCCGCCCTGGCCTATCAGCCGGACGGCATCGAGACGTTGAAAGTTGCCGAGATTTTCAACATCACCCGTGTATTGTTCCTGCCGATTATCGTGCTTTGGCTTGCCATTTGGTACGTCAAGAACGAAGAGGGCGCGGATAGATCGGATATCAATGTCGGCAGCATAATCATCGAAAAATTCCCGGTTTTCGTGCTTGGCTTTATCTTGATGTTCGCCCTGTCCTCGACCGGCGTATTTGCCCCGGCCAATCACTATAAGGGCAAGTATTTCGACAACAACATCGCCGCTTCGAAACTGCTCAAAGACAGTCAAATTGCAACGCTTTCCGCCGAAAGCGGCAAGCTGCAAAGGGCCGACCGCAAGGCCGCCGTGGCAAGTTTGATCAAAAACAAGAAAGTCATGAATATCGCCGACGAAACCATCCTTCGTGGTATCTACAACGCCAAAATCATGTCCAAAGGCAGCAACAAGATACTCAAAACAGCCACCAAGGTCGTCCGCCATACGGCGAAAATGATCAAGAAGTTCCGACAATGGATAACACTTTTGTTTGCCTTCGGTCTTACCGGGCTCGGCATGCAGATCACGGTCGCCGCAATGAAACAGGCGGGTGGACAACCGCTTTACATCGGCGGCATCGTCGGTACCGTAAAAGCAGTGCTATCGCTGATCGTGATCGTGCTGTTCGTGCGCGAAACCATTTAACGGGAGTGCCTTGATATGACTGACCAAAACTCTCAAGACATTGACCTGCGGGAAGAAGCCGGCGCCACCTTTCATCGTGGTTCCGCGTTGTCGATCTTCCTTAGCGACCGGCGTGAGGACTTTATTGCGCTGGTCTTTGCATTGTTAATCGCCCTTGGCGTATACGTCTTGGTGTAAAGGCTCTTATGGAATGACGATTTTACCCGGCGCTTAATCGGCGCCGGGTTTTTCTTGTCCGGCCGCCACCGGACTCCATAGAAGCCATCGATTTTGATAAGAGTATCATATGAAAATTCGAAAACTCATTGTTGCCAGCCATGGCACGACCGGGGCCAGGGCCGCCGAGGAAAGCGCGCTCGAACTGTGCGCCGGATACGGTGCATCGCTGCATCAACTTCTGGTCATTCCCGATTTCTGGAAGGGCATGATGGGAGACGATTGGCTCAACAACGCGGTAACGCAGGCACGCTTTGGGAAGTATGTCGAAAACCAGCTTGCCCGGGAAGCCGCCGATGAAATTGACCGGCTGGCAGGCCGGGCCGCCGAACTAGGCGTGCCCTATTCCGAGGAACTGCGTCTCGGCAAACCGGCTCAATGCCTGCTTGCCGCTTGTCAGGTTGGCGGTTTCGACATGGCCGTTATCGGCGCGCCACGCCCGAAGGGACAAACGGGATTGCGTTCGCGCATGAATGTGGAAATTTTGACGCGGTCCCTGTCGGCGCGCCTGTTAATCATACCGCATCCGGATCAATGCCAGATCAATGAATGAAACACGATCAGCCGAACCTCGGTCCAGCGATAGCGAAGACGCCGCATGGGTCACCATTGATACGCCCTTCGGCGCCTCCGAACTGCGGCTGTTTCTTGACGATGTCGAACGATTGTACCGAATCAATTCCTATTTGGTGTTCGAAGAGTGGCGCCAAACAGGAGCCAATCAATTCCGGTTAAAAGCCAAAAACCAGAGTAACGGCAGGACCGTTGAAACCGATCTCGACGTTGAGGCAATCGATGACGGGATCCTGGTGCGTTACTCGGATGGCCTCAAATCGTCGACCTCGTTTCGGGTCAGGGCCCAAGCCCCAAACCTGGCAAACCTGATCGTCACCGATGATTATTCCGGAACGCCCGTTGATCAACGCGAGGCCCGCATCGACGAAGTCGACCGGAGTTTGGCTCACTGGGGAAAGGGTCTTCACCGCTACTTGAAGCAATGGAAGAGATGGTCATGGCTGCCTGGCTGGCAATATTACATGCGACGTGTCTGGCAGCCGATGAAACCGATGGCGCGGCGCATCGTCTTTTTATTGATCGCGATCACGGCGGCGGAGTTTGTCGTGTTCCTGTTCATATTCGCTATTTTTTGGCTCGAACTGGGTAAGTACATAGGCTGAAACAACCGAATTTGCGCAAGCAGGAGGATGGCGATGCAAATTTTCCGGTTTTTCAGCAGCCCGCCAAGCATTTTCATCGATGACGACAATGGCAATTACGGGCCAGAGTGTAACCGTTGCTTGCCTGCCGAGGCCCCGAAGCGTTATGACGGCCGGGGCAAGCTATTTGGAAAAGGGAACTTTATGGTCGACTGGTTCGTCACCTATCGCGGTATCGTGCTGCCGCGCCACTGCGATCATTATGGGCACCTGAATGTGCGCTTTTACGCGCAATTTTTCGACGATGCCGGTTTTCAGATGATGCATCAAGCCGGCGTCACCCTGGAAAGCCTGCGCGCCCAGGGCCTCGGCGCCGTCATCGCCAATATCTCCATCGATTTTGTCGCCGAGATAAAGGCCGGCGAATTGATGCGCATCGAGGGCGTCTTTCGCCGCATCGGCGGCAAAAGCCTGACCCATGAGCAGCGCTTGTATGCCGCCGACTCAGACCGTTTATGCGCGACGCAAACCGGGGTCGAGGTGTTTTTCGATCTGGAAAAACGCGTCTCCGCGCCGATCCCCGATGACATCCGGCGCTTGATCGAGCCGCTGGTCGTCGCCGAGGCGAATTGAACCGCCGCCGGAACCGCTCTAGTGATGCACCGAGCCGCCGTCCACCACCATGCATTGGCCGGTCATGAAATCCGAGTCCGGTGACACCAGGAACAGCATGGCGCCGGTCAGATCTTCCGGCTCCTGGTAGCGTTTGAGGGCGCGCGAAGCCATGTTGGCGTCGCGCCCTTCCATGAACTCCTTAGCTCCGAGGACGCCTTCGCTCATGGTCAGGCCCGGCGCCAGCGTGTTGACGCAGATGCCGTCGCCGCCGACCTCGTTCGACATCGAGCGGGTCATCGCCAGGATGGCGCCCTTGGAAGTGACGTAATGCAGGATATTGGGGTTGCCCTTGAACAATGTGCCGGACGCGATGTTGACGATCTTGCCATAGCCGTTCTTTTGCATTTCCGGCACCGCCGCCTTGGCGCACAGCCACGGCCCCTTGACGTTGACCGCCATCAGCCGGTCCCATTCCTCGACCGGAATATCGGTGAACGGCTTGTGGCTGATCGATGCGAACATGGCGGCGTTCGATATAAGAATATCCAGCTTGCCGAAGCGCTCCACCGTTTTCGCTACCATGTCGTTGACCTGGGCCTCGTCGGAAACGTCGGTGCCGAGCGCCAGTGTTTCGGCGCCTTGAAAGCCGGCCTCGATCTCCTTGGCCACCGGCCCGGCGTCCTGGATATCGGCCAGCGCCAGGCGCGCGCCCTCGCCGGCCAGCGCCTTGGCATAGGCGGCGCCGATCCCCTGCGCCGCGCCGGTGATGATGGCCCCGCGTCCGTCCAATCTGCCCATGACTGCCTCCCCCGATCAGGTTGTTGATTTTTTACCCGCGCCAAGTCTGCACCCTCCGGTGATGAATGCCAAGAGTGCCGGAAGGTTGGGGATCAAGGGATCACCCTTCCGCCGATCATCGCGGCGAACAGGAGCCAGCCGAACAGGCGGTTGGACTTGAACTTGGCGAGGCAGTCGAAGGGATCGTCCAGATCGATGTCGCGCGCCTGCCAGGCAAGCTGCACCGCGCCCAACCCCAGCAACGCATAGAACGGCCAGGAAAGCCCGGCGGCCCAGCCCGAGGCGGCGGTGAGCAATATGGCGGCGGCGTAGAAGGCGTAGAGGTAGGGCCGGGTGCGGGCGCCCAGTTTCAGGGCCAATGACTTGATGCCGACCAGGGCGTCATCTTCCTTGTCCTGATGCGCGTAGATGGTGTCGTAACCCAAGGTCCAGAAGATGCCGGCGGCGTACAAGAGGTAGGCCGGCGGGCCCAAATCGCCGCGCACCGCCGCCCAGCCGAGCAGCGCCCCCCAGTTGAAGGCCAGGCCGAGGAAGAACTGCGGCCAATAGGTGATGCGCTTCATGAACGGATAGATGACGATCAGGAAAAGCGACGCGGCGCCGACAACCACCGCGAAGCGGTTGAACTGCAACAAGATGGCGAGCCCGATTGCCGCCAATAACCCCATGAACAGCACCGCCTGCAAGACGCTGACCGCGCCCGACGGGATCGGCCGGTCGGCGGTGCGCGCCACGCGCCCGTCGAAATCGCGGTCGGTGATGTCGTTGAAGGTGCACCCCGCCCCGCGCATCACCATGGCGCCGATCCCGAACAATGCGATCAGCGGCAAGCTGGGCCAGCCGTCGGCGGCCAGCGCGATCGACCACCAGCATGGGAACAATAAAAGCCAAGTGCCGATCGGGCGGTCGAAGCGCGCCATCCGGGCGTAGGGGCGCAAGGGCGCCGGCAGAAGCCGTTCGACCCATTTGCCCTTGGGAATGTCACTGGCCGAAATTTCGCTCATGGGCGGCATTATTCCGGTTGCATCCCTTTCTTGACAAGCATGATAGAAAAACGGCTGATTGAATTGGACCGACAAGGATGAATGAAACGCCCAGAATCAGGCTCTATGTGGAGGCGCCGTTGGCCGCCGGCGCAACCGTTCCGGCTGACGCCGGGCAGGTCCATTACCTGAAAAATGTGATGCGCCGCGGTGCCGGCGACAATGTGCTGTTGTTCAATGGGCTGGACGGCGAATGGCGCGCCGAGATCGCCGAGCTGGGGCGCCGGAATGGGCAATACAAGGTGGCCGAGCAAACGCGGGAGCAATCCGACGACGGCGCCGGGCCCTGGCTTTTGTTCGCGCCGGTGAAGCGCAAAGAGACCGATTTGATCATCGAGAAAGCGACCGAACTGGGGGCTTCGGTGATCTGGCCGGTGATCACCCGGCACACCAATTCGGAACGTGTGCGCATCGACCGGTTGCAAACCATCGCGCGCGAGGCGGCGGAACAATGCGGACGCCTCGGGCTGCCCGAACTGAAACAACCGGCGCCATTGATGGATGCGCTCGCCGATTGGCCCACCGACTCCCCCGGCAATTCCCCCGGCAACTCCCCCGGTGGCCGGCGGCTGCTGGTCATGGATGAAACCGGCGGCGGCCGCCCTTTGGTGGAATTGGCGGCGCAAATAGCCCAGGAAAAAGGCGGCGATGCCGCGATCTTGATCGGGCCCGAGGGCGGTTTCGCCGAGGTAGAGCTTGACGCCCTGGCAAATCTACCCTTTGTTATCCGCGCCGGTCTGGGGGGGCGGACACTCCGCGCCGAAACGGCTGTCATCGCCGCCCTTGCCTGCTGGCAGGCGATTGCCGGTGATTGGCGCCAATGATTGGCGCCAATAATTTATTGTCGGGCTTCGCGGGACCGGCGGAGTAACATGGCTATCGTATGATGGATTCCACCAAACTGGACACGCACAAATCGGATGTGCCGGGCAAGGGCGGCGAGGTGATCACCGATACCGCCCAATTGACCGCCTATCTGGAATCCGGATGCAAGCCGCGCGCCGATTGGCGCATCGGCACCGAGCACGAGAAATTCGTCTTCGATCCGGATGGCCTCAAGCCGGTTACATATGAAGGGCCCAAGGGCATCGGCCGGCTTCTCGATGGCCTCACCCGCTTCGGCTGGGCGCCGGTTCTGGAGGGCGGCAAGGTCATCGCGCTGAGCAAGCCGGACGGCTCATCGGTCACTTTGGAGCCGGGCGGCCAGTTGGAGCTTTCCGGGGCGCCGCTGGAAACCATCCATCAGACCTGTTCCGAGCTGACCGGCCATTTGAAGCAGGTCAAGGAGGTGGCCGGCGAAATGGGGGTCGGCGTCATGGGCATCGGCTATGCGCCGACCTGGGACTTAGGCGACATCAATTGGATGCCCAAGGGCCGCTACCAGATCATGCGCGACTATATGCCGAAGAAGGGCTCGCTCGGCCATCACATGATGCTCGCCACCTGCACGGTGCAGGTAAATCTGGATTTTTCCGACGAGGCGCGCATGGTGCGCATGTTCCGCGCCGGCCTGGCGTTGCAACCGATCGCCACCGCGCTTTGGGCCAATTCGCCGTTCCAGGGCGGCGCCAAGAACGGCTTCGCCAGCTACCGCAGCCACATCTGGACCGACACCGATCCCGACCGTTGCGGCATGCTGCCCTTCGTCTTCGAGGACGGTTTCGGTTTCGAGCGCTATGTCGAGTACGTGCTCGACGTGCCGATGTATTTCGTCTACCGGGATGGCGCCTATGTCGATGCCTCGGGCCAATCCTTCCGCGATTTTCTGGCCGGCAAGCTGCCCGCCCTTCCCGGCGAGGTGCCGACCATCAAGGATTGGGAGGACCATATGACCACCGTCTTCCCCGAGGTGCGCTTGAAGCATTTCCTGGAAATGCGCGGCACCGACGGCGGCCCGTGGGGCAATCTCTGCGCCCTGCCGGCATTTTGGGTGGGGCTGCTCTATGACGACGATGCCCTGGACGCCTCTTCGGCCCTGATCGGCGACTGGACCATGCGGGAAATGGAAGATTTGCGCGCCGAGGTGCCGAAGAGCGCGCTCAAAACACCGTTCCGGGGCGGCACCGTCCAGGATCTGGCGCAAGACGTGCTCGATATCGCCAGGCAAGGCCTGCAACGCCGCGCCCGGCTCGATGGCGGCGCCCAGGACGAAACCTCGTTCCTCAATCCATTGCTGGAAATCGCCCGCACCGGGATCACCCCGGCCGACGAAATCCTCGCCCTTTATGACGGCGACTGGGGCGGCGACGTGACCCCGGTGTTCGAAAAACTGGCCTACTAAAAGTAAACTGTCACCGATTTAAATCGGTGACAGTTTACTTTTAGTGGCGGGCGGCTCAGATCTTGATCAGCTGCTTGCCGAAATTCTCGCTATTGAGCAGCTTCAAAAACGCCTTCGGCATGTTCTCGATGCCGTCCATCACGTCCTCGCGGAATTTCAATTTGCCGTCGTCCCGGGCCTTGGCCAGCGCCTGGTTGGCGGCGTCGTAATGTTCGGCGAAGTCGGTCACCAGAAAGCCCTGCATGCGCGCCCGGTTGATCAGCAGGTTGCGGTTGAGGCGGGGACCGATGTCGGGCTCACCGAAGCTGGCGGCCTGCGAGATGGTGCCGCAAAGGGCGATGCGCGCGCCCAGCGCCAGGTTCATCATCACCGCGTCCTGGATGGCGCCCGAGGTGTTGTCGAAATAAACATCGACGCCGCCGGGGCAGGCTTCGCCGATGGCCGCCGCCAGGTCGGGCACTGATCGGTAATTGATGCCGGCGTCGTAGCCGATTTCGGCGCACCAATCCAATTTGGCCCGGCTCGAGGCGATGGCGATGGTCCGGCAGCCATGCGCCTTGGCCAACTGGCCCGCCACCTGGCCGACGGCGCCCGCCGCCGCCGAGATGACGACCACCTCGCTTGGCTGAATGTCGGCGACGTGAAACAGCCCGAAATAGGCGGTGCGCCCGGGCATGCCGAGCCAGCCGAGGGAGCTTTCGATGGGGGCGAGGCTTGGGTCGACGCGGCTGACGGTGCCCGCATCCAGGACCGCGAACGCCTGCCAGCCGAAGCCCATGGTCTCGACGATATCGCCGGCCGCGAATTCACCGGACCGGCTTTCTACAACCACGCCGACCCCGCCGCCGACCATCAACTGGCCGGGCTCGATGCTGGGGGCATAGCTTTTCGCCGGCGAGATGCGCCCGCGCATATAGGGATCGACGGACAAAAACCGCGCCTCGACCAGAATCTCGCCGTCGGCCAGATCGGGCAGGGCCAGGTCCTCTTCCATCCGGAAGGTGCCCTCGCCGGGCATGCCGTCCGGATACGCCGCCAGCACCCAGCGGCGGTTCTTGATGTTGCTCATGGGCGCGGCCCTAAACCTCGGTCCCGCCGACGGTCAGCTCGTCGACCTTGATGGTCGGCTGGCCGACGCCGACCGGGACGCCCTGGCCGTCCTTGCCACAGGTGCCGACGCCGGGGTCCAGCGCCATGTCGTTGCCGATCATCGAGACCTTGGTCAGCACGTCGGGGCCGTTGCCGATCAGCGTCGCGCCCTTGACCGCGGCGCCGATCTTGCCGTCCTCGATATGGTAGGCTTCGGTGCAGGAAAAGACGAATTTCCCGGACGTGATGTCCACCTGACCGCCGCCGAAATTGACGGCGTAAAGGCCCTTCGGCACCGATTTGATGATCTCGCCCGGGTCGGCGTCGCCGTTTTCCATGATCGTGTTGGTCATCCTGGGCATCGGCACATGGGCGTAGCTTTGCCGGCGCCCGTTGCCGGTCGACGGCGCATCCATCAGGCGGGCGTTCATGCGGTCCTGCATATAGCCGGTCAAGACGCCGTCCTCGATCAGCGGGGTGCGCTGGGTCGGCGTGCCCTCGTCGTCGATCGACAGCGAGCCGCGCCGGTCGTTGATGGTGCCGTCATCGATGACGGTGACGCCGGGCGATGCCACCCGCTCGCCCATCAATTCGGAAAAGGCGGATGTTTTCTTGCGGTTGAAATCGCCCTCCAAGCCATGGCCGATGGCTTCGTGCAGCAGGATGGCCGGCCAGCCGGGGCCGAGCACGACCGGCATTTCGCCGGCCGGCGCCGGCACCGATTCCAAGTTGACCAGGGCCTGGCGCAGGGCCTCGTCGACGGCGTATTGCCAACTATCGGGCCGCATATAAAGGGCGTAGGTTTCGCGCCCGCCGGTGCCGTAGGAGCCCGATTCCATGCGCTCGCCCTCGCCGACGATGCACGATACGTTGAGCCGCACCAGCGGCCTGATGTCGGCGGCGCGGCTGCCGTCGGCGCGCAGGATTTGAATGGCCTGCCATTCACCGGCCAGCGACGCCGATACCTGGCGCACGCGCTCGTCGCGCCCGCGCGCATAGGCATCGATGTCGGCGAGCAGCTTGACCTTGTCCTCGAACGGCGCCAGCGACAGCGGGTTGTCGTCCATGTAAAGGTTCTGGTTGGTGCGCGCCGGCGCCCCCGCCATCTCGCCGCCATGGCCGGCATGCACGGCGCGCACCGTGGCGGCGGCGCGGCCAAGCGCCTCTTCGGTTAATTCCGAGGCGTGGCTATAGCCCGAGGTTTCGCCGGCCACGGCGCGCAGGCCAAATCCCTGCGCCGTGTCGAAGCTGGCATTTTTCAGCCGCCTGTCATCGAATACCAGGCTTTCCGACTGGCTGTATTCCAGATACAGCTCGCCGTCATCGGCGCCGTCCAAGGCGGCTCCGACAATGGTTTCGACGCGGCCGCGGTCGAGCCCGGCGCGGGTGAAAAACAATTCATCGGTGGCGGCGATATCGGTCATCCCGGCTTCCTTTCCGTCCCCCCGCTTTTCCCCCAACTACATTCAGTGCCGGCAAGGTTGCCAAATGCGGTGCCCGGGAACAAGACATTCGCATCGCCAGACCGCTTCACAAACAGGTTATTGCCACAAGGACAATTCCGTCCTTGACCTTAGTGTCCGCGCGCGTAATGTTATGCCCTCGTGGTGATTTGTACGACCGGCTTGCGGCCACGTTAAATAATCGAAGCTAAAAGGTCGGCGCGACGAAGCCCCGACCGTAACCGGCCGGGGAATTTTTTTGCCCGGGTAATTGATTTGGACCCCAATCGGGTAAGGAGAACGCGATGAGCAAGAACGATAAGGCCGGCAACGAGGCCGGCGGCTGGCGGCGCCAGACCAATCTGGTCAGGGGCGGCCTCGACCGTTCCCATTTCGACGAAATTTCCGAAGGCATGTACCTGACCTCCAGCTATGCCTACGAAAGCGCCGAGCAGGCGCAGCGCGCCTTCAAGGGCGAGGAAGACCACTACATGTATTCGCGCTACGGCAATCCGTCGGTGACCATGTTCGAAGACCGCATGAAGCTGATGGAGGGCGCCGAGATTTGCCAATCGACGGCCAGCGGCATGGGCGCCGTGTTCGCGTCGCTGGCCTGCATGCTCGGCTCCGGCGACCGGCTGGTGGCGTCCAAGGCCCTGTTCGGCAGTTGCGATTATGTGTGCACCGTGTTGCTGCCCCAATACGGCATCGAAACGGTCACCGTCGCTTCCTCCGACTTGGGTGAATGGGAAAAGGCGTTGTCCGAGCCGACCAAGGCGGTGTTCCTGGAAACCCCGTCCAATCCGATGATGCAGATGCTGGATATCGAGGCCATCGCCGAGTTGGCGCCCAAGGCCGGCGCCCGCCTGGTCGTCGATAACGTGTTCGCGACGCCGATCTACCAGAAACCGCTGGCCCTCGGCGCCGACATCGTCATGTATTCGACGACCAAGCATATCGACGGCCAGGGACGCACCCTCGGCGGCGCCGTGCTGACCAATGATGCGGATTATTTCAAGGACCATATGCGCATGTTCATCCGCCATACCGGTCCGACCCTGAGCCCGTTCAACGCCTGGCTGCTGACCAAGTCGCTGGAAACCCTGGAGCTCAGGGTGCGCGAACAGGCGGCGGCGGCGGCCGAGATCGCCGATTTTTTGGGGACCCAGGGGCGCATCACCGAGGTCGTCTTTCCCGGCCTCGACAGCCATCCGCAATACGATCTGGTGCAAAAACAGATGAGCGGGCCGGGCACCGTGGTGGTGTTCGAACTGGACGGCGACCAGGCGCGCGCCTTTAAGTTCATGAACGCGCTCCGCCTGATCGATATCTCCAACAATCTGGGCGACGCCAAGAGCATGATCACCCACCCGACCACCACCACCCACCAGCGGGTCAGCGCCGACGAACGGGCCGAGCTCGGCATCCACGAAAACATGGTGCGCCTGTCGGTGGGGCTCGAAGACGTCGAGGATCTGAAGGAGGATATCGCCGCGGCGTTGAAAGCCTAGGTTTTAAATCGGTGACAGTTTACTTTTTAACTAAAAAAAATCACCAGAGAGACAGTGAGGCGGTGAGGAATATTTTTAGCGCGAAGCGCCTTTTTACCTTCTCATCGTCTCACCGTCTCTGTGGTTCAAACTTTTTGTCTATTGAACTGGGATAAAAGTAAACTGTCACCGAATTAATCGGCGTCGCCAGTGAGGCGGGCGCGGCGGATGACGTTGATCAGGCCCATTTCGCTGCGCGATTCCTGGCGCCCGCGGGCGACGTTGATGAGCGAGGCGAACGGCCGGTGCGGGCGGCGCAGCCAGGCCGCGCCGTAGAACAGGACAGTGCCGAAATTGCGCAAGGCTTTCAGCCGCCGATCGGTGAAATGCTCTGAGTAGGAGACGGTCATCGACGGATCGGCGTAGGAGCGCAGGCTGTCGAAATAGGCATCGTCCAGCGTCATCTTCCGTTCCTCGGATATTTCGGCGAACAGTTCCGATCCGGGATAGGGGGAAAACGCCCAGACGCTGATGTCGAAGGCGCCGGCCAGCGCCATCCGGATGATGAAGCGGTAGCTTTGCAGCACTTCCCTAAAGGTCTCGCCGGGAAAGCCGAGGATGATTTTGCATTTGATGTTCATGCCCTGGCGAAAGCCGGCGCGAATCGAACGCACCACCGAATCGGTGGTGATCTTCTTTTTAATGCGGCTGAGCACCGTGGGCGCGCCGCTTTCCGGCGAATAGGACATGTTGCGGCAGCCCGACCGGTACAACAAAGCCGCCACTTCGCCGTCGATGGCCTCGGAGCGGGTGCCGCTCGGCAACTGCCAGGTGAAGCTGAGCCCGCGCGCCTCGATCTTGCGGCAGAAATCGACGATCCAGGATTTCTTGACGATCGCCGTGAGGTCGTAAAAATCGAAATTTTCGACGCCGTATTTTTCCTGGTAGGCCTCGATCTCGTCGAGCAATAGATCGGCATCGCGGGCGATCCAGCGGGTCGTCCACATGGCCGGGTTGGAGCAGAAGGTGCATTGGTAGGGGCAGCCGCGGGACGCCATCACCGGCAGGCTGCGGCCGCGGTTGACGCCGAAGCCGAAGCCCCGCTCCAGATAGTTCTCGATCGGCATCAAATCCCAGGCCGGCCACGCAATGGCGTCGATATCGCGCTTGCGCTCTCGGCGCCGATTGATCACCGCTTCGCCGCCGGCGCCCTTATAAGCGATGCCGTCGATGTTTTCGGGCCGCAAGTCGCCCTGCAAATAGGCGCCCGCGATTTCGACCGCCGTTTCCTCGCCTTCGCCGAGGATGCAGATATCGAGCCCGCTTTCGAGAAGGCTTTGTTCAGGGAGCGCCGTGATGTGCTCGCCGCCGCCGATCAAAAGCTTGTCCGGATAGCGTTTCCGGATGGCCAGAACCAGATCGCGGCAGGCCGGCCATTCGAAGGAAAAGCCGAAGGCGACGCCGACGATATTGCTGTCCGCATCGATGCGCTCGACGACCTCGGCCGGCGCCAGGCCGTAATAATGGCAGTCGTTGGGCGCCGGGTGGCGGGTATCCAGGGATTCGCCGACGGCGTCGATCAATTGCACGCCATATCCCGCCTCGCGCAAGGCGCCGGCCACATAGGCAAGGCCCAGGGGCGGCGTGAACATGGTGGTGATGTTCTTCGCCGGAACGACGATCGAGGGCCGGATCAGGCAGATATCAACGGGCATGGGCGCGCGGGAGATACATTTCCGAAAGCTTTAAATTCAAACTACTAACCAACTTTCTAGCTTCCTTCCAGGAAATTCCGGGTGGCTTCGACGGCGTCCTTCAAGCCCAAGCGGCTGATCTCGACACCGTCCGGGAAGGCGCTCAGGAGCCGGCTCGGCGTCGCCCGGTCGAGGAGCGCGAAGACCCCCCGGTCGCCGCCCTTGCGGACCAGGCGGCCAAAGGCCTGTTTCAACCGCAGCCGGGTGATCATGTCGTCATAGCGGCCGCCCTCGTAAGCGGCTTTGCGCGCCTTATGCAGCAATGTCGGGCGCGGCCAGGGCACCCGGTCGAAGACGATCAGGCGGAGGGCGCGCCCCGGAACGTCGACGCCGTCGCGGACGGCGTCGGTGCCGAGCAGGCAGGCGTCTTCCTCGGCGCGGAAAATATCGACCAGGGTGCCGGTGTCGAGCCCGTCCACATGCTGCGCGAACAGGGACATGGCTGCGAATTTTTCCGATGCCGCCAGTTTTTCATGGACGCCGCGCAGGCGCTGGATCGAGGTGAACAGCCCAAGCGCGCCGCCGCCCGCCGCCAGCATCAATTCGCGGTTGGCGGCGGCAAGCTGGCCGATATCGTTCTTTTCGATATCGGAGACGATCAGGACGCGCGTCTGGGCCGGGTAGTCGAAGGGCGATTCGACGGTTTCGAATATCGGCGTGCCTTCCAGATGCGCCGCCCCGGTGCGGTGGGCGACGCTCGCCCAATAGGGGTCCGGCTCGGTCGGGTCCTGTTCGGCTGGGTCGATATCGCCGGCGGAATCGGACAAAGTCGCCGAGGTGATCAACAGCCCATGCGCCGAACCGCCCACCTGTTCGGCGAAGGGGATCATCGGATCGACCCAGTGGCGGTGCATGCCGGTATCGAAATCGCGGCCGTCGATGCGCTCGACGGCGAAAAAATCCACATATTCCTCCGGCGTTTCATCCTCGAGGGCGGCAAGCATGGCGCGCCAGGCACCGGCGCCGCCGATGGCGCGCCGTTCCAGGCTACGGATGATAGCTTCGATGCGCGACCGGGTCGCGGTATCCAGTTCGTCCGCTTCGTCATCGAGGCGGCGGTGCAATGCCTGGGTCAGGCGCTGGGCCGGCTTGATGATTGTTTCCAGATGTTCGGAAAGGGATCGGGCGGCATCGTTCAGCCCTTCTACCGCCGGCGCCACATCGCATTCCAATCCATAGCTGGATTTTGCGTTGGCATCCCGCGCATAAACCTGGGCCCGCACCAGGATCAGGAAACTTTCCGAAGGCCCGTGCGGCGCGCCCTCGGCAAGGCGCTGCATCCAGCCCTGATTGGGCAGGCCGTGGGCGGCGCGCAAGAGATCGTCCAAGGCTTCCGCCGCCGCGCCGCTTTCGCCGAGCAAGCCCTCGGTCCGCGCACGAAGGCCGCGCGCCCTGGACGAGCGCCGCGTATCGGCGCCGATCAGCCAGCGCCTGAGCTCGGCCAGTTCAAGCCCGGTCAGGTGCGCTGAAAAGGCGCTGTCGGCGGCACTGAACAGGTGATGGCCTTCGTCGAACACATAGCGGGTCGGCCGGTTGGTATCGTCACCGCCGCCGCCGGGCGCCCCGAGCGCCGCCTGGATCAAAACCAGCGCGTGGTTGGCGATGACAATTCGGGCGCGGCGGGCGCGGCGCACCGATTTTTCGATGAAGCATTTGCCGTAGTGGGTACAGCCCGAATAGATGCATTCGCCGCGCGTGTCGGTGAGATCGATGGTCCGCCGCCGCCCCAATAGATCGGCCAGCCAGGCCGGGAAATCGCCGCCGATCATGTCGCCGTCGCGGCTCGCCGCCGCCCAGCGCGCGGTCAGGCCGAGGGTGATCAGCTCATCGCCGCTGGCCTGGTGCACCGCTTCCTCCAGGTTCAGGAGGCAGAGGTAATTTTCGCGGCCCTTGCGGACCACGGCGCGCAAGGCTTTTTCGGATGGGTCGGGATAGAGCCGGTCCAATTCGCCGTCCAACTGGCGCTGCAGGTTGCGGGTGTAGGTCGAGACCCAGACCGCGGCCTCGTTTTTTTCCGCCCAGACGCTGGCCGGCCCGATATAGCCAAGGGTTTTGCCGACGCCGGTGCCGGCTTCGGTAATGGCGCTCAAGGGGGTGCCGTCGGCGCCGGTCGGCTGAAAAGCATGCGCGGCGGCGATGGCGTAATCGATCTGCTGCGGGCGGTCCTCGGCGCCGTCGCCCAACAGCCGGCGCAGCCGCTCCAGCACTTCCTCCTCGGATACCGGCTGGTGACCGGGGGCCGGCGGCGGCGCGCTTTCCGACCATTCCTTGAGCCGCGTCCAGACCCGCAATCCCTCGGCCGGGTTGTTGGGCCGGCGCTGCTGCTGATCGCCATCGATGGCCGCCAACGCATACCGGCCCCAGGGCCAGTTACCAGCCGCCATCGACCAGGCAATGGCGCCCGCCGGTTGCTTGGCGCCGGCAAGCTCGGACAAAAGCGCGCGCGCCGCTTCGACCAGGCCGAGGGCGATATCCTCGGGCGCTTTCGAGAATTCCAAGCCGAGCGCATCGGCCAGGCCCCTCGGCGTCGGCACGCAAAACTGGGCGGGGCGGACAAAGGCGAACAGCTCCAACAAATCGAAGGCGGGGAAAAGCCGGATCTTCAGGTGCCGGGCGGTGGATTTGGCATGGCACAGGATCGGCGGGCGTTGCAGCGCGCGCCGCGCCGCCGCTGCGTGCTCCATGGTCTCGAAGCTGCCGTCGCTTTCGAGGATCATGGCGGCATGGTGATCGGCGACGATCACCGGCGCGTCGGGCAGGCGAACCGTGGGGTCGATCGCGGGCTGGCGGGCTTCGGGGCGGTCCATGGCGACATATTATCGGCGGGCGCGCACCTGCGCCATCAAAACGAACGCCGGCCTAGGATTATATAAATACAATCAATTTAAATAAAAATTGAAATAAAACAGTATAAAACAAATAATATTGCGTGCCTATCCGCTTAACGCCCATACCCACAACATGTAGGATGCTGCCACTCTCCCGAATATAACCCCGCCCTGGTCGGCGCGGTCGTGTCCCCGGCG
>NZAK01000106.1 GCA_002687515.1 Rhodospirillaceae bacterium
ACCTCGCGTGATGCATCAAATTAAGTGGACTGGAATTACTCCGCCATGGTGGTGTACTTTTACTCCGGCCAGTGGTGGATTTTTACTCCGGCGTTGACAGTCAAATACAGCGTTCGGCATAATAATTGAAATTCGAGCCGATTCGGACCTATTTAATAGGTAATCCATCGGCAAAGTGAAGACGCCATAAGCCCGCCTGTCACCGGAAAGCCGGCGATGCTATATTCCTCCTCTTTACGGTCATCCCGAGGCGTAGTTCCCGGGCCGGGGTAGTGGAGATGGATGAATGAACGATGTTTCGGCAAAAACAGCTTCCGGGGGGCGGCGATACTTCGAGGGCCAGATCGTGCATTTCGCGGCGCTGGCGATACTGGTCCTCGCCGTCATTGCCGCGCGCCGCCTGCCGGGATTCGATGCCGGTTCGTTCCTCGGGCTTTCGACTGAAATTTGGGCGATCCTCGCCATCGCCGATGCCGTGCTGCACCAGGTTTATGTCTGGCTCTGCTGGCGCGCCGAACTGCATGGCGGGCACCTGAGCCGCATATTCGGTGCAAAGGCGTTTGAACTTTATGCCGCCCTGTTCACGGTTTTATTCGTGGCGCGGCCGATCCTGGCTTTCGCCCTCGGCTGGTCCAACCGCGGCACCTTGGATATCAATCCCTGGCTGGGCTATGGCGTATCGCTGGTTCTATTCGGGCCGGTTGTTTATATGATGTACTCGGTCCGTCATTACTTCACCTTTCGCCGGGCTTTCGGCATCGATCACTTCGATGCGGATTACCGCAGCCAGCCCCTGGTCCGCCAGGGCATCTTCCGCTGGAGCCCCAACGCCATGTATGTGTTCGGGTTTTTCATGCTCTGGATTCCGGCTTTCCTGTTCCAATCGGTCACCGCCCTCATCGTCGCCGGCTTCAGCCACGCCTATATCTGGGTCCACTACTTCGCCACCGAAAAGCCGGACATGCGGCGGATTTACGGCCCCTAGGATTCGGGAATGATCGGAAGCAGCAGGAACGGCTCGCGGCCATCGCCGAAATGCAGGGTCACGTCGCCGCCGAAGATGTCGGTTGGGCGGTCGCGCGGGTCGTCGTGCAGGAACGGGCCGACCCCGGTGAACGGGTTTTTCATATTCGATAGGCCGGCATCGGCGCCGCCGGGATAGACGTAATCGCTGCCGCGCACGCTGAGGCCCAGGCGGTAGCCGGCGGGAACAACGATGCATGTCGGCCAAATTTCGATATCCAGCTCCACCACCTCGCCGGGGGTGAGCGGCTGTTTTTCGTCGTGGGCATGGTAGGGCCGGTGGGCAAGCGTCTGCCCGCGATCCAGCTTGCGGTGCGATGCCCTGAGCCAGCCCTGGGCAACGGGCGTGTGCGGATCGAGGGCGCCCATGAACACCACCTCTTTCATATCGGGCGCGAAGACGCGGACCACCAGGAACATATCCGCATCCCGGGTCGCCGATGATACGAACAATTTGGCCGCCAGCGGCCCGGTGATCTCGGTCTCGCGCTGCAACGGTTCGGTCAGGAAGGTGACGCCGTCCGACAGCCCGCCATAGGTGACGGCGGCGGCATTGACCGGCGGCTGGATGCGCAAGCTATGGTCGGGATGCAGATGCAGCTTGGTCCATTGGCTCGAGGGCAACGGCCAGGCATCTTCGAAGCGTTCGACGAATTTGTCCACATGGCGGACCTGAAGCTGGACCCTCGGGCGCTCCCGCCAGCTATTGTCGATGCCCTTCAAGGTATGATCGAAAAAGGCCAGCTGAATCTGGCGGCCGTAATCGGTGTAATATTCGGTCCAGTGCTCGATGCCGTGCACTTCCAGCCATTTGTCGGTGCTGGCGGCTTCGGTGAAGGCTTCGAAATTGCCGCGCGGATGCAGTCCCTGGCCGCCCCAGTTGGCCGCCGTCAGAAACGGCACGGTCACTTTCGACCAGTCGGGCATGCGCGCCCGCCAATATGCGTCATCCATGGGGTGGTCGAGCACCGATTGGCCGAGATCCTCGCGGTTGGCGGCAAGCTCGTCGTCGGATAATTCCAATGGCCCCGAGACCTGCCCGCCATTGAAGGATGAAATGTGGCCGCGCGCGCCGAGCCCGTGCTGCACGCTTTTGACCTGCATGTCGTACCAGTTGGCCATGAAGGTACAGAGGATGCCGCCATGGTGGCTGGCGTCGCGGTAGAAATCGGCGGCGCCTTCCCAGGCGCACATGGCGGCCAGGTGCAGCGGCTGGCGGCCAGCCCCCTGCCACTGGTTCATGGCGTAATAAGAGATGCCGGTCAGCCCCACTTTGCCCGATGACCAGGGCTGTATCCCGGCCCATTCGATGCATTCGTATAGATCATCGGCCTCGGTCGGCGACCAGACTTCCACGAAGCCCGGCGAACGACCGCAGCCCCTGGAATCGACGCGCACCAGGGCATAGCCTTCGGGCACCCATTTTTCCGGGTCGGCCACTTCCCAGCTTTGGAAGGAATTGGTGGAACCGGCGGTAACATCGGGATGCTCTTCGGCCATGCGCTCCCAGGCCGAGACATAGCCGTCCTGGAACGCCAGGTATTTGCCGTAGGGACCATAGGAGAGGAGCACCGGATAGGCGTCATCATCATCTGGCCGGTAGATGTCGCAACGTAAGACGACGCCGTCGCGCATGGCAATAGGCACGTCCCAGTCGATGCGCATGCCTTCCCGCACTTCGGATTCAAACTCGCCGCTCATGCTTGCCTTCCTTACATCCCTCCCGCTACTCAAAAGGAAATGGCGCCCCCCGGCAAGGGGGACGCCATGATTATTCCAAATCCGGTTCAGGTCTATTTTTTCATCAGGCCCTGGACCATTTTCTTATAGGCGGCGCTCTGCATCGGGCGCAGTTTTTCGTATTCCGGCCCGTTGATATATTCGAGCTTCTCGCCGATGGCCTTGATCAGGCGCTTATAGGTCTTGTGACCCTGCAATTTGATCAACGCGCCCTGCAGCTTGGCCAGGCGGTCGGCGGGAATGCCGCGCGGCGCCATGATGATCCGGTACATTTTGCCGATATCGGCGGTATAACCAAGATCCTTGAAGGTCGGCGCGCCCTTGAAGGCGGACTTGGTGCCGGCGCTGATCAGCACCCGGACCTTGTTGCCCTGGGCCTTGATGGTGGAGACGAACTGGAAGGTGAACTGGGCTTCACGCGCCAGGAATCCGCGCATCGAGGGCCCGCCACCCTTATAAGGCACCATCACAACCTTGTCGGCGATGCCGGCTTCGGTGAACAGTTGCAGCGCCGGCGAATGGGTGGCGCCCCAGTTGCCCGAATGGGCGAACTTCAGCTTGCCGGGATTGGCTTTCGCGAACTTGACCAGATCCTGCCAGGACTTGAACGGGCTATCGGCATGGACGATGACCGAGAACTCGCCGGAATTGAGCGAGCCGACGGTGACGAACGCCTTATCGGTGTTATAGGGCAGCTTCTTCACATGCTTCTGCAACTGGTCAAAATAGTTGTGCGAGAAAATCAACGTATAACCGTCGGCCTTGGCCTTGGCGGCCGCTGCCGTCCCGGTCTGGCCCGAAGCGCCGGGCATCAATTTGACGATGATCGGCTGGCCCAGAATGTCGGGAATGACGCTGGTGAAGACGCGCGCGTTGCGGTCGTGCGAGCCGCCGGCTCCGAGCGGCAGGATCAGGGTAATGGGTTTTTCCGGATATTCGGCGCGGGCATCGGAAATACCGCTGAGCCCGAACACCAGGACGGCGCCGATAAATAGCTTCATGAGATTTGGTAAACGCATGGTTCTTCCTCTCTGCTTCGATTTAAATTCCCCTGCCTCCAGCGCCGCCGAACGCCTGGCCTTGATGGCGCCGAATCCAGTCTTATATAAGACATCAACGCGCCACGCGCCGTCAAGCCCTAACGCCGCACCCTTGGTATTAATCCGTGGTGCCGAATTGCCGCCGGAGACGCATCGAGCGCCGCCACATCAGATAGGTGATGGCCGGCGTCGCGATGATGATCACGGCGCTGATCGGCCGTTCGAACAGGATGTAGCCCAGCATGTTGTCCTGGGCGAGGATTATGGTCTGGCCGAAGGCGTATTCCATGGGCGGGCCGAGGATGAATCCCATGGCCAATGGCGTAACGTCGAAATGCAGCTTCTTGGCCATGTAGCCGAAGGCGCCGAAGAAGACCAGGATCGCCAGGTCATAGGGGTTGGAGCGGAACACCCAGGTGCCGGCGAAGGCGAAGATCAGGGTCAGCGGCAGCAACAGCGATTTCCGGATGGTCACCACCTTGGCGAACAGCGGGATGCAGATATAGCCGATGAAGATGAACAGGATATTGGCCAGCACCATGGCGATCAGGATGGCGAAGACCAGCGCCCCCTGTTCTTCCATCAATTGCGGGCCGGGGCGGAGGCCGTGGGCGATGAAGGCGCCGACCAGGATCACGGTCAGATTGTCGCCCGGGATACCGAGGGTCAGGAGCGGCACCAGGGTCGGGCCGTTGACCGCGTTGTTGGCGGCCTCGGCGGCGGCGACACCTTCAAGCTCTCCGGTGCCGAATTTTTCCGGCGTCTTGGAGGCGCTTTTGGCCGCCGCGTAGCCCATGAAGGCGGCCACCACCTGGCCGACGCCGGGAACCATGCCGATCGAGGTGCCGATGGCGGTGGAGCGGAATATGGTGCGCAGGCAGCTTTTAAACTCGGCCCAGCTCAGCCGGGCGCCGGAGATTTTGAGGTTCGCCGCCTCGATGATCTCGGAGGCCTTCTTCTCGATGGCGACGAAAATTTCGGGCAGGGCGAACAATCCGATCAGCATCGGCAGGAGCGGAATGCCGGCCTCGATCTCGGTGATGCCGAAGGAAAAGCGCGACAGGGCGCCGATCGGATCCTGGCCGATCATGCCTATAAACAGCCCGACCGCCAGCATCAGCAATCCCTTGACGAAAACCCCGGACGAGGTGCCGGCGATGACGATCAGCGCCATGAACAGGATGGCGGCCAGCTCGGGCGGGCCCAACAACAGGGCCACGGCGGCGATCGGGCCGATCAGGGCGATGGTGATGAGATCGCTGGTCAAATCGCCGGTGACCGACGCGAACAGCGCAATTTCCAGGGCTTTGCGCGCCTCGCCCTTTTTGGTCAGGGCCGGCCCGTCGAAGGTTGTCGCCACCGCCGCGCCGGTGCCCGGCATGGATACCAAAATGGCCGGTACGCTGCCGCCATAGATGCCGCCCTTATAGACGCCAAGCAAAAACGGGATACCGAGCAGCGGATGGATGAAAAACGAAATCGGCAGCAGGATCGCCAGCGCCATCAGCGTCGTAAAGCCCGGCAGCGCGCCGACGAACATGCCCAAGAACAGGCCGGCGGACATCAACACAAAGGTCATGACCACCGTTTCCGGGTTAAAGAGGATGCCGAAACCGCCAAGAAATGCTTCAAACATGAGTGCCCACCGGCTCCATCAGAGTATCGACTTGTTGCTTAAGTATTTAATCGGCGTGTGGATTATCCAGCTTTCGGGGATCAATTCATCGACCGGAAATGGCGGCAGGGATGTGGCCAGCGGCTTGGTAAAAAGGACAAACACCAGCAGCGGAATAGTGATGCTGACCGCCAGCCCCAACAGGTAGTTGCGATTGCCGAAATAACTGGACATCACGAAGACCATGATGGCGCTGCCGACGACGAAACCGAGATAGACGATCATGCCGACATAGGCGGCCATGATGGCCAGGGTAACAAGCACGTTGGTGATGGCTTCCAGGTTCAGATCGCGGAGCGCGTTGCGCTGGCGAATGGAAAAGCTGACGAACAGATACCAGAGGCCGAGAACGAGAAAGGCGCCGGCCACAATCTGGGGAAAGGTTTCCGCGTCCAGGTTCGACATGCCGGCGCCGCCGAGATTGATCAGCGGCTTGTCGATCTGGTAGGGAATAATCAGGAACAGAATGGCGGCCAGGGCGATGAAAACCACCGCCGCCACGGTATTGAAATTGTACCGCCTGACCGGTTCGGCCGCGTCGTCCTCGATCACAATCAAGCTTCCCTTGTTCCCTGTCCCGGATCGTATATGCCGCGCCGGACGCTATGCCAATTCGGCCAGGGAGGAAAGGTCCCTGGAATTGAGCGGCAGGGTCACCGGCTCGTTGCGCGCCGAGGAAATATCGGCGGCAATATAGACCTCCATCACCTGGCGCGCCTGCTCAGGCGTTACCATCACCGGCGTGTCGTTGGTCACCGCATCCAGGAAATGGATGGTTTCGGCGTGCATCGGCCCGGCGAAAACATGCTCGACCTGCTCGCCGGGCATCGTCGACATGGGCAGGCGAATACCGTTTTCCATGGTATTGAGGATGACATCGCGGTGCGTATCATCGATCACCAGCATACCCTCGGTGCCGGTAAATTCGATCCAGGTGCCGGAATAATTGGGATGGCCCGGCGGCATCGTCCAACCGGCGCCGACGGTCAGCACAACGCCGTTATCCAAGGTAACCATGATCCATTGCGCGTCCTCGACGCCGGTCTTGTCCTCCATGACGCCAAAGGCCGATTGCGAATAGACGCGCACCGGTTTCGCCGGCTCCAGGCACCAGAGCACAAAATCCAAATCGTGGGTGGCTTCCATGGCGGCCGGCGACAGCTTGATGCGGCCCGAGATCTTGTCGCCGAGCCCACGCGTGATGTGGCGGCTGACGACGGCGGCCACCGGCGCGCCCAGGGTGCCGTCATTGAGGCTCTTTTTCGCATAGGCGAATTTGGGATTGAAGCGCTGCGAATAGCCAATCGAGAATTTGAGATTATTTTCAGCTGCGAGGTCGACCAAAGTATCGGCCTCTTCCAGGCTGAGCGCGATGGGCTTTTCCAGGAACACATGCTTGCCCGCTTCCAAACTGTCCCTGGCCATCGGGTAGTGGGTGGTTTCCGGCGTCGCCGAAATGATGACCACATCGATGGCATCCAACTTGAGCAGTTCCTGGTAATCGGCGACGGCGGACACGGCGCCGGTTTCCGCCTCAACCTCGGCACGGCGCTCGGCATTGGTTTCGGCGATATGCAGCTCATTGACGCTGGGATAATGGGCGCAGCTGTTGGCCCGGATACCGCCGCACCAGCCGGTGCCTATGATGCCTACATTAATTTGCTTCATGCTATTCGGATTCCACTTCCCTAGATGCCGCACATATACCCCAGCTTAAGTCGGAAGGCGCGGGCCATACGGTCTTATATAAGACTTGAATCTATTGGTCCGGTTTTGCAGAGTCAAGCAGGCGGGCCGACCGGCCATTCTAGACTGGTTTGTCGGCGCGCCGGATGCTATGCAGCGGCCAACAGTTTGAACATTTTATCAGCCACCGGTGGAGACCATTGCCATGACCAGCACCCTTATCGCCGTCGCGGACACCGTATTTCCAAGCCTTGATCCAGCCCGGGAAGCGCTCGCCAAGGTCAATCCCGAATTGAAGATCGCCGAAGATGCGAGCCCCGGCAACATTCTCGCCGTCGCCGCCGACGCCGAGGCGCTTCTGGTCACCTACGGCCAGATCAATGCCGAGGTCATCGCCGGGCTCAACAACTGCAAGGTGATCGGCCGCTTCGGCATCGGCATCGACAATATCGACATTCCGGCGGCCACCGAAAAGGGCATCGTGGTCACCTATGCGCCGGTCTATTGCCTGGACGAAGTGTCGGACCATGCGATGGCGCTGCTGCTGTCGCTGGCGCGCAAAGTCACCTTCGCCGACGGACTGGTCAGTGGCGGACGCTGGGAAATGCCGGCGGTTGTGCCCATCCACCGGCTTAAGGGGCGCACCCTGGGCCTGGTCGGCCTCGGCAACATCCCGCAGGCGCTGGTACCCAAGGCCGAGGCCTTCGGCATCAATGTCATCGCCTCCGATCCCTATTGCCCCGACGAAGTGTTCCAGCGCATGGGCGTCGAAAAGGTGGAATTGGACGACATGCTGGCCCGCTCCGACTATGTCTCGGTGCACGCGCCGCTGACCCCGGATACGGAAAAGATGTTCAACGCCGAAGCCTTCAAGAAAATGAAATCCAATGCTTTCCTGATCAATACGGCGCGCGGGCCCCTGGTCGATATCGACGATCTGGCGGCAGCGCTGGAGGCGGGCGAAATCGCCGGCGCGGCGCTCGACGTATTGCCTTCCGAGCCGCCGGGCGCCGACAACCCCATCGTCGGGCGGCCCGATGTGATCCTGACCCCGCACACCGGCTTTTATTCCGAGGACGCATTGCTGGACCTGCAGACCACGGTGGCCAGTGATGTCGCCCGCGTGCTCACCGGCGAGGAACCCAAATACCCGGTCAAACCGAGTTGACCTCCTGAATCTCATGGTTGAGCCGACCGATTCCCTGGCCGAGGCCCGCGGACGATTGCGGTCGGTTTTCGGCTTTTCCGAGTTCCGGGCCGGCCAGGAAGACATCATCGGCGCCGTTCTTGCCGGCGAAAACGTGTTCGCCGTGATGCCCACCGGCAGCGGCAAATCCCTCTGTTATCAACTTCCCGCCATCATTGGCTCGGGACTGACGGTCGTCGTTTCGCCGTTGATCGCCCTGATGCGCGATCAGGTTGCGGCGTTGCAGGGGCTCGGCGTCGCGGCCGGCTGCCTCAACTCCGCCAACAGCGCACAAGAAAACCGGCGTGTCGAGGATTTGGTGAGGAGCGGCGAGTTGCGCATCCTTTACGCCGCGCCCGAACGGCTTACCCGCGCCGACACGGCCGAGCTTCTCGGATCGGGCCGGACCCGGCGCCTGGCCGTCGATGAAGCCCATTGCGTATCACAATGGGGCCATGATTTCCGGCCCGAATATCTGGAAATCGGAAACTTGCGCGAAGCCATCGGCAATGTGCCGCTGATCGCCGTTACCGCCACCGCCGACGAGGCGACCCGCGCCGACATCACCGACAAGCTTTTCCCGTCCGAGCCGAGGCTGTTTGTGCATGGTTTCGACCGGCCCAATCTCAGCCTCGCCATGCGGGCCAAGAATAATGCGCGGCGCCAGATCCTGGATTTCGTCGGCGACCATAATGGCGAAAGCGGCATACTTTATTGCCTGTCGAGGAAACGCTGCGAAACCTTCGCCGGTCATCTCCGCGACGCGGGCCACCGCTCGGTGGTTTATCACGCCGGCCTCGACGCCAGCGTGCGCGCCGCCGCCCAGGATGAGTTTCTGCGCGAAGACGGCGTCGTCGTGGCCGCCACCATCGCCTTCGGCATGGGCATCGACAAGCCCGATGTGCGCTTCGTCGCCCATGCCGACCTGCCCGGCAATGTGGAAAGCTATTACCAGGAGATCGGGCGCGCCGGGCGCGACGGATTGCCGGCCGACACGCTGACCCTATACGGGCTCGATGATATCCGAATGCGCCGCATGCAGATCGAGGACGGCGACGGCTCGGATGAACAGAAACGCATCGAACGGCAGCGCCTCAACGCGCTGATCGCCCTTTGCGAGGCGCCGCGCTGCCGGCGCCAGACGCTGCTCGCCTATTTCGGCGAAAGCGCCGAGCCCTGCGGCAATTGCGATCTTTGCCGGGACGGTGTCGAAATCCTCGACGGCACCACCGAGGCACAAAAGGCGATGTCGGCGATGTTGCGCACCGGCCAGCGCTTCGGCACCGAACATCTGGTTTCCATCCTCCTGGGCGACGATAATGAACGTATCCGGAAATTCGGCCACGATAACCTTCCCACCTTCGGCGTCGGCGCTGATCACAGCCGCAATGAATGGCGCTCGATCTTCCGCCAGCTTTACGCCGCCGGTCACATTTCCCAGGACATCTCCGCCTATGGCAGCTGGTCCCTGACCGCCAGCGGCGAGCATATCTTAAAGGGCGGCGGCGAATTCCAGATGCGCAAGGATGTCCTGCAACCAAAAGGGAAATCGCGGGATAAAAAGGCGGCGGCCGTCGAACAGATCGATCTTGGCGAAGCCGATCAAGAGCTTTTAGGCGCGCTCAAGGGACTGCGCCGGGATATGGCGGCGGCCAGGGGCGTTCCCGCCTACGTTATTTTTCCAGACCGCACGCTGATGGAAATGGCCGCTGGGCGGCCCCACACCCTTGACGAAATGGGAAATATTCATGGCGTCGGCGCCGTTAAGCTGGAAAAGTACGGCGGTGAATTTCTTGAAACCATTCGTAACTTCGGCGGAGGCAGCGAACAATGACAGATCAATCTGCGGCATCCCCGATCGTCGATGGCGCCTGGCTTGAGACGCAGCTCGAAGATGACGCAGTCAAAATCATCGAGGTGTGCTCGGACCCGGACGACAGCATTTACCGGGGTGGCCACATTCCCGGCGCCGTCCGTTTCTTTTGGAAGGACCTTTGCTGGCACGCCAGCAACCGCCAATTCGTGACATCCGCCGAATTGGCCGAACGGCTTGGCGCGGCGGGAATATCGGACAGCGACACGCTGGTGCTTTACGGCGATCCGGTGCAGTACGGCACCTATGCGTTCTGGGCGCTGACCATGGCCGGGCACGGGGACTTGAAGCTGCTCGACGGCGCCCGCAAGAAATGGATCGCCGACGAACGGCCGATGAGCACCGATATCCCGGCGCCGGCGCCGACTACCTATGCGCCGCAAGAGGGCGACGCCGCCATGCGCGTCGGGCGCGACGATATTTTGGCCCATCTTGGTGACGCTGATCGCTTTCTTCTCGACGTGCGCAGCCCGGAGGAATATTCCGGCGAACGGGTCATGGAATACGGCAAGTTCGACCACGGCGCCGAGCGCGGCGGCCGCATCCCCGGCGCCAAGCACCTGTTTTTCAAGGAGCTTCTGAACGAGGACGACACCTTCAAACCGGCAGGTGAGTTGAAAGCCAAGCTGGATGCCGCCGGCGCCGATCCGACCAACGCCGGCGAGATCGTCTGCTATTGCCGCCTCAGCCACCGGGCGACCCTGGCCTGGACCGCGATGACCTTCATCCTCGGTTACGAAGGCGTCAAGATCTACGACGGTTCCTGGACCGAATGGGGCTCCATCGTCGGCTTCCCGGTGGAGAAGTAGCGGGCGCTTAGACGGTGATAATCTGATCGACGAGAAGTTCCCAATTGCCGCGGCGAGGCACGTCATCTTTGGACAACCAGGTGCCGGTCACCGTCCCCTCCCACTCGACGGGCAGCACCATGCCGCGCAAAAACTTGCCGTGCATCTGGGTTGAGCTCCATGCGATGACGGTATCCGGTCCGGTTTCCCACCAGGCATCGCCGGGAGCCCGATCGCGCACCGATTCGACGTCTTGCTGAACATTGAAAGTGCCTTCCAGCAAACAGCGGATGCCGGGCCCCGGATGTTGATGGCGATCGGCGATGCGGCCCGCCGCCGAGGTGATTTGATCGAGGCGGAAAAGCCAGTCACTGCCCTCGGGCATCTCCAGCGTCGCGATCACCCGCGACATGCGCAAACTGGAAAACACCTTATCGCCGCCCAATAATTGCGGCGCATGGTTGGGCTGGGCCAGTTCCCAGCGCCAGATTTGAGACCATTCGGCGACCGCCGCCAGGGAGACGGTTTCGCCGGTATAGACGGACGACCCCGCATCCAATGTCTGGCCGTTAACCGTAACCGCGCCGTGCCGGGCAAAGATAAGGCGGTGGGCGGCCGGCAAATCGGGTTCCGTCGAGCCGCCGGTTAGCAATTGGTCATGGTAGAGATTCAAACTGAACGGCATGCCTCGCCTCCATTGATTGCAATTGGCAGGCATCATCCGGCCCGCCTCTGTTAATATGAGCGGAATTACTACGAATTGGAAAGCACTCCGGTCAATTCGGCGAGGTAATTTTATTTCGGCTTGCCGATTTTTCTTAGCTGCCGGGAATAGCGCTCGCATGGATCGGTATCGTCGGAACGCGGTGTAAACCAGACGAAATCAAACGGCACTTTCCCGGCTCCGAAATTGGCGCCGTATTGCCGGGGGTCGGTTAAGCCGCCTTCCACTTCGATCATCCCGATGGTCAGGATCGACTTGTTTGGCGCGGCCCGTTTCAGATGCCAGGGCACGCCGTGATCGTTGCGGACATGGCCAATTCCGGCAATCAGCAAGGCCCCGTTTCCGCCAGACCTGGAATCGCTGTCGATCAGGATGCGGGCCATGCCCGCATCCTTGACGCGTTGCACCTGGACCATTGGGCCGACCATCGTTTTCGGCAACATATTGCAATGGCTTTCTATGATTTCCCGGCGCATTGCCGCTTGCACCGCCGGTGGCATTTCGGCATCGAGGCCGAGGCGCGAAAAGGCATGGCTGCCCAATACCGCCTTGGCGCCCTTCTTGACCATAGGCCGGAATTGCCGGCGGGGCAGACTGGCGGCGATCAACGGCGCCGCCGCCGCCATCGCGGCTTGGGCAACCGGATAATACATCGACCAGGCGGGCCAGCCGCTTTTATCCCAACGCATGTATTGGCCAAGCTGGCGGGCGTCGCCGGGATGATTGGACTGATATTTTTCAAGCCGGCGGCTTTGCTCGGTGGTGAACATCTCAAAGGCAACCGGCGCAACGCGGCCGCGTTCGAACGCCGATTGCACCAGCCAGGCCTGGATAAGGTGATGATCGATATTGTCGTGCTGCTCGCCGAGCAAGACGAAATCGGCGCCGCGAACACGTCTTTGAACCAGTTCCTTTTGAACATAGCGATTTTGTCCGGGTTGCCAGATGCGTCCCGCCAGGGGATGGCCGGTTTCGAATTTCGAATGCCACGGCGGTGGCGGCGTATTTGGCACCGGCATCTGCCGGCTTGCCGTCGTACAAGCCATCAACGGAATCACCGCCGCCAGGAGGATAAAGCAGCGCCGGTAAATGGCCATTTGATGTTTCTTCATAATTTCCCGTCACCCGGTTCCGATCGACCGGTTGCCGGCATGCGCGTCCAGCTCCGACAGGAGTTCGGCTTTCCGCGCATGATCCAGGAACGACGCCTGAAAAGAGTTCCGGGCCAAGCGGTAGATTTGCGCTTGCGACAGATTCAGGGCGGTCGCGGCCAACCAGTAGTTTTCGTTCAGATAGCCGCCGAAATAGGCCGGATCATCGGAATTGACGGTCACCATCAGGCCGCTTTCCAACATCGCCCGCAGGGGATGATCCTGCATTCTTTCGACCATGCCCAGTTTGACGTTGGAAAGCGGGCAGACGGTCAGCGGCATTTTCATTTCGGCCAGTCTTGTCATCAAACCGTCATCTTCGATACATGCGATGCCGTGATCGATACGCTCGATCCCCAGGATATCGATTGCTTCCAGGATATTTGACGGCGGTCCATCCTCGCCGGCGTGGGCGACGGTCCGGAACCCCTCGGCTTTGGCCAGATCGAATAGGTCCTTGAATTTTCCCGGCGGATACCCGGCTTCCGCCGAATCCAGCCCGACCGCCGAAATGCGGTCCTTGTGCTCGCATGCCTGCTCGAGCGCTTCGAAGGCGCTGGCGAGATTCAGATCGCGCAGAAAACACATGATCAGCCGCGACGAAATACCCAATTCACGCGCGCCTTTTTCCAGCGCCTCGGCTATTCCCGATAGAACGGTATCGAAATGCACCCCGCGGCTGGTATGGGCTTGCGGATCGAAAAAAACTTCCACATGCCGGATGTTCTCGGCCCGCGCCCTTTCCAGATAGGCCCAGGTCAGTTCGAAAAAATCCCGCTCCTGGACCAGCACCCGGCTTCCCCGATAATAGATATCCAGGAATTCCTGCAAATTGCCGAACCGGTATGCCCGCTTGACGTCGGCGACGGTCCGGTAGGGAATTTCGATATTGTTTCGCTTGGCCAGCGCAAGGAAATGGGCCGGCTCCAAGGTGCCCTCGAGATGCAGGTGCAGCTCGGCCTTGGGAAGGCTGTCTATGAATTTCCGGTCCAAGTTCATTCGATTTAAAGCCAGTGGCCTGTTTCATCTAATTTGTACCCCTACGATCGCTTTTCCCGTTTCCCCGGTAGGAGGAAGGACGCCGGCGATGCCGAACCCATCGGCAAGTCCTTTCGACACCCCGGGGGGACGGGAAAAACGACCCTTCGGGCGGCGTTGCAAGGCTCCCGGACATCGTCGCGCACCCCTTGTGGTGGATTGGCACCACGGCGCGGCGCGCTCCTCGCCGGAAACCTTGCAACGCCGTCGTAGGAGTGC
>NZAK01000107.1 GCA_002687515.1 Rhodospirillaceae bacterium
ATCTCCAGCGCCCGCTTGGCCACCTCCTGGCCCTTGATGTCGGCAAGGTCGAGGGGCGCCTCGGTGTCGGCGGCCACCGCCGGCTCGGGCGGGCTTAGCACCTGGGTGCCTTTGAAATGATTGACCAGGGCGAGCAGCGAATCGGGCGCCAGCACGCCGATGCCGGCCCAGGCCGCCTCGCCGCCCTGGGCTTCCGGGCAGATCAGGCCGAGGCCGCGCGCCGCCGCCGTGATCGCCGCCGGCAGGACGCCGTTGACCGGGCGGATGCCGGCGTCCAGGGTCAGTTCGCCGAGCACGCAATAGGTGGCCATCTCGTCGGCCGGCAGCACATCCATGGCAGCGAGCAGGCCGAGCGCGATGGGCAAGTCGAAATGGCTGCCTTCCTTGACCAGGTCGGCCGGCGACAGGTTGACGGTGATCCGTTTCGGCGGCAGCGCCAGGCCGAGGGCGTTCAAGGCGGCGCGCACCCGTTCGCGGGATTCGGCGACCGCCTTGTCGGGCAGCCCGACCACGGTGAAGACCGGCATGCCGCCCGAGATCTGCACCTGGACATCCACATCCAGGACCTCGATGCCGTTGAAGGCGACCGTCGTGATGCGTGCGACCACTGGGCGAAACCTCCCAACCGGTTAAACCAGGGGTTAGTTATAGTGCGAACGAAAGAAGAACACAAAGGTTTATTGTCAGGATGTGCGTAATTGTTCCTATTTGACGCCGCTTGCCGACGATTCTGGTGCCATCGTTACATGCTTTGGCCGCGGAAAATGCTAATATTTGGGCTTCGGCATGGTAAATCCCGTCCGATTGTCCCAATCTATTCAATATGGCTGTTTCATAATGCCCAATCAAATCCGTGATCAATCCCGTAGTCAGAGCGAAGGAGCTCCGTGATGACCGGCCGCGACGACATCATCGATCATCTGCAAACCGAGATTGCCGCCCTCGATTCGCGCCTTTCGTCCGATAACGAATTGATCCGCTCCCTGCATGATCAGCTGCGCGCCCATAACGACCGCAGCGGCGATGACCGGCGCACCCAGATTTACCGGCGCGCCGCCATCGACATGGTTCCCGATACAAGTCGTTTGGAATTTGCCAATTCGGCGCCGGTGATCGTCGAGGACATGGGCGCCGCGCTGGTGGCCCTCGGCGACCGGCTCGATCACAAATTCGCCGAGATCAAGGCCTTGAGCGAGATTACCCAGCGCGTCAACGCCGGCATGTTTTTCGACGAGGTGCTCAATCACGTATTCGACAGCTTCAAGACCATCATCCCCTACAACCGCATCGGCGTTGCCTTGATCGAAACAAGCAAATCGGGCCAAACCCTGGTGCGGGCGCAATGGGGGCGCGCCGATTATCAGCCGATGCTGCTGGAAAAGGGCTATGCGGCCATCCTCGAGCGCAGCGGCCTCAAGGAAATCGCCGCCAGCCAGGAACCGCGCATCATCAACGATCTCGAGGCCTATTTGCGGGCCAACGAAAAGTCCGCGCCCACCCGGCTGATGGTGAATGAGGGCATCCGCTCCAGCCTGACCTGTCCGCTGGTGGTCCGGAACGAGGTCACCGGTTTCATATTCTTTTCCAGCCTGGAGCCCGATGATTACCGGGATCAGCATATCGAGCTGTTCTCCCAGATCGCCGGCGAATTGGCGCTCACCCTGGAGAAAAGCCGTACCTACGAGGATCTTTATCTGCGCAACGAGTTTATCGCCAAAGTGTTTGGCCAGCATGTGACCAACGAGGTGGCGCAAGCGGCGCTCAGCAATGACGGCCCCTTGGCGCTCGGCGGCGAGCGCCACAAAGTCACCGTGCTGATGGCCGATTTGCGCGGCTTCACGCCGATGTCCGAAAAACTATCGCCGGAAGAAGTGGTCGATGCCCTGAACGTGTTTCTCGGCTCGATGACCGAAATCATCATGAAGCATGGCGGCAACGTCGATAATTTTATCGGCGATGCGATCATGGCCGTCTTCGGAATTCCTATTGCCAAGCCCGACGACGCGGCGCGCGCCGTGGCCTGCGCCGTCGAAATGCAAAATACCATGGCCATGGTCAACGCCAAGATCAAGGGCCGCGACCTGCCCGACCTCAAGATGGGCGTCGGGCTCTCGACCGGCGAGGCGGTGGCCGGCAATATGGGTTCGGAAATGCGGGTAAAATTCAGCGTCATCGGCGCCACCGTTAATTTGGCGGCGCGCATCGAGGGCATGGCCAGCGGCGGCCAGATTTTTGCATCCGATGCCACCTTTGGCGATGTGCGGGATATTGTCCAGACGGCGGGCAGCCTGAATGTGCAATTAAGGGGCCTCTCCCAGCCGGTGCCGATCCATGAAATAACCGGCATCGGCGGCGACTATGAAATCGAAAAATCAACGCAACAGGCCGTGCCCGCGAAATGAACCGATCCGCCCCCCGGCCAATTCCCCGGCCAATTCCCCGCCATGCCGTCGCCTGCTTTCACCTGACCGCTCTCAACCCGGTCACGGCGAACACCTATTGGGCATTTTTCCAAATGATGGCGGCGACCCTCCGGCGGGTTTCGCCGGGCGCCGAGATCCATCTCCTGACCCTCGATAGCTGCGCCGTTCCGGAGGGGCTGGATTGCGATTTGGTTTTCCTGCGTGCCTCGGCGCGTCCCCTTGCCGAAAGTTTCGACATTCTGATGCTCGAGGAGGCGGAGACCTGGTGTGCCTATGCCGACGCCGGCCACTTGTCCGGGCCGACAATATTGATCGACGCCGATCTGATCTTTCAAAGGGATCCGTTTTCCCTGTTCGACGGCGGCTTCGATGTCGGCCTGACCTATACCACCGAGGCCGATCTGCACCCCTTCAATTCGGGCGTCATCCTGATCGACCCGGGGCACGCAGGCGTCGCGGAGGCCTACCTTGAGAAGATCGGCGAGCTGGTGGCCGGCTACGGGCCCGAACAGCAATCCTGGTATGGCGATCAAATGGCGATCAGCGCCCTCCTCGGCGATCCCGATTTCTCGGCCGCCGACGGCGTTATCGACCGGCAGGCCGGCGGCGTCCGCTACCGCCTGCTGCCGGCCCAGGACTGGAACCACAGCCCGCCCCTGGATGCCAACGACCAGCCGGTGTTCCAGGCGGCGCCCGAAGCCGGCATCGTCCATTTCAAGGGCGAACGGAAGGCGCTGATGGCGCGCTATGGGGCCGAAGTGCTGGGCCTCGAGATCGCCGAAGACCCGGCCGCGCCGGGCGGCTGGTCGGTGGTCGATCTACAGCGTGATTAAACCTTGGAGGAATTCAGCCGGCTTTCGATGGCGTCCCAGATATCGGCTTCCAGCCTGGTGCCGTCGAAATTGTTGATTTCCTGCAGGCAGGTGGGCGAGGTGACATTGATCTCGGTCATGTAGTCGCCGATCACGTCGATGCCGACGAAAATCATGCCGCGTTCCCTGAGGGATGGGCCGATGGCTTCGCAAATTTCCATCTCGCGGCCGGTCAGCGTGGTTTTCAGGGCGCGCCCGCCGACATGCAGGTTGGAGCGGGATTCGCCCGCCGCCGGCACCCGGTTGACGGCGCCCGCCGGCTTGCCGTCGATCAGGATGATGCGCTTGTCGCCGGCGCGCACCGCCGCCTCGTAGCGCTGGACGATGATCGGTTCGCGGAACAGTTCGGTGAACAGTTCCAGCAGCGAGTTGAGGTTTTCGTCCTCAGGCCCGATATGAAAAACCCCGGCGCCGCCGTTGCCGAACAGCGGTTTGATGATCAGATCGCCATGCTCGGCGCGGAACTCCATGATCTGTTCCCGGTTCGAAGTGATCAGCGTCGGCGGCATCAGTTCGGGGAAATGGGTGACGAACAGTTTTTCCGGCGCGTTGCGCACGGAGACCGGATCATTGACCACCAGGGTGCCCGGATGCACATGCTCCAACAGATGGGTGGCGGTGATATAGGCCATGTCGAAGGGCGGGTCCTGGCGCATCAGCACCACATCGGCGAGCGCCAGGTCGATCCATTCGCGCGGCCCCAAATCGAAATGGTTGCCCGCCTCGCGGCGCACCGTCAGCGGCCGCGCCCCGGCCGTCACCCGCCCGTAATTGAGCACCAGATCCTGGGGCAGGTAGTGATACAGGCTGTAGCCGCGCGCCTGCGCCTCGAGCGCCAGGACGAAGGTGCTGTCGGCGGTGATGTCGATGGTCTCCATGGGATCCATCTGGATGGCGACGATCATGCTCATCGGATTCTTCGTGGGCCTTTTCCGGGCGCCGCCCCTCAGGACGGCGGCGGATCCTTGATGCGCACGTGATTGACCACGTTGCGCACATATTGAACGTTGCCGGCATGGGCGATGACCCGGCCGAGCTCTTTCTTGTCCTGGGCGATACCGATCAGATAGACGGTGCCGTTCACCGTTTCGATGGCGTAATTGATCGACAGCACGTCTTCATCGAGGGTCAGCTTGGTGGTCAGTTGGGTGGTGATCCAGGTGTCCTTGGCGTAATTGGCGACGGTGCTGCTTTTGCTCAATTGAATCTCGTTGATCACTTCCTTGACGCCGTCGGCCTTCCACGAAAGCGCCACCGCCTGGTCGGCGAGCTTGGTCTTGGTGGTGGTTCCGGTCAGCAGCACGCGGCCCTCGTAGACCTCGACATCGATGACCGCCAGCGACTTGATCTCGGTAACCAGAAATTCCTTCAGGATCATGGTTTCGATTTTCAAATCGCTGACCCGGGTCTTGATGCCGCGTTCCTGCACCGCCGCGACGCCGACCGCCGCGCCGCCGCCGACCGCCGCCGCGCATCCGGTCAGGGGCAGCAGCAGCGCCGCCGCCATCAATAGGCGTTTGACTGCAAAAGATGTGTCGGGGTTCAAGGTCATTGGCTCACCAATCGGTTGGTCTAAACCGGTCGCGGTTTCGCGAATCGCCTATTTTACCTTTCCCGCGCGCGAGCGCAAAGCCTCTCGTTCCGCCAAGTGTTTTATTGTCTCTATTCTCCCGGCCGCCAAGCGCCCGGCATATGCATTGGCCAGCGGCCGGGCGCGATCAGGATCACGTCGAAACGCAGATCCAGCCCGGCGCAATCGGGATGGCGGCCGATAAAGGCTCCGGCGGCGCGCTCGATGCGCGCCTGTTGGCGGCCACCTACCGCCTCTGCCGCCGCCTCCCGGCTGGGCCGCGCCTTGACCTCGACAAAGGCCAATGTCTTGCCGCGCCGGGCGACGATATCGATCTCGCCGAGCGGCGTCCGGTAGCGCCGCGCGACGATGCGATAACCCTTGCAGCGCAGCAACAGCCGGGCGACGCGTTCGGCGCGGGCACCGAAAGCCCAGGCGCGCCGGCGCTTAGGTTCAGCCATCCTTCAGGGCCAGAGCGCGGGAATAGACTTGTTTGCGCGGCAAGCCGGTCGCCGCCGCTACCCGGTCGGCGGCGTCGCGGACGCTCATCTCGGCCAGGGCTTCGGTAATCAGGGCGTCGAGGGCGTCGCCGCCGATATCGGGCGCCGCGCCCGGGGCGCCGACGACGATGACGATTTCCCCCTTCGGCGGGCCTTCTTCCTTGGCGGCGGCGGCCAGTTGGTCCAGCCGGCCGCGGCGCATTTCTTCGTACATTTTAGTCAGCTCGCGCGCGATCGCCGCGTCGCGGGGTCCCAGGATATCGGCCATGTCGCCGAGCGTCGCGGCCAGGCGCCGGTTGCTTTCCTGAAACACCAGCGTCGCCGGAACCGCGGCCAGCTGTTCAAGGACGCGCCGGCGCCCGGCGCGGCGCGGCGGCAAATAGCCTTCGAACAAATAGCGGTCGGTCGGCAGCCCCGACAGGACCAATGCGGTCAGTCCGGCATTGGCGCCGGGAACGGCGGTAACCGGTATGTCTTCCTCGATACAGGCGCGCACCAGCTTGTAGCCGGGATCGGCGATCGCCGGCATGCCGGCATCGGATACCAGCGCCACGCTTTCGCCATCTTTCATACGCTTAATCAGCCGCGGCCGCCGCGCCGCCGCGTTGTGATCGTGATAGGGCGTCAGTTTGGCTTCGATGCTGTGCATAGCGAACAAGCGCCCGCTGACGCGCGTGTCCTCGCAGGCAACGATATCCGCTTGGCCGAGGACGGCGATGGCGCGGAGGCTCAGATCCTGGGCGTTGCCGATCGGGGTGGCGACCAGGTAAAGGCCCGGCCCAAGCGCGGGGGCGCGGCGTTTACTTCCGCCCGGCGCGCCATTAGTCTGCCCGCCTCGGTTGGGCCGCTGGGTTGGACGATCCCGCTTAGCGCCGCCGATTTGGGCAATAGGGGATGATTGCCGTTGTGACGATGCCTTTGCAGATCGTTTATCGGGCCGTTTATCAGGCCGTTTATCAGGCCGCTTATTTGGCCGTTTATAAGAGGTTTTGCGCGCCATGGATGCTGGCCCTGTTGGTCGTCCTGTTATCGGGGTGCGTGCAGGGCCAATTCTCGCCAATCCGCGGCAATAGGCAAGCCTCACGGCCGCCGCCGGCCGCCGTGCCGCCGTTGCCGCAATCGCAACCGGCGCCGCGACCGTGGCCGCCGGCGCAAGCCCCTTCGCAACTCCCCGCCCAAACGCCCCGGCAAACCCCCCCGCAAACCCCCCCGCAAACCGTGCTCGATAGGACGGCGCAAATGCCGCCGGCCGGGCAAACCGCGGCGCCGGCCCAATCGCCGCCGGCCCCACAGCTGCAAATCGAATCGCCCCAGATCGAATCGCAACCCCCTCAATCGCCCCTTGGCGCCGATGGCTCCCTGGCGGCAAAAGAAGACCGCTATCAATCGCCACCGCCGCCGCAAAAAACCGATGTGCCCCGGGTTGCCATCCTGTTGCCCCTGAGCGGCCCCCATTCGGAGATTGGCCAGGCGCTGCTCAACGCGGCGCAGCTGGCCTTGTTCCATTTCGCCGACAAGCGCTTCGAGCTTTTGCTGCAGGATACGCGCGGCACCTCGGCCGGCGCGGCGGACGCGGCGGCGCTGGCCATCGGCGACGGCGCGGCGCTCATCCTCGGGCCGCTGCTGGCCAGTTCGGCGGAAGCGATCACGTCGGCGACACGGGCCGCCGGCGTCACCGTGATCGCCTTTTCCAATGATCGCCGGGTGGTCGGTAATGGCGTCTTCACCGTCGGTTTCCTGCCCGGCGAGCAGGTCGATAGGGTGGTGCGCTACGCCTACCGGCGGGGGTTGCGCAATTTTGCCTTGTTGGCCCCCGACGATGATTACGGCAGCGCCGTCGCCGAGGCCCTGAACCAGACCGCGACGCAATTGTCCGCCGCCGTCACGCGCCGCGAATTTTATGATCCGCTTAGCGAGGATCTGGCGCCGGTGGTGCGCAGCCTGGCCGATTACGATACGCGCCGGCAAAACCTGTTGGGCGAACGCAAGGCCTTGGCTGCGCGCAACGATGAGGTGGCGCGCGCCGCCTTGAGGCGGCTCGAAAATTTACAGACCTTGGGTGACGTGTCGTTCGATGCCTTGCTCATCGCCGAGGGCGGCAAGCGATTGCAGGCGATCGCCGCGCTGCTGCCGCATTTCGATATCGATCCGAAAAAAACACGGATTCTCGGCACCGGCCAATGGGATGTGCACGGGATCGGCAGGGAGCCGGCGCTTCTCGATGCCTGGTTCGCGGCGCCGCCGCCGGCCAGGCGCGCCGAATTCATAACCCAATACCAACAGATTTACGGCAAGGTGCCGCCGCGCATCGCCACCCTCGCCTATGACGCTACGGCGATCGCCGCCGTTTTCGCCCGCGGCGACGGTAAATTCGATCTCAGCGAAATTCTTTCGCCGCAGGGGTTCACCGGGCGCGACGGCCTGTTCCGGTTCCTCGGCGAGGGCATCACCCAGCGCGGGCTTTCGGTGCATCAGGTCAAGCGCACCCGCAACCGGGTCATCGACCCGGCGCCGAGCGGCTTCGGTCCGCAAACAAATTGATCGCGGCCAATTTAGAGCACTTTCCGACCAAATGGAATCAATTTGATGGGAACAAATCGGTTTTCCGGCCACCTGGGATTCTTGGCGCGGTGCGCGGCGCGATGCGGATCCATCGGGCCACCTTCTTCAACGTATCTGGCGCCGCAACGCACCCGGGGAGCCGATTTGACCCACCGCAGGCCGGGTGCTTTTGACCCGTGGACGTCGTCGCACATCTTTGCCGATGCCAATGCCCAAATATATCATGGGCCATGCGAAGTGCTCCTCGCCCATTCGGGACCAACGTGGGGGCAAAATCATCCCGGTCAAATGGTTCCTATCAATCATGAACCGCTCTAGTCTCTGGGCCGGTGGTCGGGCCGGTTAGGTCTCGCCGGGGTTAAATTTGTCTTTTACTTCGCCCAAGGCGGTTTGGCCGGCCGCGATCGCGAATTCCATGAACGCGTCAAAATCCGCTTCAAGGCAGGCTTCACGGATATCCGTCAGGCCTTCAAGGTAGGCGCGCGCATCGTCAAAGCGGCGGCCGATGTCACATTCGCGATATTTACCGCCCGCTACCCGGCGAAAATAATCATCGCCGACGGGCATAATCGCCTTCAGACGCGGTTGGCCCATCAAAATATCTGAAATGCTCATACCGGCGCTAAACGCCACCTGTTCGGGCTGGTCGCGCCATTCGAACACACGCCCGCCGCCCCAGTCGTTGGAGAAATACAGCGATGCAATTTTGTAATAAAGCGCAAGAATTCGGACATAGGTGTCATTTTGCAATAGTTGGCGAAGCACCGAATAACGGTATTCGTTTGGAAATTCATGGGTCGCGCCAAGGACGTTTTCGATATGAAGAAAACGTTCGAATATCGGGAATTCATAAATGAACGGATGCAGGAAACGGCGGATGTGAATCCGCTCCTTGGACATCTGGTACATGACATCGTAGCGGATATCCATGTTAACCAGCTTGGCCACATCGCGCTTGTGACCGAAAAAGAAAAGATCATGGATGTAGAATGGCGAGGTCGCTTCCATTCCCCAAACCCAGACTCTTTGTTCAAAAATATGGCGCGCCCGGGCAAAATTTTGGGGAAATCTCAATTTGCCGTCTTGCCCGGTGACGTGGGCGAAGGCATCCGGTTCGATAAAAACATCGGTGCGCGTCTTCAAGACCCGGTGACCTTCCGGTACGCGGCGGAGGCCCACTTGCAGCGACATCATCTGGCTCAGCATATTGCCGCTCCAGCTTTGCGGCTCGGGAACGGCGGCGAGGATGAGATCGTACTGGCTGCCAAGCTTAGTCAGGAATTCTAGATTTTCCTGAGCTTCCTTATCCCATGTGGACAACACAATTTCCTCGACGCCGCTCATGCCACGGAAAGCATCGAGCGAGCGCAAGAACAAGTCCTTGTCGCGGAGAAGTCCCGAAAAGATGATTGAGACCGGCGTGTTAGGCATCATCGGTTTCCTGTCGCCGTTGCAACTGTTCATATTGCGCCGGAGTGCCGCAAAATTCGACTTCATTTTCGCCGATCAGGTGATAGCGGATATCGGCGCCGTCGGCGATCAGCCGGTTATAGAGCGGCGCCACGTAATATTCGCCATTGACCAGTTGCCAGCCGGGGTCGTCGCATGCGGCGCGGAACGCCTCGGCAAACAATTTCGCGCTGCGAAAATGATAAAGGCCGGTGCAGCATAGATCGGAAATGGGATTTTTCTCGGCGGTTTCGGCGACACGTCCACCATCGCCCGCCCTGGGCCGGACGAACGACCAACCGTCGCCGCTGCCCTTGAACACCTCCAAATACCCGTCAATCAGCATCAAATCGAAGGTAGCCGGATAGCAAAAGCCGGGCCGCAAGGTATCGACGTTGAAAATGGTCAATGGCTCGGCATCGCCGGTGGAAGTTCGCTCCAGCCCAAGAAATACCGTTTCGGCCTGGCCCCGCGTCGGCTGATCGAGGCCCGCCGTCAAGGGATCAGGGAGACCAAGGCGTTCGCATTCACCCATGACGAAGCTGCGAATCTTTGGATCGTTCTGGAATATGAACATGAACTCTTCGCTTTGGAACAGGGCCGAAAATCCTTCCACCACATGGTGCAAAACGCTTTTGCCGCCGAGTTCCAGCATGAATTTTGGTTTCTTGTAGCCGGCATTTTGGAAGCGGAGGCTCTGCCCCGCCATCGGAAACACGATCACGATGGCCGGCCCTCCTGGCCCAGGATGTGAAGCCGCAGCGCATTGGCAAGCAGCGCCCGCTGGCGGCCTGGATTGTCGGCATGCAGCGGCAGCATCGACAAATAAAGCAGCACGGCGATGGGATTGGAGGCGGCATCCCGAGGCCGGCGCCCGGCGAAGCTGCTGTCCATAAATGATCCGATTACATCGCCGCAGCCCGCCAAGTCCGGAATATCGATGGATATGGCATGGGCGCCGTCATCCACCAGGCGGTAACGCCCGGCGATGATGAAATCGTAACCGCCCGCCACCGAATGATACAGTTTGGCGATATCGTATCGCGCATCGCCATAGATGCTTGGCCGGGTACCGCCCATATGTCCCCTGGGATCGACGGTGCGTATGGTATTGGCCCGGAAGTCATAAAAGATATTGCTGAAGCAGAAATCACCGTGAACGATACGAAGGTCATTTTCCGACGCCGCCGGAATTTTCTCGAAATTTTCCAAGGCGATGGATTTGAGCCCCGGCAGCGCGCGCTCCGCGTAAGTCCAGGACTGGTCGAGATCGACACCGCTTAACTGCGAAAATTCTTGCAGCCGCTGCAGCGTTTTCTCGAGGTAAATATCATCCGCCGATGGCGTATCGCCGGGCGTCGGGTACTCGCCACAGAGGCTCATGAATTCGCCGCAGGATTGGAAAATATGCTGCCAAACGTAGACCGGCAGCCGGCCGAAGACATATAGATCGGCAAGCGTCGAGAGGTACAGGTATTCGGTTTCGTAACCGTTACCGGGGCATCGCCCAAGATATCTGGGCATGAAGATGCTGAGCCGATGCGGTATGGTTTCGTACCAGTTGGCTTCGGCATCCATTTGAAATTTGTCGTCGCTGGACTTGATCGCCGTGCGCCGCGAAATGTCGAGCCGGTTGAAGGCGCGATGTGTCGGCATCTTGGCGACCGATTGGTGGTAGAGCTCCATATGCCCGAAGTCGAGCCATTGGCTGCCGCCTACAATGTCCAATGGTTTCGCCGCCGCATAAACATTCAATGCTTCGATGAAGCGCGCGCCGCTGCTTTCCAGGGCGGAGATGTATAGGGCGGTATCGGAAAACGAAAAATAGCCCGATAGTACGCACCGTTCATCAGCACCGCTCGGAAGTCCGTCAAAAAAACGAACGGCACCGGTTTCACCGCGTTCGTATTCGGCCCATGAATAGTAACTGCTGGTGATCCCTTCCGAGACCACGTCTCCGGCATCAATCGGTATCCCGTGAACCAGCGTGTCGCCATGCAAGATAGAAAGCGCGCCCGAAGTTGCCTTCGCTTCGGCCAAGACGTGCAGGACCGATTTGCCGAGGGACAGGTTCGGGGGAACGGAAATGATATTAAAGCCAAGCTGATCCAGGCGTTCGGCGTCTGTCGCCGGTATAATAAAATCGGCGGGCAGTGAAATCAGCCGGCGTCCGGTAAATCCGGAAACCCATTCGGCCTGGTGTTCATAAAGGCGGCGATTGCCCACCGGCAGGAATGCCGGCGGGATTTGCCCGAATTCCGAGGTGAATTCGGGGCCGACATACGCTCCGGACGTTATCAGAAATGTCCGTTCCAAGAAGTTTTTGCCCGATAAAAAGTTAAACCGCCATATTCGATTTCAGCCTATCAAATAGCAAAAAAAAGCGAACCGGGCGTTAATATCGCCGGCCAATTAATCTTCCTCTTCATGGGCCCGCTCGTCCCGGAGATCAGTAATCTTTTGCGCCAGTCCGGGTGGCAGCTGGCCTAGATATGGCTCGATCGCCTGCCACGTGTTGCCCGGGATAGGGTGCTCGCCGGGGTTCATCCACTGGACTCGGGATGCAAAATAACACCAGCTTTTAACGATCGATAACGCGCCGTCGGCGTCGTCCAGCTTTTCGTGGCATCGCAAGGCGATGGACAGGAACTCTGTCAAATATGGCGCATAAAGCGCGGTCGCGGTGTAGACCGCATCGAGAATGATCTCGGCCGGGCGGTCTGCGGCATAAAGCGCCTTGGCGCAAAGCCGTGCCGCCGGAAAATGGACGGGACATAGGTCCAGCGCCTGGGTTAAAGCCTCGATTCCCGCGTCCAGCCGGTTTTCCTGCAAATAGTCCAACCCGATATAGCACTTCGCGGTTGCCGCAATTATGGAGCGGGCCTCCGGCGCATCATCATTGCCGAAGGCCAGGTCGCGGGCCAGAGAATTGAAGTAGGCCTCATAGGGGGTCAGTTCACTGCGAACGGGCATCAGATGGATGCGGATATCGTCGCGCGCCGGATCGAACAATCCGCTTCCGTAAATTTGGCAAACATGCCGAAATTTTTGAATGGCCGCCGCTTTGTCGCTGGTGGCCCATAAATATCTGCCGAGATTGAAGTTCAAAGGTACCGAAGTTTCGAATTTTTCATCGGCCGTGTTTATCAACGCATCAAGTTCCGCGCGTATGCCGCCATCCAGCGGTTTGGCGGTAAAGGCATGTATCAGGCCGATAACGGTACGGCAGGCTTCGGTGTGTTCACCGTCACCAGCAGGCTTGCCGGTTGAGATCGGTTTCGCCACCGTTTCCGGCCCGGTGAACCGGGTGCCTTGGTTCAATAGCGCGATCTGAAACAGGCAATGTTTGAGAAAGCGGATTTCCCGCTCCGGGGACGGCGGAAATATCTGTTGCAAATTCTTGCCCGAATTACGGAAGCCGTCCTCCGCCGGATTTCGTATCCGGCCGGGCGCATCGGCTGGGAGGGGGTCCAGGTCCAGCTCCTGAATATCCGCGCCGGCCAAGCGCAAAAAGGAACTTGCGCCCATGCCTTGCGGAGAAAGAATGATTCCGCCGGCACAAGCCGCGTCCATGGCCCGTGTCTGCATGCCACCGATTAGCCGTTCATAAATAGCGGACAACCGAGTCTGCGCCATAATGGCGCGGTAGTCCTCCGTTTCCATGAAGCCGTGATAGATGCGTATATCAAGGTCATCCCCATCGATCGCGGCAAGTTCGAACAGGAACTGGGATTTGCCGCGCATCATTGGTGTAAACGAATTACCGGTGTGGACCAGATCAATTTCCCTTTTTTCTAGGCTTGCAGAAAAACCAGCCCGGTCGGTGTAGATGTCATGAGCCGGATAGGTGGCCACGCGTCCGGGATAAATCCGGTCCATTGGAAAATGTTCTCCGGACATGGCGCACATTATGAGGTCGGCACGGACGAGATCATCATGTTGGCTGGGAAGATGGAAATCGAAATCGTAGGTCCAGTAAATCACCGGGATGCCAAGATCGAAGATGCCCTCGGGCACACGGGGACCATAGATATCGAACAGGATAACCGCATCGGGCGGTGCGACACCGGCGATGATTTCCGTCGCTGTTGGGGCTTTTTCATCCCGCTCCAGGACCAGCGAATGGATTATGAATTGCCCGGGTACGTTTTCAGGAATGCCGCGTCTGGTATGGGCGCCCGCGATTAACAGGAGCCGGAATTCCCCGCCGCCGATCATCGCCGCCAGTTCATCGCCGCCTTCGGGTTCGGCCAAATCTCTGCCAAGGCACCAACGCCCGAATGCCTGGTAATGGGCGGTTGCCGGATGCTGGATCTGAATATTTTCAAGCTCAGAGAGCGCTTTTTCGATCCAGCCGCACATCAACAGGGCCACCGCTTGTAGTTCTGGCTCGCCATCCCGGCGGGCCAGTTCGAAGGCGCCGAAGTAATCGCCGCTATCGAGAGCCGCCGCCGCGGATGCGTGGGAGTCCAGGACCGTTTCCATCTTTGGCCAGGGCGGAACCTGATCGATCTTGAGCCGGCGTTTTAGCGCGTTCATCGATCCTCGCACGGGCCGGTTACGGTCAGAACGATCTCGGCAGGCCAAGCACATGCTCGGCGATGTAGGCGAGGATCAGATTGGTCGAGACCGGCGCGATCTGGTAGAGCCGGGTTTCGCGGAATTTTCGCTCGACATCGTATTCCTGGGCAAAGCCGTAGCCGCCAAAGGTTTGGATACACATATTGGCCGCTTCCCAGGACGCTTCGGCGGCCAGATGCTTGGCCATATTCGCTTCGGCGCCGCAAGAAGCGCCGGCGTCGAACATTTGCGCCGCCTTGCCGCTCATTAGGGCCGCCGCTTCGGTTTCGGCATAGGCGCGCGCGATCGGAAACTGGATGCCCTGGTTTTGTCCGATGGGCCGCCCGAAAACGTTCCGGGTGTTGGCATAATCGGTCGCTTTTTCGATGAACCAGCGCGCATCGCCGATGCATTCGGCGGAAATCAGGATACGCTCGGCATTCATGCCGTCGAGGATATATTTGAAGCCGGCGCCTTCCTCGCCGATCAGGTTCTCGGCCGGCACCTTCAGATTGTCGAAAAACACTTCGGTGGTGGCGTGGTTGATCATGGTCTTGATCGGACGCACGGTCAGGCCCTGGCCAAGGGATTCTTTCATATCGACCAGGAATACCGACAGCCCGTCGTGACGGCGTTCGACTTGATCCCTTGGGGTTGTGCGCGCGAGAAGCAGCATCAAATCCGAATGTTCGGCGCGCGAGGTCCAGACCTTTTGTCCGTTAACCACATAGTGCGCGCCATCCAGCTTGGCGGCCGTGGTCAGGCTGGCGGTATCGGTGCCGCTGCTCGGTTCGGTCACGCCAAAGGCCTGCAAACGCATTGTTCCGGCGGCGATTTCGGGTAGGTATTTTTGTTTCTGTTGATCGGAGCCGTGGCGCAGCACGGTGCCCATAATATACATCTGCGCATGGCAGGCGGCCGCGTTGCCGCCACTTGAATGGACTTCTTCCAAGATGGCGGCGGCGGCGGCGATGCCGAGGCCGCTGCCGCCATATTCCTCGGGTATCAAGGCCCCAAGGAAACCGGCGTCGGTCATCGATTTGACGAATTCCGTCGGATAGGCGCGCGCATCGTCCAATTCCCGCCAATATTCCGGCGGGAACCCGGCTGAAAGTGATCTGACCGAGGCGCGAATGTCACTGTAATTTTCGTTCATGGCGTTGACCGATTTCCAATATTTGAATTACGTTTGTTGCACAGTCACTTATACCTCGTTTGTCCGGCCGTTGCCGAATAAAGTGTTGTTCCAATCCGGTCAATCATCATCAGGGAATGCCGCCCATGAGCAACCAACGCGCATCAAAAATATTGGAACAATACATGGTTCTGGATTTGACGCGGGCCCGCGCCGGGCCGACGGCGGCGCGCCAGTGAGCGATCCGGCATTTCGGCGGCTGAGCGTGCTTTGGGATTTGCCCGACGATTGGTGCGAAGAACAGCACATCATAGATATATTGGAGAATATCGAGGCGCGGTTTGTCGAGTTGGGATTGGCCGAACGTTTCGTATTCGTGGTATCGTCGCTGGCCGACCAATTGCCGATGACCCACAAGGAGCGGGTGATCGTGCTTCAGACCAGCGACGAGGGGCATGAAGTGCCGTCCTATGTGGGCGACGTCTTCATGGTGTTCAAGAACTATCCGCCTTTCACCGAGGCGCCGGACAATCTCCGTGTATTTCCCCTCGGCTGCAACAAGGATGTGCCCGATTTGCCGGCGCCGGTTATATTGGAACGGCCGATCGATGTGTTTTTTATCGGGCGGCCCGAATTCCGCGATGATTTTTTCGATGCGGCCGATCAAGCGTTCGGCGGCGACAGTGATTTGCGCGTCGAAATTTCAAGGGCGCCGGAATTTCGCAAGGGGCTGACGCCGGACGACTATGCGAAAACCCTGGCCGCGAGTAAAATTGCGTTGTCGCCGCGCGGCGTCAGCCACGAAACGTTCCGCACCTACGAAGCCATGCGCGCCGGCTGCATCGTTATCGCGCAACGCCAAATCCCGTGCTGGTATACGGCGGGCTGGCCGGTGATCGAGGTCGACGATTGGCAAGATATTGGCGAGCTGATCCGCGGCCAATTGGCCGACCCCGCCGCCATGCGGGCGCAGTCCGATGCGGCGCGCAACTGGTGGACGGAAAAGTGCAGTCCCCCGGCGGTTGCCGACTACGTTATCGGCGAAATCGCCGCCCGGCTGATGGGGCGCTAACCGACGATGGAAGCTGCGGACAATATTTCGGCTGTGCCGACGACGCTGATCACCGGATTTTTCGGCGTCGGCAAAACAACCACCCTGCGCTCCCTGATCGAACGCAAGCCGGAGGACGAAAAGTGGGCGATTCTGGTCAATGAGTTCGGTGAGGTCGGTATCGACGGCGCATTGCTTGAAAACCTGTCCGGCGACGGCGTTCAAATCCGCGAGATCGTCGGCGGCTGCCTGTGCTGTACGGCCAATGTGCCGATGCGCGTCGCGGTGACCGAAATCTTGCGGCGCACCCGCCCTGACCGCCTGTTGATCGAGCCGACCGGCATCGGGCATCCGGCGGGATTGATCGACGAGCTGCGCAGCGATGGTCTGGCCGATGCCATCGATCTGCGCGCGGTGATCTGCCTGGTCGATCCGCGGCTGATTCACGATGCCCGCATCCAGGAAGCGGCCGTGTTCCGCGATCAGGTTGCCATCGCCGACGTCTTGATCGCCGGCAAGGCGGATTTGGCGGGCGAAGACGACATCGCCCGGTTCCGGGAATGGGCAAGAAATTTGTTTCCGCCCAAATCCCACATTGCGGTCGCCGCCGAAGGAAACATTGACTACCGGTTCCTCGATCTTGCGCCGGGCCGGTACGCGGTGGGAGCCGAGGGTGGCCATCGGCACAACCCCGCCGAAACAGAGGTTCAGAGGAGGTCAAGCGGCAGCCACCAGTTCGAGCGCATCCAGTCGGCCGGAGACGAATATCATGGCTGCGGTTGGGTGTTCGGCCCGGATTTTATTTTCGATCAAGGGGCAATCGCCGATTGCCTGGGACCGCCGGGATTACCGGGGATCGAGGCGGCCGGCGCGGCGCTTCGCGCCAAGGGTGTTTTCCGGGTCGGCGGCGATTGGATATTGCTGAACCGGACCGGCGCCGAATGCACGGTGGGCGACATTGCCTATCGACGCGACAGCCGCATCGAGGTGATCGTTCCAAACGGCGTAACCGCCGATTGGGACCGGCTCGAACGGGCGCTTCTGGAATGCCTGAAAAGCTGACGCTTAGCGTATTATTTTTTTAGCTTACGCTGTTTCGGCCCGTGATAATCGCTCAACGGGCGGATCAACGTATTATCGGCGTTCTGCTCCAGGAAATGGGCCGCCCAGCCGGTGATCCGCGCCATCACGAATAAGGGCGTATAGAGGTTGATCGGGAAACCCATCAGGTAGTAGGCGGGCCCGGAGGGAAAATCCAGATTGGGGTGAATGCCCTTTTCCTCGATCATGATTTTCTTGAGCACGTCGGATATCTCGATCCACTTGGTTTCGCCGGACCAGGCCGTTAAATCCTCGAGGCAAGCATGCATGGTGGGAACGCGGGAGTCCCCGTGTTTGTACACCCGGTGCCCGAAGCCCATGACCAGACGCTTGTTCTTCATCGCCCGGCGCAGCCAGGCTTCCGCCTTTTTGGGGTCGCCGACTTCTTGAAGCATATCCATGACCGCTTCGTTGGCGCCGCCGTGCAGCGGGCCCTTGAGGGCGCCGATGGCGCCGGTGATAGCGCCGTAGATGTCCGAGCGCGTCGACGTGATGACGCGCGCCGTGAAGGTCGAGGCATTGAAGCTGTGTTCCGCATAGAGGATCAGCGAGACATTGAAGGCGCGGATGACCTCGGCGGGAGGCATCTTCCCGAAGCACATGTGGAAAAAATTTTCAGACATCGAGAGATTGGCGCGCGGCCGGATCGGCCGTTTGCCCGAACGCAGACGGAAATCGGCGGCGATCATGGTCGGTATCTTGGCCAACAGATCGATGGCCCGGTCCAAATCCTTGCGCCGCGCCTCGCCGCCCCAGGCGGTCTCCGTGGTGCCCAGATAGCTGACCGCCGTCCTGAGGGTGTCCATCGGGTGGGCCGATTTTGGGAATTCGGCGATGACGTTCAGATGGCGCCGTTCGAGGGCACGCCGGCTTCGCTCCTTTTTCTTGAACGCCGCATATTGGGACCGGCTCGGCAACTCGCCATAGAGCAGAAGATAGGCGACTTCTTCAAACTCGCACTTGGCGGCCAGATCCTGAACCGCGTAACCGCGGTAGGTGAGGGAATTGGTTTCCGGCATGACCTTGGAAACAGCCGTTGAGTCGGCATAGACGCCGACCAGGCCTTTCTTAAGTTCGGGTCCCGCCGGTTTCCCGCCTTTGCGTTTTGCCGTTTTCGCCATTGCTCTAAATCTCCCCTAGGATTTCAAAGTTTGAAGTTGAATATATCCTGATCGAAGGAATTGTAATCTTCGTATCTCAGCACTTCGTAGAGACGTTTGCGGGTCTGCATCCGCTCGACGATGCCGGCTTGCGTGCCCTCCTTCATAATCTCCGCGAATCCATCCTCGATCGCCTTCATGGCCAGGCGCAGCGAGGTTACGGGATAGATGACAATATTGAAGCCCAAATCCTCCAACTCGCGCGTGGTCAACAATGGTGTCTTGCCAAACTCCGTCATGTTGGCGAGCAAGGGTACGTCAAAGGCCGCGCGGAAAGTTTCGTACTGCTTTTTATCGGTCAGCGCTTCTGGAAACAAAGCTTCGGCGCCGGCGTCAACATAGGCCTTGGCGCGCTGGATGGTGGCATCCAGCCCTTCGACGGCGTTGGCATCGGTGCGCGCCATAATCAAGAAATTGGAATCGCGCTTGGCGTCGGCGGCGGCGCGTATCTTGCGCGCCATCGCCACCGTCTCGATCAATGTCTTGTTGTCCAGATGGCCGCAACGCTTCGGTAAAACCTGATCTTCGATGTGGCACCCGGAAAGTCCGGCATCTTCCATTTCGCGCACCGTGCGCGCCGCGTTCATGCTTTCGCCGAAGCCGGTATCGGCATCGATGATCGACGGCAAATCGGTGGCGCCGGCGATCTGGCGTCCGCGCCCGGCAACCTCGGCCAGGGTGGTCAGGCCGATATCGGGAAGCGCCAGGTCCGCCGACAGGGCGGCGCCGGATATATAGACGCCATCGAAGCCGGTTTCCTCGGCAATGCGGCCGACGATGGGCGCATGGGCGCCGGGAAACCTGAGCAGGCGGCCCGATGCCAGCGCATCCCGCAGCCCTTGACGCTTTTCCGCCGGTGTCTTTTCGGCAAACAGCATCAGAATATCCCTTTCTCGTCGGCGCCGGGCCGGGCCAGATGGTCCGCCGGAGCTTCCACGTTCAGGCCGCTCAATTCATCACCTTTCAAATCGGCAAGGTTCTGGACACGTTCCAAGAACCGGTCCACCTCGGCATCATGCAAGACGCCATCCGATAATATCCTAAATTTACGGATATAGTCATCACGCCCAAACGGCTTGGCGCCCGATGGATGGGCATCGGCGACGGCGAGCTCGTCGGTAATCACTTCACCGGATGCCAACGTGATTTCCAGGCGTCCGCCGAAGGCCCGTTTTGCCGGATCGGGATCATGATAGCGCTCGGTCCATTCCGTATCCTCTTCGGTCGAAATCTTGTGCCACAAACGCACCGTATCTTCACGGCCCGCCCGTTCCGGTGCATAGGAGCGCACATGATGCCATTCACCGTCCTGCAGGGCGACAGCCAATATATACATGATGCTGTGGTCCAGTGTCTCGCGGCTGGCTTTTGGGTCCATCTTCTGCGGATCGCCCGCACCAGTGCCGATAACGTAGTGGGTGTGGTGGCTGGTAAAGAGCTTGATCCCGGCCACCTGATCCCAATCGGAAATCCGTGTCCCCATCTTGAAGGCAAGGTCGATGATCGCCTGGCTTTGATATTCCGCCGAATGCTCCTTGGTGTAGGATTCCAATATGGCGCGTTTTTTCTCGCCCGGTTCCGGCAGCGGCACCGAATATTCGGCATCCGGGCCGCTCAGGATTCGGGCGATGACACTGTCCTCGCCCTCATAGATGGGCGACGGCGCGCCTTCGCCGCGCATGCACCGGTCGACCGCTTCGATAGCCAGCTTGCCGGCGTGGGAGGGCGCATAGGCCTTCCAGGACGATATCTCGCCCTTGCGCGATTGCCGCGTCGATATGGTGACATGCAGCGCTTGTTGAACCGCCTGGTAAATGGTTTCGGTATCGAGATTTAAAAGCGTGCCGATGCCGGCGGCGGCGGACGGACCCAAATGTGCGATATGATCGATCCGGTGTTCGTGCAGGCAAATGCCCTTCACCAGATCGATCTGAATCTCGTAGCCGGTGGCGATACCGCGAATCAGGTCGTTGCCATCGCGGCCCGCCTGCTGGGCAACCGCCAGGATGGGCGGGATATTATCGCCGGGATGGGAGTAATCGGCGGCAAGGAAGGTGTCGTGGTAATCTAGCTCGCGCACCGCCGTACCGTTGGCCCAGGCCGCCCATTCCGCATGAAAGCGCTGATCGCCAGGAACGCCGAATACCGTCGCGCCGCCGGGGCGCGCGTGGGCGAGGGCTTGCGCCCGGGCCGCGATGACCGGATGCCGGTTGAGCGAGGCGACCGCCACGGCGGCGTTGTCGATCATCCGATTGATAATCATATCGGTGACATCGGGCTCGACTTCCACCGGATCGGTGGCGACTTCGGATATTTTCCAGGCCAATTGACCGGTGACCGGAAGGTCCTCGGCGGAGGCGTATGTTCTGATCTTATGTTGCTGCAATAATTTCTTGCCTTTCACGCCTTCTGGTAGGCCCTCAGCGGTCATTCGTCCAGCATATACGGACCTGATATCCACTGAGCGGAATGACTTCATAAACCGAAATTTCGATTGCTGCAAAATCCCATAAGTTTATTGTTGACTCTAAAAGCGCAAAACGGTACCGTATTACCGAATTAATCCATTCCCTATGGAAATGGATGTCTAACCGCAAGAGGTGCCGCATGACCCAAGAAGCCTATCGGTGGGAAATGAAAGAACCGGGAACCGCGATGGAAAAGACCGGTTTCGATCCCTATCCGGTGGCCGGGTCCGAGGTTATTGTCGAGATTGCCGGCTGCGGCGTTTGCCATACGGACCTCGGATATTTCTACGACGGCGTCCGCACAACCCACGAGCTGCCCCTGGCCCTCGGCCATGAAATCAGCGGCCGGATTGTCGATGCCGGTCCAGACGCAAAATCGTGGTTGAACAAGGCCGTTATCGTGCCGGCGGTTATTCCCTGCGGCACCTGCGATCACTGCCAGCGCGGCAAGGAGACCATCTGCCGCAATCAGGTGATGCCCGGCTACGACATCCAGGGCGGCTTTGCCTCCCATATCAAGGTTCCGTCTTACGGCTTGTGCGAAGTGGACGAGGATCGGCTGGCAAAGGCGGGGCTGGAGCTGGCCGATTTGTCGGTTATTGCCGATGCCGTGACGACACCCTATCAGGCGGTCATTCAAGCCGATGTAAGCGAAGGCGATCTGGTCGTCGTGGTCGGCGCCGGCGGTGTCGGCGGTTATTGCGCCCAAATCGCCGCATCCTTCGGCGCGGCCGTGGTCGTCGTCGATATCGACGCGCAAAAACTCGAGATGATGAGCCAGCATGGCGCCGCGCTGGCACTCAATCCGAAGGATTATCCGGGCCGTGAACTGCGCAAGGCGGTTTTTGCGTTCGCGTCCGAGCGCGGGCTCAGGGCCACCGAATGGACCATATTCGAATGCTCGGGCAGCACCGCCGGCCAGGAAGCGGCATTCGGCCTTCTGGTGCACGGCGCGACGCTGGCGGTGGTCGGTTTCACGATGGACAAGGTCGAGCTCAGGCTTTCCAACCTGATGGCCTTCCACGCCCGCGCCCTCGGCAATTGGGGGTGCCCGCCGCGCCACTATCCCGAAGTTCTCAATCTGGTTCTGGATGGCAAGATCAATGTTAAATCATTCGTCGAACATCGGCCGCTCGACGACATCAATGATGCATTCGCGATGGTTCACGCGCATGAAAATAAGGCACGCCTTGTGTTGATACCGGACGCGGAGGGGAAATAATGGCTGATAAGCCGCTGGCAACCTGGTTCGACCGAAACGGCAAGCTGCTGCGCCTTAGATTGTCGCGCCCGAAAGCAAACCTTGTTGATGCCGAGATGATCGGGGCGCTGAACGATGCATTGGCGGCTCACGGAAGCAACCAGGATTTGCTCGCCGTTTTGATCGATCACGAGGGCCCGAACTTCAGCTTCGGCGCCAGCGTCGAGGAACATTTGCCTGATCAATGCGCCGCCATGCTGAAAAGCATGGATGACCTGGTTATCAACATACTTCAAAGCCAGGTGCCGGTCCTGGTGGCGGTCGGTGGCCAATGCCTCGGCGGCGGGCTTGAAGTCGCATGCGCCGGCAATTTTATTTTTGCCGGGCTGGATGCCCAGTTTGGCCAACCGGAAATCAAGGTGGGCGTGTTCGCGCCCGCCGCCAGTTGCCTGCTGCCCGCCATCATCGGTCAGGCAAAAGCCGAGGACCTGTTGTACAGCGGACGCTCGGTTTCGGCGGTCGAAGCCGCCGATATGGGACTGCTCCACGGCGTCGCCGAAAATCCGGAAGAAGCGGCGCTTGCCTATTTCGATGAACATCTTGCGGACAAAAGCGCGTCGGTTCTCCGGCACGCCGTCCGCGCCGCCCGCGCCGAATACGCCGAGGGTGTGGCGGTAAAACTCCGCGCCCTTGAAGATTTATATTTGCAAGGGCTGATGGAAACGCACGATGCGGTCGAAGGCCTGCAGGCCTTTTTAGAGAAACGCCAAGCCAAATGGGAAAATAGATAGCCATGCCGGTCAACGAAATTATCCAACGATGTGAAGAGCTTTTCGAAGATCTATCCTTTTCGTCCGCGCGGGCGTGGAAGGATGCCGAAAAGGGGCGCAAGGTTGTCGGTTACATGCCGGTCTATGTCCCCCATGAAATCATTCATGCTGCCGGTATGCTGCCGCTGGGTATTCTCGGTGGCGGTGACGCGCTGGAGGTTATCCACGGTGACGCCTATTACCAGAGCTACATTTGCCGCATTCCCCGCTCGACGGTGGAACTCGGTATCACCAAGCGCCTCGACTTCGTTGACGGTATGCTGTTCCCGAGCCTGTGCGACGTGATCCGTAATCTTTCCGGTGTCTGGAAAATGCTGTTCCCGGAAGTTTACACCCGTTATTTCGACACGCCACAGAATTTCCGCAGTGATATCGGCGGCGAATTTTACACCCAAGACCTCCGCGAATTGGTGGCCGGCCTTGAGAAATTGGGCGGCTGCAAAATCAGTGACGACGATCTCAGAAATTCCATCGAGATCTACAATGAACACCGCCGCACGGTCCGCAAGGTCTATCAGTTCCGGTCCGATCAGCCCTGGAAGATGCCGTCTTCGGAGGTTTATCTTTTGATGAGGGCCGGGGAAACCGTCACCGTCGAAGAACATTCCCAGATGATGAACGACTATCTGGCGGCGGTGGAAAATGAAGACCGGCGCATGAAGGATAATTGCCGGGTCATCGTCAACGGCTCGTTTTGCGAACAGCCGCCGCTCGGTCTGATCAAATCCATCGAACTGGCCGGCTGTTACATCGTTGACGACGATTACCTGATGGATAATCGCCTGATTACCGAGGATGTGGCCACCGAGGGCGATCCCCTGGTCAACCTATCGGAAGCCTTCCTCAAGCATTCCATGGAGTTCCCCTCCAAATTCGAGCCCAACGGTGAAATCAAGGGCCATTACATCGCCGACATCGTCAAGCAGCGGGGCGCCGAGGGTGTTATCTTCGCGGCGCCCAGCTTCTGCGATCCGGCTTTGCTGGACCAGCCGATGCTGGCCAATGTGCTAGATGAACGGAAAATCCCCTACATCGCCTTTCAATACGCCGAAAATTCCGGACAAATGCAGCCGATCAGGGAACAGGCCGGAACTTTCGCCGATTCAATCAAACTATGGAGCGCGGCATGAGCACCGAAGATAAACCCGACATCATCAAAGATGCATCTATGTTGAAGCAGAAGGAGATGATCGCCGGCAATTACGATAAACTGACCGATGCCAAGGAACTGGGGCTGAAAACCTCATCCACCTTCGTTCCCGGCAACCTCAACGAATTGCTGATGTGTTTCGGCATCGTCAACAACCTGCCGGAAATCAACGCGCTTAACAACGCCATGCGCAAACAGTCGGGCGCGATGATCACGGATGCCGAAAAGATGGGTCATTCGGAAGACGTTTGCACCTATGTGAAGGCGGATATCGGCATGATGGCCAGGGGCAACATTGCCCCCAACGGCAAGCCGATGCCCGACCCGGACATGCTGCTGCTGTCCTATACCGGCTGCTACACATTCCTGAAATGGTTCGAGCTGTTACGTGAACAATACAAGTGCCCGACCGTCATGCTGCACGTGCCCTACCAAGGGGACGGCAAGGCCCAGATCACCCAAAGCATGCGCGATTACGTGATCAAGCAATTGAAGGAAGAAGTTATTCCGACCATGGAACAGATCTCGGGCATCAAATTCGATATCGATAAGTTGCGCGAATATCTGCGTAATTCAGCCAAGGCCGAGGACGACCTGGTCTGGGGGCTGCAAACCGCCAAGAACAAGCCTTCGCCGATCGACGGCTATTTTGGCGCCGTTTATTACATCGGCCCCATTTTTAGCGCTTTCCGCGGCACCGAGGACGCCGTCGAATATTACAAATTGCTGAGGGGCGAGATCAAAGAGCGTCTCGATCAAGGCCTTGGCCCGGTTACGCCGGAAGGTGAGATGGGCGAGGAAAAGTACCGCCTGGTGGTCGAGGGACCGCCCAACTGGACCAACTTCCGCGAGTTTTGGAAAATGTTCTATGAAGACGGCGCCGTCTGTGTCGCCAGTTCCTATTCCAAGGTGGGTGGCGTCTATGACTATGACGGTTTCCGCCACGACCCCGATAATCCGCTCGAATCCCTGGCTGACTATTGCCTCGGTTGTTACACCAACCGCAACCTGCCGGAACGCACCCAGATGATGGTCGATTACATCGAGGAATATCAAGCCGATGGCTTGCTGATCAATTCGATCAAAAGCTGCAACAGCTTCGCCGCCGGTGAATTGTTGATGCTGCGCGAGGTCGAGGCGCGCACCGGCAAGCCGGGCGCCTTCATTGAAACCGATTTGGTCGATCCGCGTTACTTCTCGCCGGCCAACGTCAAGAACCGCCTGGAAAGTTATTTCCAGATGATCGAACAGAAACGCCAAGGCGGGGCCGAGGCTGCCTAGGGCCATCTGAATCCAGGCCCGGAAAAGGAGATAAAGGATGAAGTGTTATATCGGTATTGACCTCGGATCGACGACTACCAAGGCCGTTTTGATGGATGAAGACAAGGCGGTTCTCGGCCAGGGAATCACAAATTCCCGGTCCAATTACGACACCGCCGCCGCCGTTTCCAAGCAGGAAGCGATCATCGGCACCCGGTTCACCCTGGCCCACCGGGCGCTCAAGGAGCATGGCGCCGTGAACGGCGACACGGACGAATTCCTCGACGATCTGGAGCGTTCGTTCCGCATGGAACAATATCTGGAACAGTTGAAGGATCTTGAGCAGACCTGTGAAAATTACGCCACCGGCGTCCGCTTTGAAGGCCGGGAAAAGGAGGTCCATTCGGCCCTGCAGGAAATCTTCAAGCAATTGGTCGATGAAGCGCCGCCGATGTTCGCCCGCGATGCCAAGCGGAAATCGGACTTTTTCCGTGATATCGCCGGCGGCCGTTTCATGAGCATTGCCGAAGAGGCGGCCGATGCTTCGGGCCTGCCCTTCGACTTGCTTCTCAACGTTTATGACAAATCGATCATCGAAGTGGAAAACCGGCCCCCCGCCGGCGATATGGAGGGCAAGTTCACCCGTGCCCTGGATCACATCATCGAGCAATCGTCCGAAATGGAATTGGAACATGACGAGATCATGGAGCCGCTGAGAGAGGCCATCGGTGTCGAATTGGAGGAAACTTATGTGGTTGGCACCGGCTATGGCCGGGTGCGGCTGCCCTTTCCAAAGGAACATATCCGTTCGGAAATTCTCTGTCATGGGTTGGGGGCGCACATCATGTATCCCAAGACCCGCACGGTGCTGGACATCGGCGGCCAGGACACCAAGGCGATCCAGGTTGATGACAGAGGCATTGTCGAAAACTTTCAGATGAATGACCGCTGTGCCGCCGGATGTGGCCGCTATTTGGGCTACATCGCCGACGAAATGAATATCGGCGTCCATGAATTGGGTCCGTTGGCATCGAAATCGACCAAGGTTGCCAAGATCAATTCCACCTGCACCGTGTTCGCCGGCGCCGAATTGCGTGACCGCTTGGCCTTGGGCGAGAAGCGCGAAGACGTTTTGGCCGGACTGCACCGGGCCATCATCTTGCGGGCCATGTCCATCTTATCCCGGTCCGGCGGCATTTCCGACGAGTTCACCTTCACCGGCGGCGTTGCCAACAATAACGCGGCGGTGAAGGAATTGAAAAAACTGATCGAAGAAAATTACGGTAAATTGACCATCAATATCGATCCAGATTCGATCTATACCGGCGCCCTCGGCGCGGCGGAATTTGCACGCCGGGCGGCGGTGGAAGGCGATACGGCAGCGGAAGGAGAAGCGGCATGACCCATACCATCGGCATCGATGTCGGGACCGGAGCGGTCAAGACCGCCCTATTTAGCGTTGACGGCGGCAAAACGGACTGGCTGGTCAAACGGGTTGAACGGATACGCAAGCGTGATCCCTATAAACTTGCCGAAGAATCCATGAACAACGTCATCGAAGAAGCCGGTCTGTCCATGGATGATATGGACTATATCGCCACCACCGGCGAGGGAGAGACGCTCGAATTCCATACCGGACACTTCTATTCGATGACCACCCATGCAAGGGGCGCCATTTATCTGGACCCCGAGGTTCGTTCGGTTTTGGATGTCGGCGCCCTGCACGGACGCGCCATCCGCATCGACGAACGGGGCAAGGTGTTGGAATACCGGATGACCAGCCAATGCGCATCCGGTACCGGCCAGTTCCTTGAAAATATCGCACGTTATCTGGGCATCACCACCGAAGAAATCGGCGAGCTTTCGCAACAGGCCGATGATCCAGAAGTAGTCAGCAGCATTTGCGCCGTTCTGGCGGAAACCGACGTCATCAACATGGTGTCGCGCAGCATCTCGGCGCCAAATATCTTGAAGGGTATCCATATTTCCATGGCGCAGCGCCTTTTGAAATTGCTGAGGGCGACCAAGGTCATGGACGGCTCTGTTCTAATGACCGGCGGATTAGCGCTGGATCAGGGCCTGATCGCCGCCATGAAGGAGGGCGTTGCCGATCCCAAAAGCAAAACCAGCGTCGAGGTGCGCGGCCATCCGGATTCAATCTATGCGGGCGCCATCGGCGCGGCCCTTTGGGGTGCGTTCAGATACGAAAAATTAGCCGAGATCGGTGCCTTGAAGGCCGCATCCTAAACCTCATCTAGCAAGTTGAAAAAAAGCGCCGGCGTGAACGCCGGCGCTTGTTTTTTGAATATAGTGAGGTTTACGAGGGTATGGTCCGTTTAAAGATCAGGCGTTGACTGGGCGCGAAACCGCATTTTTCCAGGAATCCCAAAAGCGCGAAGTTGTCCCACGCTACCGTGGTGCGGGTGGTTTCAATCATCAAACCGCCCAGATTTGTGAAAAGCTGCGACATGAGCGCGCGTCCGATACCCTGGTGGCCAAATCGCGGATCGACGCCGATGGTGTCCATGACCGCCGCCGGTTCGGTGCGTCCGAACTCTCCATAATCGGTTCGCGCCATGATGAAGCCGGCGACATGCCCGTCCACCTCGGCAACCAGAGAGACGCGTATTCCGGTCTCGTCCAGCGCCTCCTTCATTTTCGCGATGTAATACTCGCGCCGTTCCTCGCCGGTATTTCGGCGTTCGATCCTGATCAACGCTTCCAGGTCATCGGCCTCCAAAGAGCGGATCGGGACATGGTCCCGGGCCGGCCCTTCGTCATCAATTTGGTCGTCTTCGACGAAATCCTGATAAGGTTTTTGTGCCATCTGAAATCCCCCTAAATCCTAAAAATCACGGGCCGTATCGCATTCGAGCACGTGCGCCGGCGCCATTTCGAAACCGGTGGCGGCGAAGAATCCGAGCATGCCGTCGAATGTCCAATCCACCTGGGTGCGCATCTCGTTGACGCCCTTGGCCGATAGTTTCTCGTCGAGTGCGTTCAGCAAGATTTTGCCGACGCCTTTGGCTTGGGCTTCGGGATCGACGCCGATGGTGTCTAGAACCGCGGCAATGCCCTGGGCTCCAAACTCGCCGTCGTAAGTGCGGGCGAAGACATAGCCGATCAGTTGCCCATCCGATTCGGCGCCGACAATAACAAAATCATCGGGCGCGGAAATAGCTGCTTCCAGACGTTTTTCGAAATATCCGCGCCTGGAACGTCCGGCGAGCACGCGGTCGATCTTGACCACCAGGTCCAAATCGTCGGGCCGGAGATTGCGGATATTCAGAGCAGGTAATTCAGCCATTGTTATCCTCCTTGGTTCCAGCGGTGTTCCATAATACCGCTATCCTGGTCTTCGTCGATCAAATCATCCAGCAACGGTATAAGCCCGGCCTCTTCCATGCTGGCATGGGCCGACAAGCGATCGCTAAACTCAAATGCCGGTTGCTTGAACCGGTTCCAGGCTTCCGCCGAAAAATCGTTATCCAAAAGCAGCTTCGCCGATAACTTGACCTGATCGCTGAGCGCGCGAATGACCACATGTTCATCGGACAGAAGTTCCGATAAATCGCCGGCGCCCTCGTCATCTAGAATCGGAAACAAGTGTTGCTCCTCGAAATCAAAGTGGGGAATGATCTCGCCCTCGATGGCAGCCAGGACATCGGTCAGCAACCTAGTCAGCGCTTGCGGGTCAGAATTCTCGAGAGCGGTGGAAACAGTATTACCCAGCCGCTCCATCAACGCGATTACCGCCACGTGTTCGTCGTGAAGGCTTTTTGCAACTTGTGTTTGGGGTATCATATGGAGTCCTTCCCCAGGTTTCTGACTCTATTATGGTAAAATGGTACTGTAATACCGAATTATAGAAACGTCAAGGGATTTAAAGGAATTTCAGGTGATTTTCGGTAGATTTAAACGCCCAGGAGCCGACTGACTGGTGGGCGTCTAGTCTTGTTCGCGATTGCTGTAAATGTCCCGCAGGTCAGTCTTTAGGATCTTGCCCATGGCGCTTTTCGGCATTTCCTCGATAAAATCCATTAGCCTGGGAATTTTGTAGCCGCCGATCTTGCCGCGGCAATGTTCAATAATATCCTTTGATTTCAGTATTTTACCTGGAGCCGGAACAACGACCGCGAACAGTGCTTCGCCGTACTTTTCATCAGGAATGCCGATCACCGCGGCTTCGTGAACGTCGGCATGTTGATAAAGGACGGCTTCGACCTCCGATGTATAGACGTTTTCGCCGCCTGTGATGACCATGTCTTTCTTGCGGTCGAGGAGGAACAACAAACCTTTTTCGTCGACACGGCCGAAATCGCCAGTGAAAAACCAGCCATCCCGAAAAGCCGTTTCGTTTTCATCCGGCCGGTTGAGGTAGCCTTCGGTCACGTTGGGGCCGCGCACGACCACTTCACCGGGCTCGCCTTTCGGAACCTCGTTGCCGTCGTCATCCATAATGCGCAAGTCAACGCCGGCGACCGGCCGGCCGGCGGCACGCAGAATATCCGTATTTCCCGATCTGACCGCATCCGTGTGGTCGATGGGATCCAGCGTTGTCAATATGGGAGAGGTTTCGGTGAGCCCGTAGCCTTGCTGAATCTCGGTGCCTTCGAAGCGCTCAATCGAACGCTGCACCCATTCCGCCGCCATCGGCGATGATCCGTAGAATAGAAGCCGGAATTTGGAAAGATTGAAGGAATCGAATTCAGGTTCCTGCAGCATTACGATAATCATGGTCGGCGCCAGCATGGTTACGGTGATTTCGTATTCCTGAAGCAACCGCAGCGAGTCCTCGCCCGAGAATACCGGCAGGAAGGCATGCGCGCCGCCGCATAAAGTGTAAGCCGTGCCAAGAAGATCGGCGGCATGGAACATCGGCGCGGCATGCAAATACCGGTCATCGGTTCGAACACCCATCGCCATGTGAACCTGCAAGCCGTTGGAAGTCAGGTTCTTATGACTGAGGCGAACGCCCTTGCTTTTGCCCGTCGTTCCTCCGGTATAGAGTAGAAGCGCGAGATCGTCATCGCCGGAGTTTACTGGTCCCACATCAGCCGCTTTATCGATCAGTTCTTCGTATTGGGGATAGTCGCATTGGTCGAGGCGGGGCCCGACATAGACCGTGCGTTCTTTCCACGGCGCCACATCGTCCGACGCGGGCACGCCGAGATAGTCTTTTCCCAGGAATAGATACTTGCAATCGGCGTCGTCCAGGATGTGCCTAATTTCCGGCGGGGCCAGCCGGTGATTGATCGGCACGGGAATTACACCGCACCAATAGCCGGCGTGCAGGAGTTCCATATAACGGTATGAGTTTTCACAAATTATGCCGAAGCGTTGACCGGCTTCGATGCCAAGCCCGGCGAATAGGCCCGACGCCCGCCGGATGCGCTGGATATGTTCGGCCCAACTGAAATTCCGCTCCAAATCCACGACCGCGATGCGATCGGCATATTGGCGTTCCGCCCGGTCAAGGGCGGATGTCATCGTCAACATCGGTTTATTCCTCCCCGCCTATAATCAATCTGATCGACCGCCCACGCAAGTCTCTTTGAGCGCCGCCGCGGCGCCGGCTATCGGAACTCTTCGGTTGGGGTTTGATTCCCTTGCAGCGGAGATAGCCGCTTCGATGAACCAGCGGTTAATGGGGTTGTCCGCGCCGTTCGAAATAGCGCTGGTGGTATTCTTCGGCGCGGAAAAATTCTGAATATTCGGTAATTTCGGTCACGATTGGATCCCTGAAGGCTCGGCTTTCCTGTTTGCGCGCGAGTGATTGTCGTGCCAACGATTCCTGATCCATCGAGTGATAATAAATGGCCGAGCGGTATTGTGTGCCGATGTCCGGACCCTGCCGGTTTAAAGTGGTTGGATCATGAACGGCCCAAAACACCTCCAGAAGTTCTTGGTAGCTAACTTTTTCAGGATCAAATTCGACCTGCACGACTTCGGCATGACCAGTGGTTCCCGTGCAAACATCCTCGTAGGTTGGATTTTCAAGCGCACCGCCGGCAAATCCGGAAACCGCCTCAGCGACGCCATCGACTTTCCGAAAGGCGGCCTCTATACCCCAGAAACATCCCGCGCCGAAGGTTGCAAGTTCCATTGAACCGTCTCCTCAATACCTGATTGGCCTAATTTTGCGCCATGTTTAACACAAATTTGACACACACCAATGTAAATGCTTGTAACCGCTTCGCTTTCAGAGTTTTTTCTTGCCGACAGGGGATTTCCCCTTTAGGCAGCAGGCAGTATGAATCATTAGAATAAGCAGACTGGGTAATTATGAAACTTTGTGTCCCCAAGAATATTGAATTCGGCAATGTCGTGTATCGGTTTCCAACAGCCGCGAGGCGGCTGGGTATTTTACTCATGGTCTGGGTTTGGGCAATTTCCCAATCGGCGAGCGGTCAGGCCAGCGCCGGTCCGGCGAGCGAACTGGTGGAGAAATTTCATAACGTCCTGATCGGTGTGATGAAAAAGGGCGGAAATATCAGCGTCCAACAACGTTACGAAATACTGTCCCCGAAGGTACGCAAAACCTTTAATCTGCCCTTTATGATCCGAATCGTATCGGGTGCGGCATGGCGATCGGCCAACGACAATGACAAGAAAGCATTGCTAGACGCATTTACTAAAATGAGTGTCAGCACTTATGCGTCCCGTTTTGACGATTATTCCGGTCAAAAATTTGAAACCCTGGCGGAAAGCCAGGGGCCTAAAAAGTCGGTACTGGTGCGTACGCGAATCGTGAGCCCAGGTGATACGCCGGTTAAGCTAACCTATGTTGTGCGAAAATTTGCCGACAAGTGGCGGGTCATCGACGTGATCCTGGCCGGAGGAATCAGCGAATTGGCGCTGCGGCATTCCGAGTATCGGGCCATATTAAAAAAGGACGGCCCGTTGGAACTGGCAGCCACACTCAGCAAGAAATCGGACCAAATATTGGGCAAATGATACGGGCCACTGGGCTTGGTATGAGGGTTAATCGGCCGCCGCGCGGGAGCGCAGCGCTTCTTCTGCTTCTGCGGGTTTCAGTACGTAAAAAACCAACAGACCCCATGCGATCCATACGATTTCCCGCAAGCGGCGGATGAGCGCGGTGGCTAGGCCAAGCGTGGGTGAGCCGGTAATCGCGGCGCCGATCAGAACCATCGCTCCTTCCTGGGCACCGATCGCGGCGGGAACGAAAAACAGGGCCGAGCGGACCATCTGCGCGACGGCTTCGATAATCCAGGCGTCCCATAAGGTGACGGGATGGCCGATAAATTTCATCGTGTAATAAATCTCGGCCACGCCGAACAGCCAGTTCAAAAAAGAGAGCCCGAAGGCCGCCATGAATCGGGCGCGCCTTTCGGTATAAAAATGCACCAGGCGGTCGTCCACGTCCTCGATGTAGTGCTGAATTCCATTAAGGGCCTTGAACGCGGGATGGGCGCTCAACTTCAAGCCAACAATGGATGTCAGCTTAAACCTCTGGATGATGAAGAATAAGGCTACGCCGGCCGAAAATACAATCAGTCCGGTAAATGCCGCGGCAGAATAATCCGCCAATTTTTGCGACCAACTCATCATCGCAAATCCGATGGCGAGAAAGATGACCAGGCCCACAACGATCAAGGTTTTCGAGACGATCAAGGAGGATATGCCCTCCCGATAATCGACACCGTAGCAACGCCTCAAGAGAATAGCCTTGATCGGCTCACCGCCAATACTGGCAGCCGGTGTTATGTTATTAAAGGCTTCGCCAACAAGCCGAACTTGGTAAAACCGATAAAGCCAAACGGCCGTTATCGGGGTCGAAGGCGAAGTCAGCTGCCAGGCCAGCGCATCGATCAGAAAAGCGGCAAAGTAAAGGGCTAGTATCAAAACGAAACCCACGCCCATATTCCGGGCCAAGGCTATCGCGCCTTGCAAATCGGTTTCTGATATCACCACGCCGAAGAGTGCGATTCCGGCGAGGAGAAATAATATCTTTATTTTTTTCAACCTCTGTTCGGCCCGAGTGAGGGTTGCGGCTTATACGCGGTGGTCTTTACCGCGGACGGCGAATTGAAGGATCCAATAAATTTGTGCTCCGACCGCGGCGAGCGGCAAAAGATAGCGTATCCAATCCAATAGCGCCATCACGAGGACGATAAACCAAAAATCGGCGCGTGCAAATTCGCGGAAGGCAACGATCAAGACGGCTCCAAGCCCGTCTTTTTCTTGGCCCTGGTTTTCGTCTTCCCTCGGCATATCCGGATCGGTGATCTGATCGCCGGTGCTATCGCGCCATTTCCAAAAGAGGGTCAGAAAGTAATTGGTGGTTCCGCCGGCGGCCCCGGCCCATCCTAACCAGAGCCATATTTGTTGCTGTGTTTCGTTGTAAAGACCGTGGCCCATGGCGGCAATCACGGCCGAATTGACAACCCAGTCGACAAAGGTATCGAATTCATGGCCGAACCGGGAAGCCTTTTTCCGGGCGCGCGCGATTTCTCCGTCGCAATTATCCAGAATATAGTTGATGGTCAGCAATAGGCCCCCCAGGACATTAAATTCGTAACTGCCGGGCAAGAAACTTAAAGCCGCGGCTATCCCGAATATCAGCGCAATGAAGGTCGCTTGACTGGACCCCAACCGGGTCTTCAACAGGAGGATCGTCAGCGGCCGGGAAATGTGACGGATCAGCGGAAAAATGGTTGTCGGCCGATCCGGTGGGCGTAGCCCCGAGCCGGAATTTGTCATCGGCTATTTCCAAGCGGCAAAACGCTCAGTAGTGCCGGCAGGACTGTCAATGTGCAGATCAGCGTCAAGATAATTGCGATGGTAAGCAGAACACCCATGCTGGCGGTGCCCGGATGGCTGGATAGGGCAATGCTTGCGAACGATCCGATTGTGGTCAGGGCGCTAAACACAACGGCGCGCGGCGTGCTGGTGTTCATGGCGCTGAGTTTGCCGCCGGTGGACTTCTCTCGCATCACGAGATGGATTGCGCTGGCGATGCCCAGTCCGAACAGCAGCGGCAGGACAATCACATTGGCGAAATTGAACGGAAGATCGGCCAACACCGAAACAGCCATGGTCAAGCTCGCGGCGACCAGCAAAGGCGCAAATATGAGCAGGACTTCCTTCGTGTTTTTGGTGATCACAATGACCAGGGCGGCAATCAGCAGGAACGCCCAAAGGGCAGCCTGGACAAAAGCTTCGACGACGACGCGTCCAGCTTCCAAAATAGTGACCGGCGATCCGGCTGCGTTCGGTGCGACGGTTCGAACTTCGCTCACGAATCTGGTCAATGCCTTTCGATCCGTCATATCGGCTTTCGGGGTTACCGTCACTTTGGCGCGGCCATCCTCGGCAATCTGCCGTGATATCAGCTCCTCGGGAAGCGAATTTAGGTCGATTTTCGAAACTTCGAGGGCGTGACGCAATTCCAAAAGTCTTTTGACCAGGGTTGAGGTCAGACGGGTCTCCAGTTCCTCAAGTCCCGTTTTGCTAAGGTTGAATTTGGTTGCGAAATCATCCAGTGCGGCCAAGAGATTATCGATCTCAGTCAACAATTTTTTGTCGTAATCGGAATTATTCGCGCGATTTACAAAACCACGTAAATCTTGAAACGCCGACAATCTGTCCGCATGATTTGAACTGCGCCGTTCCGGTTGGATACTCAGCGATGGCGCCAGCGTGAATCCTAGTGTCTCGGCAATCTCGAGTTTTGCCTCCTGCATCGAAGGAATGAGATCATTGATTGAAAATGCAGACTTGACGGTCTCCATATTTTCCAGCGACTGGGCAAATTCCCTTGCTTTTTCGATATCGCGCGCCAGAAATTCGATTCTGTAGGGACCTTCGTCATTTGCTTCCGCCAGGGCAAACAGCGTGGCGACGGATTCCGAGTTTCTGTCCTTCAAATTCAGCGGGTCAAAATCGAAGCGGACCTCGGGAAGCAGGATCAGACCGATAATACCCGCCGCGCCGACGATAAATCCCAACGGTCTGTTCCAGCGATATTTGTTTCCGATACCTGGTTCGTAAGAGTTTTGCGCGGATCGTGTTTGACCGATGCGCGATGAGGTTAGCATCAAAAGTGCCGGAAGCAGCGTAACGTTCGCGGCCAGGGCGATGAACATGCCGCCGCCCGCAATGATGCCGAGCTCGGCGAGCCCGATATAGTCGGTGGGAACGAAAGCTAGAAACCCGATGGCTGCCGCTAGAGCGGATAGAATCAGCGCGCCGCCCACGTCGCCGCCTGCTTCGACCAAGGCGCCCCTTGCCCGGCTGCCGGCGATCATCGCCTCTCTAAACCGAAGTGTATAGTGGATGCCAAAATCGACGCTCAACCCGATAAACAACACGGCGAAGGCAATCGAAATCAGATTAAGCGTTCCGACCGCCCAGGCCGCAAATCCAGCGGTCCAAATCAAGCCGACGATCAAGGTCAGCAATACGGCTGCCGACAATTTTAGGGATTTCAGTCCCCAGATCAGCAGTAGAACAACCAGGCTAAAGGACAACACGCCCGCCAGTCCGAGGCCGTCAACGACACTAGCTAATTCTTCGTGTTCAAGGGCGACCGAGCCCGTCAGACGGGCGCGAACGCCGAATTTGTCTTCCAACGCAAGATCGGAAAATGTCTTTCTAAGGCGGTTGATAACATCACCGCCCGGCTGCAGTGCTCGGTAATTAAGGCGTGGTTGCAGGACTATGGTCCGGTATTTGCGGCTCTCCGGCACATCCTTTCCGGCAATCAGCTCGCGCCAGGACAGGTATTTGCGTTCCCCCGCAATCTGGGCTCGGATTACCTGTACTGTTGCCTTCAGCATTTCGCCCAGGGCCGGAATATCCGTTTTGTCTTTTTTTTCGGCGCTTTCCTTGAGAATCAGACGTAGCGTTCCGAACAGCCCAGGGAGCGTCGGGTCGTTCCATAGCTTTCCAATGAACGGTTGCGCATCGTTGAGCCGGGCTACGAGGCTTTCGAGTTCATCCGTGCTCAGATATAGAAAGCCGTTTTTGGTGAAAAAAGGCAGTCCTTCGGGGGCGAAGACGCGACCATATAGGCCCGGAAATTTTGCCAATTCGCCGGCCAGAACATCGGCGGCGTCGGCGAGCAAATCCGCGTTGCCTCCGTCCAATACGATGACGATATTATCGTCAAATTGCGGAAACGCCCTGTCCAGTTCCTTTGCATTTTGGCGAAACGCCAAATCGGGCGATAACATGTCCTCGGTATCGGTGTTGATCCCGATGCTGGTTGCCGCGAAGTATCCAATGGCGATAGTCAGGATCGAGATCGCGGCAACCGCCGTCTTCGCGTTCTCGGTGATAAATTGGATCCACCACTTAAGGGCCGCTTCAGATTTTTTCAATTGCATGTGGTCCGCATTGGAGTTCCGCTAGCTCTGCTTATAACGCCCGCTATTTGGGCGGCGCAAGGTAAACACCATTTGTTCGCTGCTTGACAACATTCGCCGCGTCCAACAGTTATATTGGCCATGAACATCATGCCTTGGGATCAGCGAATTGCACGTGTCTTGGTTCGGCCGTTGGTCGACGGTCCGGTACGGCCAAATCAAATCTCCGTCGTGACGTCGATTTTGGCTATAGCGGGCGCCGTGCTATTGGCCCGAGGCGATCCGGTGTCGGTCAATTGGGGGGCGGGACTATTTATATTTTCACGGTTCCTGGATCATTTTGACGGTGAACTGGCCCGTCAGCAGGGCACCGCCTCGAAGCTCGGATATTATATGGATTATGTCTCCGGCGGCACCAGTTATGCCGCACTTTTCATCGGCATGGGAATCGGATCCTTCACTGCGTTGGGCGTCTGGGCACTGATATTGTCGGCGGCCGGTGTCGCGTCGGCGCTCATTTCAATGTATTCGAATATGGAAATCGATCGGCATCGCCACGGTTCGGAGAATATTGATGCCGTCGGATATCCGGGAATAGCGGGATTCGAACTCGAGGACGGAATTTACCTTTTGGGGCCGATTACGTGGCTTGGATGGCTGCAGTCATTTTTTGTCGCCGCCGGTATCGGGGCGTCGGTTTATTGTCTTTGGACAATTCTCAGGCATGCGAGACTGGCCATCGCCAGTCGATAACATATCATTTGAGGTTTTGTTGGAGAGGTTCCGGATGGATGGGAAGCACTCGACCGGGATGATTTTGCGGCACTAAAAGTAAACTGTCACCGATTTAAAACGGTGACAGTTTACTTTTAGTGAATGGGAAAATAAATGGCCCCCGGCGGGTTCTCCGATCCCTTGAAATGTTCCGGATACGTTCCATATCATGCCTCTGCTCTTTGACATCGTGAATATGGAAGTTTGACGGAGCGCCCGGGGGGCGCAAACCGCGGGGTGCCGCTTGCCTCCGATGCCCTCCCGTTGCCATGCCGTTGCCGCATGGCCCGGGCCTGTTTTGCCGGGTATGGCGATGGCCGGCCCGGCCGAGATGCTCCTAAAAGACTATGAATGCCTATAAAAGCCTATAATGCCTATGGTCGAATCGGTTGCTG
>NZAK01000108.1 GCA_002687515.1 Rhodospirillaceae bacterium
GATGTCCGGGAGCCTTGCAGCGCCGCCCGAAGGGTCGCTTTTCCCGTCCCCCCGGGGTGTCGAAAGGGCTTGCCGATGGGCCGGCATCGCCGGCGCCCTCCCTCCTACCGGGGAAACGGGAAAAGCGATCGTAGGGGTACAAAATAGATGATACAGGCCACTAAATTGCATCTTCCCTATGAATATCGTCAACATCCTCTTCGGTCAGGGCGATCAAATCCTCGGCCTCCTTGAGTTCCAGGTCCCTGGCGCCATAGAGGGATTTGCCGGCGTCGGCAAGATGCCAAACGACGTTGCGGGCGAAGCCAATATCGTTCATCAGCGAGCTGGCCATCGCCGCCGTGATCCTGTCTTCGCGGATCAGGGTATCCATGGCGCCGGTGGCGATGATGTTTTCCTCGTCGATCGCGACCTTGAACTCGTCCAGGGTAAGGACGTCGCGATCCTCTTCGTCGCTTTGCGCCAATAGCTGGATCTCGCGCATGACGGCGGCAAGCTGAATCCTGATTTTGTTGTATTCGCGGCGGATGTCCTCGTTGTCGGAGACCGTGTAGGCCGAGATGTTATCGCGCATCTGGGTGGTTTCCTTGACGCTAATGACGATCCCATTGCAGGCGTTCCTTAGCTCGAAAAGGCGGCCGGCGAATTCGGGCGGCAGTTGGGTCTGGGCCTTGCTGACGAAATTGATGATGGCGGCGTGCAGGGCCTTGACCTTGCTGATGTAGGCTTGGTCGAGATCGATATCCATGACCTCGCGGCTGCGCATCACGAGGGCGTCGAGGTCTTCATCCGAGACGATGCCGGTGCGGTGCAGGTTGATCCCATGGGCCAGGATTTCGAAGGCGTTTTCGTAAAGATGCATGACTTCCTGACGGACCGATTCCAACAGCGTTTCCGGAAAATCGAAGGCGGTTTCGTTGATGAACTTGGGTTCGACCAGTTCCTCGCGCGGTTTCGGGATGACGCGCTGCAGGAAAGCGACCAACCTGGGGACCAGGGGCAGCATGACGGCGACACCGATGGCGTTGAACACGGTATGGAACACCGCCAGCTTGAGGGTGAAGTCATCTTCGGCGATGCCGACATTGGCGGCGATAACGTTGACCAGCCAGACGATCTGGGAAATGAAGATGATAGCGATGGCGCCGGTCACCAAATTGAAGATCAGGTGCGCCGTCGCCAGCCGCTTGCCCTGGTAGTTGGAACTCATGGAGCCGATGATGGCGGTGACAGTGGTGCCGATGTTGGCGCCGATGGCGAGCGCCAGGGCGTTCTCGTAGGTGATCTGCTCGGCCGCCAAGGCGGTAATGATCAGCACCAGGGTGGCGTGGCTGGACTGCATGATGACGGTGGCGGCGATGCCAATCAGGGTGAACACAATCAGGCCCCAGAGCCCGGGTATCGCGAATTCGGCCAAATTGATGGTCTCGCGGAAGGCCTCGAAGCCCTCTTTCATGTGGTGGATGCCGAGGAACAGGAACCCCAGCCCGGCCAGGGCATAGCCGATCCCCTTGAGGTTCTTGGATTTCTGGAACACCAGGATGATGCCGAACACCAGCATCGGCATGGCGTAGGCAGAAATCTTGACCTTCAGCCCGAAACCGGCGACCAACCAGGCGCCGGTGGTGGTGCCGATGTTGGCGCCGAAAATAATTCCGATGCCGGACGACAGCCAGATCAGTCCGGCACTGAGGAACGATATGGTAATCACCGAGACCAGGGAACTGGACTGCATGATGGTGGTCGAGACGATGCCGAAGCTGATCGCCTTTGGAAGGCTGTCGGTGGTTTTTTTAAGAAGGCGTTCGAGGACGCCGCCGGTAAAGGCGCGAAAGCCTTCTTCCAGGAACAGCATGCCGAACAGGAAGATGGAAACGCCGGCGGCAATTTCCTTGACGTTGGGGCTGACCCAGAAGCCGAAGGCGAGGATCACAAAAATGACGGGAAGTAGGATGCGCCGCAGCATAAACATACCGTCCTTCCGGTCAGGCTACGTAGAACCGCCAATACTTAAGATATCACAATCGTGCGATACATGCTTTCCCCATAATCGAGAGGCTGGTCAATGACCTGGATCAATCCCTTTAATTAAGCGCCGGCAATGTTTACATACAGATGACCCCAGCGAGATGGGAAACCAGCCCCGAATGAAACTTCCCACAATCAATAAAAAAGCGACCCTCGACAAAGACCTGAAGAAGTTCGTCCGCATTGAGCAGGCGACCCTTGAGGTCGGGCAGCAGATTGTCAAGGCCGGCATCGGGCTTCTGTTTTTGGTGGTTATCTGGGTAATTGCCACCATCGGCTACTATGACGTCGCCTTCTTTCCGGTAACCAAAAATGCCGCCTTCGTCGTCGCCGCCGGCATAATCGGCGGCTATATGGCTTTGAACATCGGTGCCAACGATGTCGCCAACAATGTCGGCCCGGCGGTTGGCTCAAAGGCCCTGACCCTGGCGGGAGCATTGGTTATTGCCGCGATTTTCGAGACCGCCGGAGCCCTTCTCGCCGGCGGTGACGTGGTCTCGACGATCAAGAAAGATATCATCGACATCGCACAGATGCCCGATGCCAAAACTTTCATCCACGCGATGATGGCGGCGCTGCTGGCGGCGGCATTGTGGCTCAACCTGGCCACCTATGTCGGCGCCCCGGTTTCGACCACACATTCCATCGTCGGAGGCGTTATCGGAGCGGGCATTGCCGCCACCGGGCTCGGCGCCGTCAATTGGATAACGATGAGTAAGATCATCGCCAGTTGGGTGATCTCGCCAGTCCTTGGCGGGCTTATCGCCGCCGCTTTCCTGGCCTTTATCAAGTTCTTTATTTACTACCAGGACGACATGATCAGGGCTGCCAAGCGTTGGGTCCCGGTTCTGGTCGCGATCATGGGCGGCGTTTTCTCCATTTACCTGGTGATGAAGGGGTTGAAAAAAATATGGAGCCCCGAACCCTGGATACCATTCGCCATCGGTGCCGGCGCTTTCATTTTCTTTTATGCCGTGGTCAGGCCGATCGTAAACAAAACCGCTGAGCGTTTGGAAAACCGGCGCAAGGACGTAAGTATCCTGTTCACGATCCCGCTGATTTGCTCGGCGGCCCTGCTTTCCTTCGCCCACGGGGCCAATGACGTGGCCAATGCGGTCGGACCGTTGGCCGCCATCGTCAGCGCCGCGTCCTCCGGCGCCGTTGATGCCAAGGTAGGGATTCCTCTGTGGGTGATGATCGTCGGCGCCGTCGGCATCTCGGCGGGGTTGGTCCTGTTCGGGCCAAAACTGATCCGCACGGTCGGCGAACAAATCACCAGGCTGGACCGGGCGCGGGCCTTTACCGTCGCCCTCTCGGCGGCAATCACCGTCATCGTTGCCTCCGCCCTGGGCTTGCCGGTCAGCTCTACCCATATCGCCATCGGCGGTGTCTTCGGCATCGGCTTCCTCCGGGAATATCTGGACCGCAAGAAGAGGCGGGAAAAGGCCGAGGCAAGAAGGGCCGCCGAGGCCATCGCAAATGGCGAAACGGGAGCCGTGGATTGGGGGAAACAGCGCAGGAAGCTTTATAAAATACGCGGGCGAAAGCTGGTGCGCCGCAAACACCTGATAACCATCATTGCCGCTTGGCTGGTAACGGTTCCCCTGTCGGCGATACTTGCGGCCATCCTGTTCGCGATCTTCAGGCTCTTTACCTAGAGCGGTTCCAACATAATTTAAAGGACCTCCGGCCTCGTTCTGTTGGATAATAGGTGATATAATAGGGGATACGACAAACCAATGATTGCGTGCCGATTAGGGGTGGAACTCAGGCGATGGATCCGAACACGGACCAGAGGCAAGGCCACAACCGCGAATTGGAACTGAAGTTCCGGTTCGATCCTAAATATTCCGAGCGGCTTTTAAAATCCGGTTGGTTCAAGGCCCTGCGCAAAGGCAGGGCACAAACCAGAACCTTGAACTCGACCTATTTCGACACGCCGTCGATGAAGCTGCGCGACAAGGGTTATGTGCTGCGTGTCCGCCGCCAGGGGCGGCAATATGTCCAGTGCGTCAAGCGCGGTACCGGCAAGCCCTTTAGCCGCCGCGAATGGGAGGGCCCGGTCAACGGAAAGGCGCCGGACGCGGGCCTGTTCCTGAACGATCCGGAACTCAGGCGGCGGTTTTCGAAAAAGCTGTTCGGCGCGTTGGCGCCGATATTCGAGACCCATGTCAAACGGACATCGCACAATCTCGAGATAGACGGGAATACGGTGCTCTCCTTGGATATCGATATCGGCGATATCTCCGCCGACCAGGGTAGCGAGCCCGTTAACGAGCTGGAATTGGAACTCAAATCGGGCCGCCCCGAAGAATTGTTCGATATCGGCCGCAAATTGGTTTCGACCATTCCAGTGCGCCTGATGCACCGTTCGAAATCCGAGCGCGGCTATGGTTTGCTCGAAGCCGGCAAGGGCGGCTGGGTCAAGGCGGAAAAGCTGGTGCATGCATCCGATTGCCGCAACGAAGACATTTTGCGCGCCTCGCTCGAGCAAAGTCTGAATCATTTGATCGCCAACGAGGAAACCGTTTACGAAATGGCCCATGTCGAGGGCGTTCATCAAATGCGCATTGCCGCGCGCCGAATTCAATCGGCGCTGTCCGCCTACACCCCGCTATTGCCGAGAGACCGCCAGGCCCGACTTTTGGGTTCGGCCTCGACAATCACCGAAATGCTGAGCGAGGCCCGCGATTGGGACGTATTCGTTAGCGAAACCCTGGCCCCGGTCTTGGCGGAAAACGATGACGCGATCGCCGGCTTGAATCTTTTGGCCACCGAGGCCGGGCGGCAACGGAAGAGGGCCTACACCAAAGTCCGGCGCATGTTGCGCTCGCCCAAATACGCGCGCTTCGTGCTCGACCTCACCGGTTGGCTGCACGAAGACGACTGGCGCGCCGAATGCGACGCCGAGATGTTCGCGCCGCCTTTCGCGCATGCCGAAAAAGCCCTCGACAAAAAACGCGGTAAACTTCTTAAAAAAGGCAAGGGGTTCGGGCGAATGTCCGATGCAGAGCGGCATCAATTGCGCATCTCGGTCAAGAAATTCCGTTATGCAGCCGAGTTCTTTGCGCCCCTGTATCGGCAAAAAAAGGCGGATGCGTACATCGCCAAACTGAAAAGGCTTCAAGATGCCCTTGGCGTTGCAAACGATATTCGGATCGGCCGGCGCTTGATGGATGAATTGACCGCCGCCTGCGATCCCGGCTTGCGTTCGGAGCTCGGCTTTGCCGGCGGATTGGTTCTCGGCTGGCACGCCCGCGAAATTTCCAGCCATGAAAACAATTCCCGGCAGAAATGGCGCAAATTTTCCAAGAGCAAGCCGTTCTGGAAATTTTAAAGCGGTTTTACGGGCACCGTGGCCGGCAGCCGGCATAATTCAACCGACGGAGCCTTCGATGGCCGAAATCCTCAACTTGCAGCGGCTCAGCAAAGCTGAGCGTGCCGCCATCGAGGCCGTCGATGCGTCGGTGGCCATCACCGATGCCGCCGGCTGGTTCAACGGCGAGGTCTGTGATACCTGGCCGGATTATGCGACACGGCGCTTCATCGGCGAATTGCGGGGCGGCCATGGCAGCCGCGCGGAGCGCGACGAAATGCTGGTGCGCGCCGAGATCATCCTCGGCGGCTATCCCTGCCCGCTGGATTTGCGCGGCCGCGCGCCCAAACTGAAATGGTTCCACCAGCGCCAGGCCGGCGCCAACAATCTGCACGCCACCGACCTCTGGGGCAGCGACGTGATGGTGTCCACCTCCCGGAGCGTCAACAACGTAACTCCGATCGCCGAATATATAATCATGGGCGCACTTTATTTCGCACGGAGCCTCAACCGCGCCTGGATCGACCATCGAGCCGGGGCGTTCGAGCGCTCCAACTACGCGCCGGTGGTGCTGGCCGGCAAGACCATGTGCATCGCCGGCGCCGGCGGCATCGGCTCGGAAGCCGGGCGGCTGGCCGCCGCCATCGGCATGCGCGTCACCGGCACCCGCAGCCGGGCCGTGGAAAATCCCGCCGACCTGCCGCCAGGGTTCAGCGAAATCGCCGGGCCGGACGGCCTTTATGAGCTGTTGGCCGAAGCCGATTATGTCGCCGTCTGCGTGCAGTTGACGCAAGATACCGAGCGCATGTTCGACGCCGCCGCCTTCGACGCCATGAAGCCGGGCGCCGTCCTGATCAACATCTCGCGCGGCGAGCCGGTCGACGAGGATGCCTTGTTCGATGCCCTCGAATCGGGGCGTCTCGGCGGCGCGGTTTTGGATGTCTATGTCGGCGAAAGCGAGCATCCGCCGCCGGCCCGGCTCTGGAACCATCCGAATGTGCTGATCACCCCGCATTCATCGGGAAGCTCCGAGATCAAGACCGGTTTCGGCGTCGAACTGTTCTGCGAGAATTTGCGCGCCTATCTGGATGGGCGGCCGTTAAAAAATGTCATAGACTGGGAGCGCGGCTATTAGAGCATCATTCCGGTTTTTTTCATGCCCGAACCAAATTTCAAGGACACCCCGGCGCGGCGCGGCTTTTCGCTGACCAAGCAGGGCATCGTCACCCTGCTTGCCGGCCGGCCAGGCGAGGCCGCCGGCATCCTGGAACGGGCGCTCGGCGCCTACCGGGCCGATCCGGTGACTTATTATTACCTGGCGCGCGCCGCGCTTGGCGCCGGCGATACGGATTTGGCGGAACGCACCATCGCCATTGCCGGCGACCGCTTCCCCGGCATCTTCGCCGAAGACGACGCCTGGGGCAGCTTCCCGCCGATGGATGCGACGGGCGCCGGCGCCGCCAGCCCGGCCCGCCATCTGGAGCATGACCAGCTTCTCGGCGACGGCCACGAACAGTTGAGCCAAGCCCTCGCATGCCTCGATGGGGGCCGCGCCGGCGAAGCCGTCGAGGCCTTGATGCGGACCTTGGAAATCGATCCCTGGAACGTTCAAGCCTATTACTACCTGGCGCAAGCCTTTGCCTGGTCCGGCGAAATGGAGAAGGCGTGCGCCGTCTTTCGGAAGGCCGCCGGGGACTTCCCCTACGCCTTCAAACGGGTCAGCGGGTTCGGCGATTTTCAAGGCCTGGCGCTGGATGCGAAAACGACCATCGCCTATTACTACGCGCTCGCCGACATCTACCCCGACATCAAGGTTTTCCTCGGCGGTCTCGGCATCGAGGATGCCGCCGCCATCCCCTTCGATCAACAGCGCGGCGAGCAATTGCGGAAGTTGTATGTCTCGCGGCTCGAGGCTTGGGCCGCCGGCGCCACGCCGCTGCCCGGCAAGGCCGATGTCTATGGCGGAGGCACGCACGTAGCGGGAGCCTCGGTCCTTTTGGTGGTGCCGCAATTCATCAAAAGCCATGCCGATTGGGTGGATTACGATGTCGCCATTCATCTCGCCGGCACCGGCGCCCGGCATCTCGACCGGTTCCACATCCATTACGCCGACGCCATCCATTCCGAAGAGCGGCAATTGATCGGCGGGCGCGATGCGGCCACATTGAGCGCCGGCATCGAAGCGCTAGAAAAGGACATCGAGGCCCGCGCCCCGGACCTGGTGTTTTTCGAGGGCAGCTTCATCGGCGGCCGCCAGGGCATTAATCGTGACCAGCTGGCGGCGCTGAAACAACGCTTCGGTTTCAAATTGGCGACATTGGTCTGCGACATCTATCCGCCCAAGGAAAACTTCGCCGCCTATTGGGCAACCGTTTCAGATTTGATCGTCGCCCTCAACGAACACCCGTATCTGGATCAGGCGCGCGGCCAAGCGCCGGTCCTGGTGGCGCCCGGCATCCCGATCGATTTTGCGCGCATGGCGGCGCGCCCCTGGGCGGAGCGTGACCTGGAGGTTTTTTTCAATGGCGCCCGCAAGGGCTACCGGGACATGTGGTGCGCCTTCATGTCCGAAGCCGTGCCCGGCGCCGAGCTTCGCTTTTCCGATCAGTCGGCGGCCGGCAGCCTCGCCCTTGAAGATTACCTGGACCGCTTGTCGCGCAGCCGGATGGTCTTGAACAACGGCCTGGTGTCGGCGCGCGACCATATCCTCAACTTCCGCATCTTCGAGGCGATGGCCTCGGGCGCCGTATTGTTGCAGCAGGATTTCGAATTCCTGCGGCAATTCTTCCAGCCCTATGTCCATTACGCACCGTTCACGACGGCGCCGGAGATGGTCGAAACGGCGCGCTTCCTCAAGGCCAACCCGGATATCGCCGAGGCAATCTCGGGCCGCGCCCTGGACTGGTACCGACGGCAATATTCCGGACCCCGGTTCTGGAACGCGGTGCTGGCGGCGGCGCAATATTGAGGGACGGCCATAAAACCGGCGGTGGCGGGCCGACCCCTCTTGCATCGGTTCCGGGCCGGGTCTAGAAACGGCGGCAGCCGATATGACGGCCGCGCGCACCGGCAATGCGGAGAGGTGGCTGAGTGGTCGAAAGCACTGGTCTTGAAAACTGGACCCGCGACCCACACCTAATCTCGATCAGACCTAAATAGCCTCATTTTGTGCGGCGTTTCGAACGTCGCTCTGTCTAGTAGTTCAATCGAATGTAACCCAATACCGTCTATTTTATGTATTTTGGGTTACATTTTGGGTTACATTTTGCTGAATGAATTAAGGTAATTGGGAAGGCTATCCGTTGGCATACAACTATTATATTGACACGCAGGTAAATTGCATCTTCCTCAAACAGTCTGGTGAATATGAACTTGGCGAGGGATTATTATCTTTAGATAACATTTTGGATGACCCAAAGTTTCGTCCAAATTTAAATTTATTACGCGACCTTCGAGAAGTTTCGATCCCGGAGCAATACAATGACATAGTGGAATTGAAAAAAATGCGTGCCAAAATGGACGATTATAACAAATATTTTCAGCATAGCTTGTTCGCTTGGGTTGTTGGCAGCGCAACCGACTTCGCTCTTGCTCATCGCTTTTGTGCGACAACTCGTTTAGATGGATACGCAACTAGACGACCATTCAGGGAATTGCTCAAGGCTTTGGAATGGCTCTCCATTCCTGACGACTATGAAATTGAATATCCCCTAAACGATTGACCTATCGACACGCCCTACTCTCCCAAATCCCATTCCTCATGAAGTTCGTTGTCACTAATTCAATTGGCCCCAACGGCCTCGCCCGCCTCGACCTCAAATTCGCCCCGTTTTTCGCCGGGTCGATATTCGTAATTTCGAAAATATTTGGTTTCCTCGCAAAGCTGCCCACCAGAACCCCTAAATACTCCTGTAGAGACTGCTAAACAGGAGAATATCCAATGAAGAATGACCAACAGGAACCAGACCTCAAACCCTTATGGGGTCTGAAGAAGAGAACTCTATCCAATAAACCTAAAGAAGAAAGAATTCTGGAAACGGTTAATCGAATGATTCATCGAATCCAAAATGATGAAAGGAAATGCATATGAAGAAATACGACTACCAGACCTGTCTTCGACTACCCATCGTTCTCAAAGACGAAATGACCACTATTTGTGACGAATATCACATTAACGAGTCTGACCTCATGAGGAAGGCAATCGTTCAGTTCGTTCAGACCATCAATGCGAACCCAACGGATACCCTATTCTCCAAGTCCAATAGTCCTCAAAATCTAAATCTGTGAGAGTGGTGATACTCTTGTTTGAAAGAACTTCCGTGAAGTAGGGAATGAAATATCGTTCTATCGTTCCTTCGATATATCGTATTCGTGCATCTGATTTAGATAGTTTCTCTCTTTTCCACCAAGTTCTGTAGAGTTTGAGAAAATCATATTTCTCAATCTCAAGATTGTTCTCAACCTTGTATGCGAGAGATGCATATTCCTTTCTCGCAGTATCCTCTGCGAGTAATACATCAGTTTCTTTGGTGGATTTGACTACATATCCCTTCCTATCAGGGACTTTCAATCTCATTTGATATTTGGGTGAACCAGAACGTCTGTAGATAAGAACCTTATCGGGAATAACCCATTTATGATTTTCATATGTGGACAAAGTGGAACCTTTGGTTGTGCGGACATTTTGTCAACGATATGTCAAAACCGTAAACAGGAACCTTCGGCGAGTCAACATTTTGTCAATGTTTTGTCAACGATAAAAAAAAGGGTTCCGAAAAGGAACCCTCTGATAATAAACGATATTTCGTAGAAACGTGTCAACGTTTCGAGAACTGGTAGCTTCTTCGCGCTTTCGCCCTGCCGTATTTCTTGCGCTCGACGACGCGGCTGTCGCGGGTCAGGAAGCCGCCTTTCTTGAGCGCCGGGCGCAGGCCCGGCTCGTAATAGGTCAGCGCCTTCGAGATGCCGTGGCGGACGGCGCCGGCCTGGCCCGATAGGCCGCCGCCCTTGACCGTGCAGGTGACATCGTATTGTTCGCTGCGCTCCGCCGCCTCGAACGGCTGGTTGATGATCATGCGCAACACCGGGCGCGCGAAATAGGTTTCCCAATCGCGGCCGTTGACCGTCACCTTGCCGCTGCCCGGCTTGATCCAGACCCGGGCGACCGCGTCCTTGCGCTTGCCGGTGGCATAGGATCGGCCCTGTTCGTCGATCTTGGGCTCGGCGGCGATCAGCGGCGCGGCTTCTTCCGTCGCCTCTCCGCCTGGCGGCGGCGCTGCCGGCGCCGTGCCTTCGAGGGTTTCCTTCAAATTTTCGAGCGTCACGCTTTCTTCGGCCACGGTCAGGCGCTCCTTTTGTTTTTGGGGTTCATGGCGGCGAGGTCGATGGCTTCCGGTTTTTGCGCATCATGGGGATGCTCGGCGCCGGCATAGACATGCAATTTCCGCATTTGCCGGCGGCCCAGCGGATTGCGCGAAATCATCCGTTCCACCGCCTTGATCACCACCCGTTCGGGGTGCTTGCCGTCGAGAATCTTGCCGGCGGTGCGGCTTTTGATGCCGCCCGGATAGCCGGTGTGCCAGTAATAGGTCTTGTCGGCCCGCTTGTTGCCGGTCAGCGCCACCTTTTCGGCGTTGATGACGACGATGTTGTCGCCGCAATCGATGTGCGGCGTATAGATCGGCTTGTGCTTGCCGCGCAGCCGCATGGCGACGAAGCTGGCCAGGCGCCCGAGGACCATGTCCTCGGCGTCGATCAGGAACCAGCCGCGCGTCACCTCCGAGGGTTTGGCGGAAAAAGTTTTCATGGCAACCATGGTCGGTGTCTCTTCGGTTCTGCGTGTTGAATCGACCCGAGGGTCCAATCGGCCCCGGAAAGGCGCGGAGTATGCCCATTAATTTCGCACTGTCAACGCAAAAAATGCTTAAATTACGGAGGTTTATGAATGCGGTATTGCGATACCGCATATTAAATTGCCAGGCATCGGAGCAACCGGTTCCGCATCCGATTATTAAGCCTTGCGGAGGCCCACCGCAACACGGCAAAGTCGGCCGATGGAGCGGATAGCCAAACTTTAATTGAGGAGACAATCATGGCCGAAGACGCGGACAGCGGGACAAACCAGCCGATTTTACTGCGCGCCGATGCCGACGGCATCTGCACCCTGACCCTGAACCGGCCTAATAAGCGCAATGCACTGTCGGACGGGCTGTTGGATGCGTTGCAGGATGCGCTGGACAGCATCGCCGCGGACAAAAGCGTCCGGGTGATCATCCTGGCCGGCAATGGGCCGGTCTTTTCCTCGGGCCATGACTTGAACGAAATGCGCGCCGGTTCCGGCTACGGGCAGATCCATGCCCTGTTCAGCAAATGCAGCCGCGTGATGGCCGCCATCACGCGCATGCCGCAGCCGATGATCGCCCGCGTGCATGGCATCGCCACCGCCGCCGGCTGCCAATTGGTGGCCGCCTGCGATTTGGCGGTGGCCTCGTCGGACGCCCGTTTCGCCGTGCCCGGGGTCACCAACGGGCTCTTCTGTTCGACCCCGGCGGTGGCCTTGGGGCGCGCCGTCGGGCGCAAGAAGGCCATGGAAATGCTGCTCATGGGGGAATTGATCGATGCCGAAACGGCGCTCTCCTTCGGTCTTCTCAACAAGGTGGTGGCGCCGGACGATCTTGACGCGGCGGTGATGGAATATGCGACAAGCATCAATGGCCGCTCGACCATGACCATGTCGATGGGCAAGGCCGCCTTTTACCAGCAGATGGATATGGAGCTGGACGACGCTTATGAATTCGCCAGCGACGTGATGGCGCGCAACATGCAGGAACACGACGCCCATGAAGGCATCAAAGCCTTCCTCGAAAAACGCCCGCCCGAGTGGAAGGGCCGCTAGGCGGACGCGATGGACGAGTTGGTTTACGACGATACCCTGCTTGCCGATATCCTGAACGGTGTGAAAACCATCGCCATGGTTGGCGCCAGCCGCAGTTGGGTGCGGCCCAGCCATTTTGTCATGAAATATATGCAGAGCCAGGGCTACCGCGTCATTCCGGTCAATCCCCGGGAGGCCGGCGGCGAATTGCTGGGCGAAACCATCTATGGCGACCTCAAATCGATCCCGGAGCCGTTTCAGATGGTCGATATTTTCCGCAATTCGGAAGCCGCCGGAACGATCACCGACGAAGCCGTCGCCGTCAAAGACAAGGGAATAAACGTGGTCTGGATGCAATTGGGGGTGCGCAACGACGACGCGGCGGCGCGCGCCGAAGCGGCCGGGCTCACGGTCATCATGGACCATTGCCCGAAGATCGAATATGGCCGCCTGTTCGGCGAGTTGAGCTGGTCGGGCGTCAATTCGCGCATCATTTCGGCGAAACGCCCGCGCCTCCGCCAAAGGGCCACAAAACGCGCGGGAGGTGGGCATGGCTGACCGGGGCAAGCACCAGACCGGCTTCGGCTTCGAGACGCGGGCGATCCATGCCGGGGCGCGGCCGGAACCGGTGACCGGGGCGCGCAACACGCCGATCTACCAGACCACGTCCTATGTCTTCGAGGACGTGGAGCACGCCGCCGATCTGTTCAATTTGTCGCGCTTCGGCTTCCTTTATTCGCGCATCACCAACCCCACCGTTTCGGTGCTGGAAGAGCGCGTCGCCAGCCTCGAAAACGGGCGCGCCGCCGTCGCCGCCGCGTCGGGCCACGCCGCCCAGTTCCTGACCTTTTTTACGCTGCTGGAGGCGGGCGACGAATTTGTCGCCTCGCGCAACCTTTACGGCGGCTCGATGACCCAGTTCGGGCTCTCCTTCAAGAAACTGGGCTGGAACTGTCATTTCGTCGATGCCACGGACCCGGAAAATTTCCGCCGCGCCATCACCCCCAATACCAAGGCCCTGTTCCTCGAAGTGCTGGCCAATCCGGGCGGCCTGGTGATCGATCTGCAGGCGGTGGTCGAGATCGGCCGCGATGCCGGCATCCCGGTGATCGTCGACAACACCATGGCGTCGCCCTATTTGCACCAGCCCTTGGATTGGGGCGCCGACATCGCCATTCATTCGACCACCAAGTATTTAAGCGGCCACGGTACCTCGATGGGCGGCGTGGTCGTCGAATCGGGCAAGTTCGATTGGACCAAGGGCGGCAAGTTTCCGTCGATGACCGAGCCCGAACCCGCCTATCACGGGCTCACCTTCCATGAGACCTTCGGCGATTTCGGCTTCACCACCAAGGCGCGCGCCGTGGCCTTGCGCGATTTCGGTCCGGCGCTTTCGCCGATGAACGCGTTCCTGACCATCACCGGCATCGAAACCCTGCACCTGCGCATGGAGCGGCATGTGGCCAATGCGCAAACAGTCGCCGAGTTTCTGGAAAGCCATAAAAACGTCGCCTGGGTCTCCTATGCGGGACTCAAATCCAGCCCCTACCGGGAGCTTGCCCAAAAATACCTGCCGAAGGGACCGGGCGCGGTTTTCACCTTCGGCGTCAAGGGCGGCCCCAGGGGCGGCACCAGGGGCGGCTATGAGGCCGGCGTCAAACTGGTCGAGACGGTGGAATTGTTCTCCCACCTCGCCAATGTCGGCGACACCCGCAGCCTGATCATCCACCCCGCCTCGACCACCCACCGGCAATTGAACGAGGAACAGCAGATCGGCGCCGGCGCCGGGCCCGACGTAATCCGCTTGTCAGTGGGATTGGAATCGGTGGATGATCTGATCCGCGATCTCGATCAGGCCTTGGGACAGGTGAAATCCTAAAGGCCTAACCTTGAAGGACAAGGCATGCCTGACGGGAATAGCGGGGATAGAATGTATGGGCGGCTGAAACGGGGGACGCATCTTTTCCTGGATTCGTCGACGCTTGGCGACAAGGCCGGCATGGCCTTCGATTACTTCATGATCGCCCTGATCGTCGCCAATGTTTTCGCCATCATCCTGGAAACCGTCGACAGCATCTTCAGCCAATCGCCCGCATTCTTTTTCTGGTTCGAGGTGGCCTCGGTCGCCATATTCACGGTGGAATATGTTTTAAGGACTAAACCCCAGACTTACGGGGTTTTCGCCCTTCGCACTGTGAAAACCAGTGTGAAAGGTAACTCGATATGGCTAGTTTTCGACAGTTAAAAGGCAGCGGGAGATGGAATGTACAGTTAAGGCAATCAGGCAAAACACCTGTCTCAGCAACATTCGATACCAGAGATCAGGCGGAGCGGTGGGTGCTGGACCAGGAAAGCGGCATAGATCGAAATGTCAGACTAACCTTCATCGAACTCGGTTTGCTCTACTGCGAGCGGATGCTTGCCGATAAGCCTACATACGAAGAGACGATCCAGCGGCTCCACAGGATAGCAAAGCTGCTGCCTAAGGGCGCATCTGAGATTACGCGCCAGGACATGAACGAGTTTCGACTGCTGAGGCTGAACCAAGTCTCAGGCGTCACCGTTCGAAATTCGATACAGCTGGTCAACAGGGTGTATCGTTTCGCCTATCGGGAAATGATCATCGATCCAGAAGAATTACCAAATCCATGCCAAAATATTCCCATGCCGCCAACCTCAAAACCTCGTAACCACGTTGTCTCAAAAGCGGAATTGGCGTCACTACTATCGGAACTTACCCCTGTCATGGCTTCGATCGTAGAGCTGGCATTTGAGACAGCCATGCGCCGATCAGAGATATTAAATCTGAGTAAAAAGGACTTAAATCTAGAAGACCGCACATTGGATATCATCAACGCTAAGACAGGAGACAGAATATGCCCGCTGACGTCACGTGCTATCGAGATATTGGGGGTAGTTGCAAACCGCGCCCTGAATGAAGAAAGTAAATTATTCCAAGTAACCAAATGGGGTGTCAGTCAAGCGGTTAGGAGAGCCCGTAGGAGGGCTGGATTATCGGAAGATGTTCGTTTGCACCAGATGAGGCATTCACGAATTACGGCTGTGGCAGCTCGTGGTTTAAATCCTCAACAGGTGATGCTTGTTTCAGGCCATCGGGATATACGGAGTATGGCAAGATACAGCCATCTATCGGTACATGACGTGCTTGATAAAATAGACTTTTGAACAGCACAGCCAAATTGAAATCGGGAGCCTCTAATCCGACATTCCCCAGATGACATCCGACTTCGTGGAAAATGTACCACTATCCGACCGCCAAGAGAAC
>NZAK01000109.1 GCA_002687515.1 Rhodospirillaceae bacterium
CGCAGGCCGGGTGCTTTTGACCCGTGGACGTCGTCGCACATCTTTGCCGATGCCAATGCATCGCCATGCGAAGTGCTCCTCGCCCACTGGGGACCAACATGGGGGCAAAATCATCCCGGTCAAATGGTTCATATCTATCCGGAACCGCTCTAGTGGCCTTCATGCCTGAACCTCGACTGGGCTTCAAGAGAGGCTGAACGGTGACTGCCAGATTCGCAATCGTTGGCTCCGGCCCGTCCGGAATGTATGCGGTGGACGCCTTGCTAAAGGGCGTTCCGGGCAGCCGGGTGGATGTCTTCGACCGGGTGCCGACGCCCTTCGGGTTGATCCGCTTCGGCGTCGCGCCGGACCATTACAAAACCAGAAACACCGCCCGCCAGTTCGCGCGCACCTTCGAATTGGACGATGTGCGTTACCTCGGCAATGTGGAGATCGGGCGCGACCTTTCGATCATTGAATTGCAGGACAATTACGATGCCGTGGTGCTGGCCATCGGTTCCTACCACGACCGCGGGCTCGGCATCCCCGGCGAGGATTTGGCCGGCGTCTACGGCGCCTGCGCCTATGTCGGCTGGTATAACGGCCATCCCGATTACCGCGAGCTAGACCCCCTTTTGGATGGCGCCGGCGTCGCCGTCATCGGCATCGGCAACGTGGCGCTGGATGTGTGCCGGATCCTCGCCAAGACACGGGACGAAATGCGGGGCACCGACATCTCTGCCCATGCGCTGGATGCGATCCAGGCGGCGGCGCTGGAACAATTGTATATGTTCGGACGCCGCGGACCCGTGGAGGGCGGCTTCACACCGAAGGAGCTGAGCGAAGTCCTCGAATTGGAACGCTGTGCGGTGATTGTCGATCCCGGCCAGCTGCCAGATAGCGTGGAAGGTGATTTGGAGACGCGCATCAAGGGCGTCAAGGAAAAGAACCTGGCCCTCTTGCGCCAACTGGCGGCCCAGGACAAACCGGACAAGCAGATCAAGATGACTGTCGGCTTTTACGCCGCGCCGGTGGAAATATTGGGCGACAGGCGGGTCGAAGCGCTGCGCATGGAACGCACCCGGATCGTTGACGGGCGCGCCGTCGGCAGCGGTGAATTTTTCGAAGTGCCCTGCTGCTCGGTGGTCACCGCCATCGGCTATCAAGCGCTGCCGCCGGACGGCGTGCCGATGAACGGCAGCGTCGTCGCCAACCAAAGGGGCCATGTGGCGGACAATCTTTATGTGGTCGGCTGGGCCAAGCGCGGACCGACCGGCACGATTCCCACCAACGGTCCCGATTCCAGGGATACGGTCGAGGTGCTGATCGATAATCTGGAGAGCACCGGAAAGCCCGGCGGCGGCGCCATCGATAAGCTGCTCGCCGAACGCGGCGTCCGCGTCGTCGATTACGCGGGCTATAAAAAGATATCGGCCGCCGAGATTGCCCGCGCGCCCGAAGGCCATCCCCAGGAAAAATTCACCCGCATCGACGAAATGCTGGCGCTGCTCGACGGCGCCTAGAGCATGATCCGTTAAAGGCCCTTCAGTATCTCCAGCGCCCGGTTCCAGGACGCGGTCGCGATGGCTTCGTCATAGGCGGGCGGATTGGTCGGCTGCATGAAGCCATGCTTGCCGCCCGGATAAACGGTGACCTCGGCGTTCTCCATGCTGGCGAACACCGCCTGCACCTTTTCGATCTCGTCCATCGGGGCGGCGGCATCATCGTCGCCCCAATGATAGCTCAAGGGGCAATTCACGTTCCCGGCTTCATCCAAAAGATGGCTGATTTTACCGCTGTGGAACGCGATTCCGGCACCGGTGCCGAGCCTTGCAGCGCCCAAAAAAGCGTATGATCCGCCGAAGCAAAATCCCATCACCGCCACCTTGCCGTTGCATTCGGGGCGCGCTTTCAGATCATCGAGCAGGGCTTCCAGATCGCTCATATTCTGGTCCTGATCGACCCGTCCCATGCGCGCATGGCCACGCTCGCGCGCATTTTCCTGGCCCTCCAAATTTCCCGCATCCTCATCCCGCCAAAAGGGATCGGTGGCCGAAACCACGAAGCCCTCGGCCGCCAGCCTGTCGGCCCAATCGACGATATCCGAAGCCACGCCCATGATCGACGGGATGATCACCACCCCGGGGCCGCCGCCGCTTTCGGGCGTCGAGATATAGGTTGGGATGTTGCCGCCGCCGGACGCCGGCACGGTGGTGTTTTCGCTGGGCATGGTCGATCGCCTCCCTGTCTGAAAAATAATCCGAAACAATGGTAACATCACGCACCGCCGGATGACGAGTCCCGACGGAACCGCTCTGGATCCTATTTCGTTGCGATCATATTGAGGCTGACCAGGTATTCGCCGAGGCGCAGGCTGCTGCCGTCATTGAACAGGGAAAATTCCTCGACGCGCCGCCAATTTGTGAATCCGGCGCGCCTGAGATAGTTCACCAGGAATTCCTCGATCAAGCCGACTTTGTGATAGTCGAATTCATCCGTCTGACCGCCGAATACCGGGCGCATGATCCGAAATCTCTGGATTTCGGTGATCCCCTCGGCGGCGAACAATTGGCATAAAACCCCGAAATTGGGAACGCTGACCATCAGCTCGCCGCCGGCCCGCAAGACGCGGTGGCATTCGGCGAGAGCCTCGAGCAGCTCGGCCTGATAATCCAGATGCTCGAAAACGTGGCTGGCATAAATGGCCTCGATGCCGGCGTCGTCGAATTGGGAAAGATCGGTACAGTTGCCGAGGAAATCCACATGCGGCCCGGCCTGGACATTAAGGATTTTTCAGTCTGGATGCGGCTCCTCTCCGCCGATGTGCAACTTCATCCTAGCCTTCCTTTTTCGTCGTCGCGCCGATCCTAAATCAATTCCCTGGCCGGCGATATGGGTGAAAGCCGGTTCATGCGGATTTCCGCAATATCAATGTCGACCAGCCGTCCCGTTCGATCCGGCCGGCCTTGCGCAGCCCGAAGCGGCGGTGGGCGGCGAGCACCCAGCTTGCATCCCGGGTCAACAGGCCGGACAGAATTGCGGTGCCGCCGGGGGCAAGGTGGCGGGCCAGATCGCCGGCCATGCGGGCCAGGGGCCGCGCCAATATATTGGCGGTGATCAGGGCATGGGCCCCGGCCCGCACCTTTCGGTGCCGGTAGCCGGGCGCGCAGACGGCGCGCACCAGATGCCCTAAATGATTGGCGGCGATATTTTCCCGGGCCACCATCACCGCCAGCGGATCGATATCGACGGCGAGGGCCGGCCGATGCCAGGCGCGCGCCGCCGCCAGCGCCAGGATGCCGGACCCGCAGCCGATGTCGAGGACCGGCCCCGGCGGCAGTTGGCGCAAGGCATCGAGGGCCAGCAGGCAGCCCCGCGTCGTGCCGTGATCGCCGGAGCCGAAGGCGGCGCCGGCTGGAACGCGGAGCGCGATCGAAGCCGCCGGTTTGGGCCCTTCATATTCGGAGCCATAGATGAAGAAGCGCCCCGCCGTGATCGGCGGAAACCGTTTCACGTTATCGGCGGCCCAATCGCGCACCGGTTCCCGCGTTATCGCCATCTCGGGTTCGAGCACGCCGACCGACCGGGCGGTCAGGCGCAAGGTCCGCCGGATGGCGGCCGCATCGGGCGGGGTTTCGGAAAATCCCAGGACCTCGGCCTTGATCCTGCCTTCGGCGGTGCGCCAGGCGACGGAGGCAACCAGCGGCTCCAGCGCCTCGGCGAAGGCGTCGGCGGCGGCCTCGGGCACGCTTAAGTTTATTCGATAGATGTCCGGCACGCCGCTCGGGCCGCTCAGGCGGGTTCGACGAAGCTGTCGATCACCTTTTTGGTGCCGGCCTTGTCGAAGGCGACTTCAAGCTTATTGCCATCGGCGGCGAGGACGCGGCCATAGCCGAATTTCTGGTGAAAGACGCGGGCGCCGCCCAAAAAGCGGGATGCGCTGTCGGCGGCCGGCAGCAGCCAGGCCTCGCCCTCGATCACGGTGCCGTCGCGGGCATGGCCGGCGCGCCGGGGCGCGGTAAATTCGAAGGCGCCCGGCGCTTCGCGAAAGCCGCGCCCATTACCGGTGGCGGCGCCTGGGCCGGCACCTGAGCGCAGCAACGGATTTTCGGCGCTTTGTTCGATATGGTCTTCGGGCAGTTCGCCGATAAAGCGCGACGGCAGCGCGTTCTGCCACTGGTTATAGATGCGCCGGTTGGCGGCATGGGTGATCAGCGCTTCGCGGCGCGCCCGGGTCAGGCCGACATAGGCGAGGCGGCGCTCTTCCTCCAGCCCACGAAGGCCCTCTTCGTCGAGGCTGCGCTGATGCGGAAACAGGCCTTCTTCCCAGCCGGGCAGGAACACGGTATCGAATTCCAGCCCCTTGGCCGAATGCAGGGTCATCAAATTGACCTTTGCCTCGGCCCCGTTTTCCTGAATATCCATGACCAGGCTGACATGCTCGAGGAAGCCTTGCAGATTCTCGAATTCCTCCAGCCCGGCCACCAGTTCCTTCAGGTTCTCGAGGCGGCCCGGCGCCTCCGGCGATTTGTTGTTCATCCAATATTCGGTATAGCCGGATTCTTCCAAGATGACGGCGGCCAATCCGGAATGCGGCAGGTTGGCCAGATTGGCGCGCCAGCGTTCGAAATCGCCGATCAGTTGCCTGAGGCTGGCGCGCACCTTAGGGCGCAGCTCGTCGGATTCGGCGATCATCGCGGCGGCATCATAAAGGGGAATTCCGCGCGCCCGCGCCAGATGGTGGACCGCCTGCAGGCTGGCCTGGCCGAGGCCGCGCTTCGGCACGTTGACGATGCGTTCGAACGCCAGATCATCATCGGAGCTGACGGTTACCCGGAAATAGGCGATGGCGTCGCGGATTTCCAGGCGCTCATAAAAGCGCGGGCCGCCGATGACCCGGTAGGGAATGGCAAGGGTGATCAGCCGTTCCTCGAATTCACGGGTCTGGAAGCCGGCGCGCACCAGGACCGCCATTTCATCCAGGTTTTGGCCACCGGCCTGGCGCGTCTCGATCTCCTCGCCGATGACGCGCGCCTCTTCCTCGCCGTCCCAAACGCCGCGCAGGCCGACCTTTTGTCCCTCGTCGGCGCCGGTCCAGAGCGTCTTGCCGAGGCGGCCTTCATTGTGGGCGATCAGGCCCGAGGCGGCGCCCAGAATGTGCGGCGTCGAGCGGTAGTTCTGTTCCAGGCGGATGACGCCGGCGCCCTCGAAATCCTTTTCGAATTTGAGGATGTTGCCAACCTCGGCGCCGCGCCAGGAATAGATCGATTGGTCGTCATCGCCGACACAGCAGATGTTGCGGTGTTCTTGGGCCAACAGGCGCAGCCAAAGATATTGGGCGACATTGGTATCTTGGTATTCGTCGACCAGCAAATAGCGGAATTTCCTCTGGTAGTTCGCCAATATCTCCGAAACGGTGGTGAACAGGGTCAGGCAGTGCAGCAAAAGATCGCCGAAATCGGCGGCGTTGAGGGCCAACAGGCGGGCCTGGTAATCCTGGTACAACTCGACCAATAATCCATCGGCATAGGCGGCGTCTTCCTCGCCGGACACCTTGTCCGGGGTCAGGCCGCGATCTTTCCAGCGCTGGATCACCGCCAGAAGGGTCCGCGCCGGCCATTTCTTGTCATCGATATGGCGCGGCTCCATCACCTGTTTCAGGAGCCGAAGCTGGTCGTCGGCGTCGAGGATGGTGAAATTGGGCTTGAGACCGACGGCCTCGGCATGGGCGCGCAATATGCGCGCGCCAAGGGCGTGGAAGGTGCCCAGCCACCAGCCTTCGACGGGGCGTCCCAAAAGCGCCGCCACCCGGTCCTTCATTTCGCGCGCCGCCTTGTTGGTGAAGGTTACGGCAACCACTTCGAAGGGCCGCGCCTTGCCGGTCATCAACAAATGCGCCAGCCGGGTGGTCAGCACCCGGGTCTTTCCGGTGCCGGCGCCGGCAAGCACCAGGACCGGCCCGTCCAGGGTTTCAACCGCTTCCCGCTGGGCGGCGTTGAGACCGGTGAAATAGGGAGGATCGACCGGGCCGGCGGCGGCGGGCGGCGGCGCCGGCTGGTCGGATAACTCAAATGGGTCTGGCATGGCGCCACTATATCATGGGCGCCCGGCGCTAACAGCAAAAGTCAGCGCCGCACACTTTTTTGTGCGCATCCGATTAATTCTTTGACTTGGTGCCGGTTACCGGCCACCATTTTCAGGAACGCGGCAGCCTGCCGGTAATGGTGGATTTTATGGCGCTCGTTTCCTTATACCAAGGTGCAATGATACCCTTGCTCGCCGTGGCGATCCTGGCGGCCGGCATTCGGGGCGCGCCCGGCGCCGAGATCAACCGCGATGTTCTGAAAGCCGTGGTCGGCGTCAAGGCCGAAATTTCCGCCGACGCCAGGACGGCGCGCATCTTAGGAACCGAACGCATCGGCAGCGGTGTCGTCATCGACGATAGCGAGCTGGTGCTGACCATCGGGTACCTCATTCTCGAGGCCGATGGCGCCATCGTCACCGGCCCTGGCGGCAAGCAGGTTGCGGCCACCATCGTCGCCTATGACCATGATTCGGGTTTCGGTTTGTTGCGCCTGCGCGGCAAGCTGGATATCAAACCCATGCGCCTCGGAAATTCGCGCACCTTGACCGTTGGTGACGGCGTGCTGGTCGCCAGCCGCGGCGGCGCTCAGCCGGTGGTTGCCGCCAGGGTGGTATCGCGGCGGGTGTTCACCGGCGCCTGGGAATATATGCTGGAACGCGCCATCTATACCTCGCCGCCGCACACCTATCATTCCGGCGCCGCCCTGATCGGCGAGGACGGCCGCCTGTTGGGCGTCGGATCGCTTCTGGTCAACGATGCGGCGGGGCCCGGACGGCCGCTGCCCGGCAATATGTTCGTGCCGGTGGAAATCCTGAAACCGGTGCTCGGCGATTTATTGGAAAAGGGCCGGCGTTCGGCCCCGGCCCGGCCCTGGATCGGCGCCAACACGCTGGAACTGGCGGGGCGGCTGTTGGTGACGCGGGTCTCGCCGGGCGGCCCGGCGGCCAAGGCCGGCATAGAAGGCGGCGATTTAATCATCGGCGTCGCCGGCCAGCCGGTTCGCGGCCAGGCCGATTATTACCGCAAGGTCTGGCGTTCGGGGCCGGCCGGCAGTTCCGTTTTGCTTAACGTGCTGCCCAACAATCTGGAGGAAATGAAAATCAGGGATATTCCGGTGCGTTCCATCGACCGCTCCGAATGGCTGCGCCTCAGGCGGTCATTCTGATTTCCTTCCGCCGCCAGAGCCGTGACGTTTTGAACGATCAGGCGGCGTCGTGTTCTTCGTGCCGGGCCTCGATCAGCGCCCGGTTATAGGCCGCCATCACATCGGTTTCGAACAAGGTCCCGACCAGCTTGTGATTGTCGGCGCTTTCGACGATCGCGATATAGTGCTCGCCGGTGTCGCGGATCAGCTTGTTGGCGGTCTGCAAGTCATCGCCGGCATAAAGGACCGGCGGGTCGGTGCGCGCGATATCGCCGGCGTTGATCAGATTGTCGACGTCGTGATCGAAGGCGGCATCCGAGAGATCATGCAGGGTGATGGTGCCGAACAGCGCGCCATCCTCCTTGGTTACGAACAGCTCGCCGGTTTCGGAATCCTGCAACAAGGCACGAATTTCAGGCAGGTTGGCGCCGATCGATACGGTTTCGCTTTCGGCGCGCATGATACGGCGCACCAAGAGGCCGCGCAAAAGGGCCGCCTCGAAGCCACCCTTGAGGTCGAGACCGGAGCGTTCCAGCTGCCAATTGAAGAAGGACTTGCCCTGGAACTGCTGCGTGATCACCGAGGAAATGACCACCGCCACCATCACCGCTATGGTCAGCGGATAATCGTCGGTTAATTCAAAAACGATCAGCGTCGTCGATATCGGCGCGCCGAGAACAGCCGCCGCCACCGCGCCCATGCCGATAATGGTATAGGCGCCGGCACCCGACGACAGTTCGGGAAATATACTGGTGGCGACGATGCCATAGGCGCCGCCGAGCATGGCGCCGATCATCAGCGACGGGGGAAACACACCGCCGCCGAAACCGGTGCCGATGCTGATCGCGGTGGTGAAGGTCTTGACCACCACCAGGGCGATCAGCAAAGCCAGCGGAAATTGCCCTTGCAAGGCAAGGCCGGTGGCTTCGTAACCGACGCCTAGAATTTGCGGGAAGACGATGGCCACCAGCCCGACGACAAAGCCGCCGATTGCCGGCCGCGTCCAAGACGGCCCCGGCAGCTTGGCGGCGCTGTCTTCGGTCAGCATGGTGGCGCGCATGAACATGATCGCCATGATGCCCGAGAGCACGCCGAGCCCGATGACGGCGGGAAATTCCAGGAACGAGGCCAGCGATTGTTCGTGAATATCGAAGGCCGGAAAATCGCCGAACACGACCCTGGAAACGATGGTGCCGACAACGCTGGCGATAACAATGGGGGCAAAGGCGCTAAGCGCGAAATGACCGACCACGACCTCGTGCGCGAACAATGCGCCGGCGATCGGGGCGTTGAACGAGGCCGCCACTGCGGCCGCCGCGCCGCAGCCCAAAAGGGCGCGCGACAGGGACCGCGTCAGGTGAAGTTTTTCCGCGACCCAGGCGCCGAGGGTGGACCCCAAATGCACCGCCGGGCCTTCCCGCCCCACCGAAGCGCCGACGCCGATCGACGCGGCGCTGGCGACCGCCGCGCCGATACCGGCGCGCAGCGACATGCGCCCGCCTCTAAGGGCGCTCGCCTCGATCACCTTGGCGACCCCCTGGGGCCGCCGGCCGGGCATGGCAAAATGGATGAAAACGCCAACCACGAGGCCGCCGAAAGTGGTCACCAACAGGATATGCCACCACGGCAACTGGCCAACATAGGAGATCAAATTTTCAGCGCCGGTGCCGAAGGATATGGATTGGACCAGAACGATGCCCTGGCGCAACACCACCGTTCCCAGGCCCGCCAAGGCACCAACCACGACCGCCAGAACGGCCAGAATCAATTGGTCGTTGCGGACAAGCCGGCGCATCCGCATCAAGATGCGGCTCGGCCGTATGGCTGGCAAATTCAACATGTGACCCCGTTCATGGCCAGTGGATGAAATTCACTAGGCCCAGCATCCCCCGTCTTGCCAAACGTCCCCCCGCGGTGGCGGTTCCTTAACCTCCGACCGCAACCTGCTCTTGCGGTATATCCTTTTCGGAAACAACCCGGTTCCGGCCCGTCTGTTTGGCGATATAGAGCGCCGTATCGGCGCGTTCAATGAGCTCGGTCAGTGCCTCGCCGGGCACGAATTTCGCGGCGCCCACCGATAAGGTGATACCGCCCAGCTTTTTGCCGGTCGTGCGGTTGACGATATTCTTTTTCGCGATCCGGTCACGAATAAGCTCGCCGACGGCAAGGGCATCGTCCAATTTGGTTTCGGGCAGGACGACCACGAACTCCTCGCCGCCGTAGCGTGCCGCGGTGTCCTGACCCTTGATACTTTCGGTCAGTACCAACGCCAATAATTTAAGAACCTTATCGCCCGTCTGGTGTCCGTAATTGTCGTTGAATTTCTTGAAATGATCGATGTCCAGCATCAACAGGCACATGGTGTCGCCGCTTTCCATGGCATGCGCGGCGGCTTCACGGATCGTGAGATCGAACAATTTACGGTTGGCAAGACCGGTCAGGCTGTCGGTCGAAGCTTCGCGCCGGGTGATTTCGATTTCTTTGCGCAACTGCACGACCTCGCCCGAGGTCGAGGCCAGCCTGGTTTCGAGATCGCGCGTGCGCACTTCCATCTGCTGGCTGGCATCGATGATGCCCTGGATAATCTCGAGGGCTTCATTGTCCGGTGTCGATTCGGCCAGGGCCCCCGATGCGTCCGCCAAATGCTCGCCGAATTGGGCGGCGCCTTCGCCGGCTTCGTTCAAATATTCGAAGGCGCGCTTGATCACCCCTTCCAACTTGGAGGTGGCCGAACGCAGCGTCTTGGTTTCGTCACTATTGGTGAAAAAACGTTCAAACAGGTTGGCGCACACGGAGGGCGAAAATTCCTGACCGTTGTCGATCAGGATATCGACGGTGCGTTTTAAATCGGGGTAGGTGTTGGCACAGTAATGGTACCAGACGGTATAGTTGTCCGGGATGGCGGGAATACCGTGTTCCCGCATGCCTGCCAATGCCTCTTCGGCTAGTCTTTCGGCGTCGCTCATGGCGCAGCAATTTGCTCCCTGGTCCGGCTTTATCAGAGCCGTGGTTCAAGCGGCCTTTGTAACCTGTCGGCACCAGACTTGAAATAACGATTTCGGTTATCACACATAATTATGATAAATAGGGATTATTTCCGAAATACCTAGCCCTAAACCGTGTATTTGCCCGGTATGGTCCAAATTACATGAATATCACTAATTTTCAAAACTGCGGGTAAAGTCAGGTTGGTGAGCGCTTGAATGGCGGATTTAGCGGATCGATCAGCGGCAAACGCGCCGGCCAGTTATGCGGCTAGCATACCGGGTCAAGCCCGATGAGCGAAAACCAGGACGGCGACGCACGGGTCTATCTGGCCGGACCGGATATCTACCATCCACATGCGGTCGAGATCGTCGCCAACAAGAAGTCGGTCTGCGAACGCTACGGCCTGGTCGGCGTCTCGCCCCTGGATATCGACGGCGGGCGGCGGCAATCGGGGACCCCCGATGACGCGCTTTTCATCTATCGGGCGGCGGCCGACCTGATCGCCGGGTGCGACGCCCTGATCGCCAATATGAGCCCGTTTCGCGGCCCCGGCCTGGATGCGGCGACGGCATTGGAAATGGGCATCATGGCGGGAAAACAGGGGCCGGTCATCGGCTACAGCCTGGATCACCAGCCCTACAAGGCGCGCCTCGCGCACTTGTTGGACGTGATCGACGAGGCGTTTGTCACCGTGGACGGGCGCCTGACCACCCGCGACGGACATTTGGTCGAGGATTTTCAATTGACCGATACCGCCATGGCCGCCGGCGCGGCGCTTGCCGCCGGCGCGCCCATCGCCGGGGATTTCGAAACCGCTGTGCGTTGGATGCGGCGGCTGCTGCGGCCCGCCTGAGGGCACGCGTGAGGGCATGCATGCGGCCGTACTCTGGCCAAGCCGGAATTTCCGCCCCCGGATTCAAAATATATTAACGGAATTGCCCTATGCTGGTTTCTGCTTGAGGGACCAACCAATCCACAGACGCCAAGAAATGGCGCATCGGATAATTACCAGGCGGGCAGAAACCATGTGGAAATTCGATTGGACCCATTACGTCGCCGAGCAAATCAAGTGGGCCGAGATTCTGATTACCAAGGCCGACGACATTCCGGGATACGAATCAACCAAGTTACGCGATAAGGGCGGCGAAGTGCTCGCCCATGTCAGCCGCTTGATCGGCGAAAACCTGACCGGCGACGAGCATTACGACGCCCTCCTGGAACGGCTGATCGCCAACGGCCACGATATTACCAGATTCAAGGTCGACGGGCATCTCACCCATTAATAGGCTAACGGTCTAGGTCTGGTAGGCAAGGTTGGCGGCCAGCCAGGTTTCCGCCTGGGCCGCCGAAACGCCCCGGCGCCGCGCATAATCGGCGATCTGATCCCTGCCGACCCGGCCGAGCCCGAAATAGCTGGCGCCGGGATGGCCGAAATAGATGCCGGCCACCGATGCCGCCGGCAGCATGGCGAAATTCTCGGTCAGCTCGATACGGGCATTGCCCGGGGCGTCCAACAGCTCGAATATCAGCGGTTTCAGGGAGTGATCGGGGCAAGCCGGATAGCCGGGCGCCGGGCGAATACCCTGATAGGTTTCCTTGATCACCTCCAAGTTCTGGAGATCTTCGTCGGGCGCGTAACCCCAATAAGTCTTCCGCACCTGTTCGTGCAGCCGTTCGGCAAAGGCCTCGGCCAGGCGGTCGGCGAGCGCCTGCAGCATGATGTCGCCATAGTCGTTTTGGTGGGCCAGGAAATCGGCGCGCCTGGCCTCTATCCCGTGCCCGGTGGTGACCGCAAACAAGCCGATGTAATCTTCGAGGCCGCTTTCCTTGGGCGCCACGAAGTCGGCCAGACATTGGTTTACCCCGCCATCGCCCTTGACCATCTGCTGGCGCAGGAAGGGCAGGGTCATGCGCACCCTGCGCCTGGAGGCATCGCTATAGATTTCGATATCGTCGCCGTCCGAATTGGCGGGGAAAAATCCGAAAGCGGCGTCGGCGGTCAGCCAGCTTTCACCGATGATCCGCTGCAGCATGGCGCGCGCATCGTCATAGAGGCCGCGCGCCGCCTCGCCCTGGGCGGCGTCCTCAAGGATGGCGGGATAGTTTCCGGTCAGCTCCCAGGTGCGGAAAAACGGCGTCCAATCGATCCTCGGCACCAGTTCGGTCAAATCAACCTCGCGCAGCGAGCGCACGCCGAGAAAACTGGGCGGGCCCGGCATATCGTCCCAATCGAGCGCGATCGAAGCGTCCCGCGCCCGGTCCAGATCATGCAGGCGTCCGGCGGCCGAGCGGTCGACGTGACGGCGCCGCGCCTCGGCATATTCACTTTCGGTTGCCGCCACGAACGCGGCGCGGGTCTCGATGCCCAGCAATTGCCCGGCAATGCCGACGGCGCGCGACGCATCGGTCACATAAACGGTCGGCCCCGGATAGGCGGGCGCGATCTTGACCGCGGTATGCACTTTCGAAGTGGTGGCGCCGCCGATCAGAAGCGGAATATCGAAGCCGCCCCGGCCGAGTTCCGATGCCACCTGGGTCATTTCCTCGAGCGAAGGCGTGATCAGGCCCGATAGCCCGACGGCGTCGACCTTTAGGCTGCGCGCCGCCTCGACGATTTTCTCGTAAGGCACCATGACCCCGAGATCGATGATTTCGTAATTGTTGCATTGCAGCACGACGCTGACGATGTTTTTGCCGATGTCGTGCACGTCGCCCTTGACCGTAGCCATCAGGATTTTACCCCTGGCGCGCCCTTCGCCGGACTTTTCGGCCTCGATAAACGGGGTCAGATGAGCCACCGCCTGCTTCATGACGCGCGCGCTCTTGACCACCTGCGGCAAAAACATCTGCCCCGATCCGAACAGATCGCCGACCACGCTCATGCCGGCCATCAGCGTATCTTCGATAACCTCAATGGGACGCTCGGCGGCAAGCCGGGCTTCTTCGGTATCGGCAACGATGAATTCGGTGATGCCCTTGACCAACGCGTGCGTGATGCGGTCCTGGATATCGCCATGGCGCCACGACAAGTCTTCGGCCGCGGCGCGCGCCTGGCCCTTGGCGCTGTCGGCCACTTCGAGCAATCGTTCGGTGGCGTCGCCGCGGCGGTTGAGGATTACGTCCTCGATACGGGTCCGCAAATCTTCCTCGATATCGGCATAGACGGCGAGTTGGCCGGCATTGACGATACCCATATCAAGGCCGGCGGCCACGGCGTGGTAGAGAAACACCGCATGCATCGCCTCGCGCACCGCGTTGTTGCCGCGGAACGAGAACGAAACGTTGCTAATACCGCCGCTGACCAGGGCGCCGGGCAGGTTCTTTTTGATCTCAGCGACGGCGGCAATGAAGTCGGCGGCGAAATTGCCGTGTTCCTCGATACCGGTGGCGACGGGAAAAACGTTGGGATCAAAAATAATATCGGCGGCCGGGAAACCCAGCTCTTCGGTCAGGATGCGGTACGACCGGGTGCAGATTTCAACCATGCGCTCGAAATTGTCGGCTTGACCGTTTTCGTCGAAGGCCATGACCACGGCGGCGGCGCCGAATTTCATGACTTGCCGGGCTTGGCGGCGAAACTCGTCGGCGCCCTCCTTGAGGCTGATCGAATTGACGATGCCCTTGCCCTGGATGCATTTGAGACCGGCTTCGATGACCGACCATTTTGACGAATCGATCATCACCGGCACGCGCGCGATATCCGGTTCCGACGCGATCAGTTTCAGAAACCGGTCCATGGCGGTTTCCGAATCGAGCATGGCTTCGTCCATATTGACGTCGACCAGCTGGGCGCCGCCGGCGACCTGCTGACGGGCGACATCGAGGGCGGTTTCGAAATCGCCCTCGGTGATCAATTTGCGGAAGCGGGCGGAGCCGGCGACATTGGTGCGCTCGCCGATATTGACGAAGCCGGTCACCTCGTCGAGCGCCAGGGCTTCCAGCCCGCTCAGATGGCTGCCGGCGCCTTGCCCTTGAATTTTACGCGGCGCCATGCCGTGCAGCGCATCCCCGAGGGCGCGCACATGATCGGGGGTGGTGCCGCAGCAGCCGCCGACGATATTGACCAGCCCCTCCTCGGCGAAACTGCGGATGGTGGCGGCCATCTCGGCGGGGGTTTCGTCATATTCGCCGAAGGCGTTGGGCAGGCCGGCATTGGGATGCACCGATATGAATGTATCGGCGGCGCGCGCCAGGGCTTGCAGGTGGGGACGCAAATCCTCGGCCCCGAGGGCGCAGTTGAAGCCGGCGATCAGCGGCCGCCCGTGCGCCACCGATATCCAGAAGGCTTCCGGCGTTTGCCCGGAGAGGGTGCGCCCCGAAGCATCGGTGATGGTGCCCGAAACCATCAACGGAACCGGCCGGCCGAGCCTTTCGCCCAACTCCAGAACGGCATAAATGGCGGCCTTGGCGTTGAGGCTATCGAACACGGTTTCAACCATCACCAGATCGGCGCCGCCCGCGATGAGCCCGGCGGCGGCTTCGCCGTAGGCGGCGGCAAGATCGTCGAAAGTGACGTTGCGAAAACCGGGATCGTTGACATCGGGCGATATCGACGCGGTGCGGTTGGTCGGGCCGATGACACCGGCGACGAACCGCGGGCGGTCCGGTGTTTGGCGCGTCACCGCGTCGGCCACGGCGCGGGCGATGCGGGCGCCCTCGAGATTGATCTCATAGACCAGGTCTTGGGTATCGTAATCGGCCTGCGCGATGGCGGTGGCGTTGAAGGTGTTGGTTTCGACGATATCGGCGCCGGCGTCGTAATATACGCGGTGTAGGCCGGCAACCAGATCGGGCTGGGTCAGGTTCAAAATATCGGCATTGCCCTTGAGATCGGCGCCATGATCGATGAAGCGCGATCCCCGGTAATCGGCTTCGCCGAGGTTCTGGGCCTGGACCATGGTGCCGGTGGCGCCGTCGAGGATGGCGATGCGCTCGGCGATCAGCCGCTTGAGCGCATCCGTTCGTTCGGCGGCGTTGTCGCTGTTCGTCAATTCTTACCTGTCCCATCGGTTGGCCCATGGCCGGCGCGGATGCCAAGGATGTGGCAAATGGCGTAGACCAAGTCGGCGCGGTTCAAGGTATAGAAATGGAATTCGGTTACCCCCTCTACAAGCAAGGCACGGCATTGTTCGGCGGCAACCGTGGCGGCGATCAATTTTCTGGTTTCCAGGTCGTCGTCGAGACCATCGAAAAGTTCCACCATCCAGCCCGGCACCGAGGCGCCGCACATGCCGGCGAAGCGCAGCACCTGCTTGAAATTGGTGACCGGCAATATGCCCGGCACAATGGGCGCGCCGATGCCGGCGGCGGCGGCGGTATCGCGGAACCTGAGATAGGTTTCGGCGGCGAAGAAGAATTGCGTGATCGCCCGCTTGGCGCCGGCATCGAATTTGCGCTTGAGGTTGTCAAGATCGGCGGCGGCGCTATCCGCTTCCGGGTGCACCTCGGGATAGGCGGCGACGCTAACTTCGAAATCACCGATGCGCATCAGGCCTTGGACCAGGTCGGCGGCGTAGGCGTAACCGCCGGGGTGCGGCGTGTAGCGGTCCTCGCCCTCGGGCGGATCGCCGCGCAAGGCGACGATATGGCGGATACCGGCGTCCCAATAGCGGCGCGCCACATCATCGATTTCACCGCGCCCGGCGCCGACGCAGGTCAAATGCGCGGCCGCCGCAATGCCGGTATCTTTCTGGATACGGGCGACCACGGCATGGGTGCGTTCGCGGGTCGAGCCGCCGGCGCCATAGGTGACCGACATGAAGGCGGGCGCCAGTGGCGCAAGCCGTTCGACACAGGCCCAGAGCGCCTTTCCCGCGGCTTCGTCCTTGGGCGGGAAGAATTCGAATGAGGCGGTGGCGCCCCTGGCCGGCGCCGCGGCCACGGGAAGCGCGCCGCCGGGCGCCGCATCATGTGTTCTCATATCAGCCATTGCGCCGGTTTCCCTTGCCCGTACCCTTGACCGCCGACCAGACAACCACCGTCAGGGCGGCGCCGGCCAGCCGGATTGGCGGTTCCTCGCCGAGGCCGGCGGCGGCGAACCAGCCGGACATGCCGGCATCGTCAAAGCCCAGGCGCCGGTGCTGAAATTCATCGCGCAGTTCCTCCAAATCGTGGCGGGCAAAATCGACCACCACGACGCGTCCGCCGGGCACCAGGACGCGCGCCGCTTCCGCCAGAACGGCGCCCGGGTCGTCGGCGAAATGAAGAACCTGATGGATCACCGCCGCATCGAAAGCGGCGGCGGCGAAGGGAAGCCCATACATATCGGCATAACGGACACCGCAATTGCCGAGGCCCGAATGATCCAGTTTGGCGCGCGCGATGGTCAGCATCTGGTGCGAGCGGTCGATGCCGGTGGCTTCCTCGACATGCGGTGCCATGATTTCCAGCATGCGGCCGGTGCCGGTGCCGATATCGATCAGCCGGCGCAGCGGCGCCTGGCAGAGCACCTCCTTGACCGCCTGCTCGACCTCTTTATCGCCGATGTTGAGGGCGCGGATGCGATCCCACTCATCGGCCACCGTCTGAAAATAGCTGTCCGCCTTGAGGTTGCGGCCGGCCTTGACCTCGGCGAGCCGCTCGAGATCGCGGGCGATGACCTGGTCGTCATCGGGCAGCAACGACAACAGACGATTCGCCGTGGCGCGCCCGTCACCGTTTGACGCCTGACGGTAAAACGCCCAATTGCCCTCGCTCAGCCGTTCCAAAAGCCCGGCATCGCATAAAATCTTGAGGTGCCGGGAAACCCGGGGCTGGCTTTGGCTGAGAATCAGCACCAGTTCGCTCACCGTGAATTCACCACGGGCACACATCGCCAACAACCTAAGACGGCTGGGCTCGGCGGCCGCGCGCAGTCTGCGCATTAGTCCTTCCATCGCAAGAATTACCTTGAAAACCCTCTATAAATCCTGGCACGCAATTAGATAATATAACAATATAAAGATATTTTTATATATGTCCACAGGGACTGAAGGCCACTTGAATATATGTTAATGAATTGGTGCTAGCCTTTAGCCAATGCTCCTGTGGGGTGATATCGTCCAGGGAGCCGGACGCGGCGGGTAACACGCCGCTTCGGCTCCCTGGACGATTGTTGCAAAAATACAACAAATAATAAAATCGAGGTTCTCTACGCGCTTCACCTTACTGGTAATTTTTGGAAGCGTATGTATATTCAAAAGCGCGGGATTTTTCCGCATGGTCACCGCAACCGGAGTTGAGCGCTCATCGTCGACAGTCAATCCTGAACAGCAGAGTTTTATCGGCCGCGCGCAAACCTATGCGCTGCCTTGCTGCGATGTTTGGACGAAGCGTTTCGATAACGGAAGGGGGCGGCTCCAGCGCCAGAGACGGTAGGTATGACCCTGTCGGATCGGGCGGAACGAGAACAAGAGGTTGAAATGTGGGCAGCTAGAGGTTTGAGAACCTGGGCGCGGATCGGCCTAATCGTGCTCGCCGTATTTGTTCTGTCCAATTGCGCGAGCGCCCCGGAAAATGACCCCGAGGCGCTGGCCGAATTCCAGCAAATCAACGATCCGATCGAGCCTACAAACCGCGGCATATTCGAGTTCAACCAGGTTTTGGACAAAGCCTTGTTCAAGCCGGTGACCGCCTTATACCGCTTTATCGCACCGGACATGCTGCGCGAATATATCCACAATTTCCTGCAGAATCTGCGCACCCCGGTTATCCTGGCCAACGACCTCTTACAGGGCGAGGCGTCGCGCGGCGGCACCACCGCTGTGCGCTTTCTGATCAATTCGACGATCGGCGTTGCCGGCTTCGGGGATCCGGCGGGTTCAATGGGATTCGAGCAGCATGACGAGGACTTCGGCCAAACCCTGGCCGTCTGGGGCGCCGGCGAGGGCCCCTATATCATGTTGCCCATATTCGGCCCGTCCAATCCGCGTGACGCGGTCGGCAAGGTCGTCGATTTCTTCCTCGATCCGATCAATTGGTGGGCAAATTCGCAAAGCTACGATTCGGTCACCTACGGCCGCACGGTGATGACCGGTATCGACACGCGCGATCAGCTTTGGGATGTGCTTGAGGATCTGGAAAAATCCTCGATCGACTTTTATGCCTCCATCCGAAGCCTGTACCGCCAGCGCCGCGCCGATGAAATCAGCAATGGCAAGGGTTCGGAAGACAAACCGCCGCCAGGATTCTCCGGGGATTTTGAACTTGTCGATCCGGATGAGAATCAGGGCAAGACCAAATAGCGGCAGGGGCCAACCCAATGTGGAAACCGCGCGGCGCAATCACATTAACCCTATTCCTGTTTTTTTCGATCGCTTCGCTCGATATGGCCCGCGCCGCCGGCGATGAATTCGCCGATGGCGCCCACAGATTCATTCAAACCTTAGCCGACCGGGCGGTCATCACGCTCGCCGGCGAGAAGTTGGACCGAAGCGAGCAGCAGGAAAAATTTCGCCAACTGCTGAACGAAAATTTCGAGGTTCGGCTGCTCGGCAAATGGGCCCTCGGGCGTCATTGGCGGCGGGCGACCAAGGCCGAGCGGGCCGACTATCTTCGTTTGTTCGAGGATTTCATCGTCTCCACCTATTCGAAGCGGTTTCGCCAATACACCAACGAAAAGCTTGCCGTCGCCAGCGCCTCGAGCCGCAGCGCCAAGCTGGCCATCGTTCACTCCCGGCTTATGCGCGAATCCCATAAACCGATCCGCATCGATTGGCGGGTCGCCTACCCCAGCGGCAAGTATAAGATCGTCGATATTATCGTCGAGGGGATCAGCCTGGTGCAAACCCATCGCTCCGAATTCGGATCGGTTATCCGCCAGAACGGCGGCAAGGTTTCCGGCCTGATTACGGCGCTGCGCGACAAAACCGAAAGCCTCAATCGGCGCCGCAACTAAGGTGTTTTTTGACAATCAGCCGCGCGTCAGCGGCCGGTATTTGATGCGGTGCGGCTGCTCCGCGTCGGCGCCCAGCCGGCGCTTGCGGTCGGCTTCGTAATCGCCGTAATTGCCCTCGAACCAGACCACCTGGCTGTCGCCCTCGAAGGCGATGATATGGGTCGCGATGCGGTCCAGGAACCAGCGGTCGTGGCTGATCACGAAGGCGCAGCCGGGAAAATCAAGAAGCGCGTCCTCGAGGGCGCGCAAGGTATCCACATCCAGATCATTGGTCGGTTCGTCCAGCAGGATGACATTGGCGCCCGATTTCAAAACCTTCGCCAGATGCACGCGGTTGCGCTCGCCGCCCGATAGCTGGCCGACCTTTTTCTGCTGGTCGGGACCGCGGAAATTGAACTGCGACACGTAGGCGCGGCTCTGCATGCGGCGCGACCCGAGATCGACCTCGTCCAGGCCCTCGGATATTTCCTCCCACACGGTCTTGGCGCCGTCCAATGCGTCGCGCGATTGATCGACATAACCGAGCGCCACCGTATCGCCGAGCCGGATCGAACCGGCGTCGGGCGCTTCTAAGCCATTGATCATGCGGATCAGCGTGGTCTTGCCGGCGCCGTTGGCGCCGATGACGCCGACGATGGCGCCGGGCGGCACCTTGAAAGCCAGATCCTCGATCAAAAGCTGGTCGCCGAAAGCCTTATTGACGGCGTCCACCTCGATCACCAGATTGCCGAGACGCGGCCCCACCGGCACCACGATCTGCGCCATGCCCGGCGCCTGATCGGCGGCCCGCGATTGCAGTTCCTCGAAGGCCGAGATGCGCGCCTTGCTCTTGGCCTGGCGGGCGCGCGGCGACGCCCGGATCCATTCCAGCTCGTTGGCAAGGGTGCGCTGGCGCGCGGCCTCTGTCTTCTCTTCGGCCTGCAGCCGCTTCTGCTTCTGTTCCAGCCAGCCGGAATAATTGCCCTCATAAGGGATGCCGCGCCCCCGGTCCAGTTCGAGAATCCAGCCCGCAACATTATCCAGGAAATAGCGGTCGTGGGTGACGGCGACAACGGTGCCCGGATAATCCGCCAGGTGGCGTTCCAGCCAGGCGACCGATTCGGCGTCCAGATGGTTGGTCGGCTCGTCGAGCAAAAGAAGGTCCGGTTTCTGCAGTAGAAGCCGGCATAGCGCCACCCGCCGCCGCTCGCCGCCCGACAGCTTCGTCACCTCGGCATCGCCGGGCGGGCAGCGTAGCGCGTCCATGGCGATCTCCACCGTGCGCTCGATCTCCCAGCCACCGGCGGCATCGATCTGTTCCTGCAAGGTGCCCTGCTCCTCCAGAAGCGCGTTCATTTCGTCGTCGTCCATCGGTTCGGCGAACCTGGCGCTGACCTCGTTGAAGCGGTCGAGCAGGGATATGACCTCGCCGACCCCTTCCATGACGTTGCCGGCCACATCTTTTTCCGGATCGAGCTGCGGTTCCTGGTGCAAATAGCCGACGCGGACGCCGTCCGCCGCCCAGGCTTCGCCGGTAAATTCGGTCTCCTCGCCCGCCATGATCCGCAACAGCGTCGATTTGCCGGCACCGTTCAGCCCCAGCACGCCGATTTTGGCGCCCGGGAAAAACGACAGGGAAACATTCTTGAACAGCTCGCGGCCGCCGGGATAGGTCTTGCCGAGCTGCTTCATCACGTAAATATATTGATAGGAGGCCAATCTATTGATTTCCTTGATTAATTTTTGATTAAAATCATCTGTGTATCATCTGTGTATGTGGTACGAGACAATTTGACGATCAAATATCAGTTGAAAATGGTTAGTAGAAGAGCATATGCCATTCTGGTTGAACCCTACATTATATAAGATGCCCTGAACGGATAGACTTCTTAGGCACACTTCTTCCATTCAATTTCCCTCCTTGCAACCATCTCGTCCAATCGTTTCCGTTCTTGTCGATCTGCTTTGAGTCGGTCTGATTCACGGTGCCTTTCTGTCTTGGATTTGTAAATGACATCGGGGTCAGGCAGAACAATGTAGAGGTCTTGATCCTGTAATTCGGGTCGTGGGTATTTCATCAGTGCCGAGGAATATTTCACACGTGTTTTGACATCTGTCTCGACTTGTAGATCGGTGGTCATGACCCTTGGGTCTACTTTTCTGAATACCTTTTTCAGTCCAATCGCACCCAGTGTTTCAAACCGTTCCAAGGTGTTCGGATGGATCAACATGATGCTGTGAACATGCGGGGTCGTTTCTGGATGACCTCGGTTGAGTTTCATCTTCTGAAAACCGGTCAAACCGTCCGTCGTGCGTTTCCACTTCGTAAATGGATAATCTAACCATGCCCAGGTGACAGGTTTGAGATGGTGCTTTCGTTGATAGTTGTTGCCGAGAATGTATTTGCCGTTTGTCAGACGGGCATAACCGTTCTCGAACGACTTTAATAGTGATTTTGCGTGGATGGGATCAGCACCGTGGATCAGTTTTTCATAGGGTTTGTAGGTCACCGTGAAGAAATACGGAGAGACACCGTATTCGTTTATTTCGTCTTTTATATGTTTCGTGACCAGTCTCACGAATGTCTCATATTTGAGGTAGGAGTGGTTCATTGCGTCTTACAGTTCAACCCTCAGCAAAAGCACGGTCTTGCGTCTGGTGATCGTTGGAACGTCTCTGGTGATGCTGGAAATGCTGTCCTTC
>NZAK01000110.1 GCA_002687515.1 Rhodospirillaceae bacterium
TCTGCAATCGGAAATCGACGGCGCCAATGACAACTCCGGCCTGATGGCGGTGATGTATGTCGATCTCGACGGCTTCAAGTCGGTCAACGATACGCTCGGCCACGACGCCGGCGATCTGTTGCTGAAAATCGTTGCCCAGAGATTGAAGGGCTGTATCCGCAAATCGGACCTGGCGGCGCGCATCGGCGGCGACGAATTCGTGGTTGTCCTGAGGAAGGTGAAAAACCTTTCGATCGTCGAGACCCGGGCCCGCGAAATCGTTCAAATGATGGCCGAGCCGTTCGATGTCGGTAGCGAACAGCCGGCCGATATCGGCGCCAGCGTCGGTGTCGCGCTTTTCCCCGATAACGGCGCGACGCCCGATGCCCTGTTGAAAGCCGCCGATAGCGCCATGTACGGCGTCAAGCAGGCGGGCAAGGGCGCCATCGCCTTCGCTTCGTGAGGCGGGCTAATTCGGTGACAGTTTACTTTTAGGCAGCGGCTGATTTTTAGCCACCTAAACGCGTCACCTAAAAGTAAACTGTCACCGAATTAGCCCGCTGAATTAGCCCGAATTAGCCCGAATTAGCTATGCGACAGCCCTGCTAAATCCAGGGATGCAATGCTTGGATTAATGCTTATGCTGCGGCGATGACGGCGCTTCTCGTTTTCCGCATCTATATCCCGTTCGCCGCCGGTTACTACCTGTCCTTCGGGTTTCGGACCATTAACGCGGTCATCGCGCCCGATCTTGTGCGCGACATCGGCATCGACGCCGCCGGGTTGGGGCTGCTGACCAGCGTCTACCTTTTGACATTCGCCGCCTTTCAAATCCCGCTCGGCGTGCTGTTGGACCGCTATGGGCCGAAAGCGACCCAGGTGCTGCTGTTGATGTTCGCCGCCCTCGGTGCCTACCTGTTCGCCCGCGCCGGGTCGGTGGAAGGGCTGATCGCCGGGCGGGCGCTGATCGGGTTCGGGGTATCGGGGTGCCTGATGGCGTCCCTCAAGGCCTTCGCTGAATGGTTCCCGCGCCGCCATTTGCCGCTCGTCAACGGCGTCACCTTCATGGTCGGCGGCATCGGCGCCATGTCCTCGACGGCGCCGGTGGAAGCCGTGCTCGGCGTCACCGATTGGCGCGGCGTATTCTTAGGCATGGCGGCGGCGACCGTCGGCGCCGCGGTTTTGATCGCCGCCGCCGTTCCCGGCCGGACCGAGCGGCCCGCCGGTGCCAGGGAATCCTTCGCCGCCACTCTCCGCGGCTTCGGCGCCGTCATCGCCCATCCCAAATTCATCCGCTTCGCGCCCCTGTCGGTTCTCTGCTCGGGAGTGCTGATGGGCGTATTGGGCCTGTGGAGCGGGCCCTGGCTGCGCGATGTCGGCGGGCTAAGCCGGGAGGCCGCCGCCGACGGATTGTTTTTCGCATTCCTTTCGATGACCCTCAGCTACCTGGCAAGCGGCTGGCTGGCGGCGCGCCTGGCCGCCCGCGGCATCAAGCCGGAACATTTATCGGTGATCGGCATGTGCCTGTTTCTGGCGGTGCAATTGCTGATGGTCCTTGATTTCGGCATCTGGCCGGTCGCGCTTTGGGTGTTGTTTGCCGCCTTCGGAACCTTCGGCAGCCTGATCTATGCCGCCCTGGCCGGCGTCTTTCCGCCGGAACTGGTGGGCCGGGTCAACACGGCGCTCAATCTTTTGGTCTTCATCGTCGCTTTTATTTCCCAATGGGGTGTCGGCGCGATCATCAATCTATGGCCGGCGGCGGCTGAGGGCGGCTACGCCGCCGAAGGTTATGCCGCCGCCTTGGTGGCGGTCCTGGCGGTGCAGGGTATCGGGCTCATATGGTTGATCATGATGCCGCTGCTGTGGCGCCGCGCGGAACCGCTCTAGGCTTGGCGGCGCGCCCTATCGATCAGCCGCCAGATGGTTCCCGCGGTCGCCGGCATGTCGATGGCTTCGATGCCGAGCGGCGAAAGGGCGTTCAAAATCGCGTTGATGACGGCGGGCGGCGCCGCCAGGCAGCCGTTTTCGCCGGCGCCCTTGATGCCGAGCGGATTGCTTGCGGTCGGCGCCGGGCTCAAGTCGGTATTCATCGCCGGAATATCGGCGGCGCGCGGCTGCAGGTAATCCATCAGGCTCCCGGTGAGGATCTGGCCGCTATCCGCATCGTAGCGCACCGCCTCGCCGAGGGCCTGGCCGATGCCCTGGGCGACGCCGCCCTGGATCTGCCCCTCGACCAGTTTCGGGTTGACCGCGACGCCGACATCGTCGAGCGCCGTATAGGCGGCGATAACCGTTTCGCCGGTATCGGGATCGATCTCGACCTCGGCGATGTGGCAGCCGTTGGGGAAATTGAACGGCCCCTCGAACACGGCGGCGGCTTCGAGCCCGGCGCCCGATCCGGGCGGCAAGCCGATCGGGCTAAAGGCGGCGGCGGCGACCTCCGGCAAGGGCACGGTCCGATCGGTGCCGGCAACGCCGAACCGGCCATCATCGAAGGTGACGTCGGTTTCAGGCGCCTCCAGGATATGCCCGGCGATCTTCTTGCCCTTCTCGATGACCTCGTCGGCCGCCGCTTTCAACGCCGCCCCGCCCATGGTCATCGAGCGCGAGCCGAAGGAACCGCGGCCAAAGGCGACGCGGTCGGTATCGCCCTGAACGACGCGGACATGGTCCAAGGGAACGCCGAGCCAGTCCGACACCATCTGCGCATAGACGGTTTCATGCCCCTGGCCGTAGGAAAAGGTGCCGGCCAGGACGGTGATCCGGCCCGAGGCATCGATGCGCATTTCCATGCGCTCGGAGAACGGCGTGATGGCGGCCAGGTAGAAGCCGATGCCGATGCCGCGCAAGGAGCCCGCCGCCTCGGATTCTTTCCGGCGCTGCTCGAAACCGGCATAGCCGGCGCGCGCCAGGGCGCCGTCCAGAATATCTTCGAAGCGGCCGCAATCATAACTGTATTGCAACGCCGTCTTATAGGGCATGGCGGCGGGCGCAATGAAATTGCGGCGCCGGATTTCGGCGGGGTCAAGTTTCAACGCGCGCGAGGCGTCATCCATCATGCGCTCGATGAAATGCACCGCTTCGGGCATGCCGGCGCCCCGGTAGGGGCCGGCCGGCGCGGTATTCGAGAACACCGTCCGCGCCGTCACATGAATGGCCGGGATGGCATAGACGTTGGACATGTTGACCGCCGCGCGCAGGGTCGAGACCAGCGCCGATATCGACAGATAGGCACCGAGATTGGTGGTCAGCGAAACCTTGAGACCGGTAATTCGGCCATCCGCATCGAACCCCATTTCGCCGATATCGGTCTGGTCGCGGGCATGGGTGTCGGCGATCAGGTTTTCAGCCCGCTCGCCGACCCATTTGACCGGCCGGCCGAGCTTTTCCGATGCCCACAGGACCGCTGCGTCCTCGGGGTAGACGGTGCCGCGCTGGCCGAAGCCGCCGCCGACATCGGGGCAGATGATATGGAAATCGGCCTCGGCGCGCCGGAACACGGACCCGGCCAGGACCTGGCGCAGGGTGTGCGGCTTCTGGCAGCCGGAATACAAGGTAAGGCGCCTATCCGCTCCATTGCCCGACACGTCGCCAATGGTGGCGCGCGGTTCCGGCGACACGGCGGTGATGTGCTGGTTCCGGATTTGAAGGCTCTGCACGTGGTCGGCGGCGGCCAAGGCCTCGGCCACCGCTTGCGAATCGCCCATCTGGGTCTGAAAGCCGATATTGCCGTCGGCGCCGGCCCAAACCTCGGGCGCGCCTGGGGCCATCGCGTCTTCCGCGGTCAGGGCGAAGGGCAGGGGCGCGTAATCTATATCGATCAATTCGGCGGCGCTCCGCGCCTGATCGAGACTTTCGGCGACCACCAGCGCCACCCGGTCGCCGACATGGCGGACGACGCCGGCGGCCAGAACCGGCTGGTGGGTGCTGAAGCCCGGCAGCCAGCCGCCGTCGCTTTTCAATTGCGTGCAGGGAATGCCGCCGAGCCCGTCGGCCTCCGCATCCTTGCCGGTCAGCACCAGAAGCACCCCCGGCGCTGCCAGCGCGGCGCCGGTATCGATGGATTTGATCCCGGCCGAGGCGTGCGGCGCGCGCAGGATATATGCATAAGTTTGGCCGGGCAGTGAAATATTATCGACAAAGCGCCCGCGCCCGGTCAAAAAGCGTTCGTCTTCCAGGCGATTTACCGATTGTCCGATGCCGAACTGGTTCATGGCCCCTGTTCCCCCCAAGTTGCCGGCGAGCCGTGATCGCCAACAAAACCCCGGAAACCGCCGCCATGCAAGAACGAATTACCTGGAATGCCGGATGCATGGCTTCAAAAACCGTCGCGCGCCTGATATAACGCCGGTGCAGACAAAGGGGGCGCCTTTGCGTTCCCGCCCACGAAAGCGCATCGATGATTCCAAGATATTCACGAGACCAAATGGCGGCCATCTGGGCGCCCGAAAACAAGTTCCGCATCTGGTTCCGGATCGAGGCCCATGCCTGCGACGCGCAAGCCGAATTGGGGGTTATTCCCGCCGAAGCGGCCGCCGCCGTCTGGGACCGTGGCGACAAGCCCTATACGGCCGAGCGCATCGCCCGCATCGACGAAATCGAGGCCGAAACCAAGCACGATGTCATCGCCTTCACCACCGAACTGGCCGAACAGGTGGGCGAAGAGGCCCGCTTCGTGCACCAGGGCATGACCTCGTCGGACGTCTTGGACACCTGTTTCGCGGTGCAATTGGCCGAAGCCGCCGATATCCTGCTCGCCGGTATGGACCGGCTCTTGGCGGCGCTCGAGGCCCGCGCCCGCGAATTCAAGGACACCGTCTGCATCGGGCGCAGCCACGGCATTCACGCCGAACCGACCACCTTCGGGCTGAAACTGGCCGGCCACCATGCCGAGTTCGCGCGCGGCCGCACCCGGCTGGTCGCGGCGCGCGCCGAAATCGCCACCTGCGCCATTTCCGGCGCCGTCGGCACCTTCGCCAACCTGGACCCGGCGGTGGAGGCGCACGTTGCGACAAAAATGGGGCTGGTGCCGGAACCGGTCTCGAGCCAGGTCATCCCGCGCGACCGGCACGCCATGTTCTTCAGCGTCCTCGCCGTCATCGCCAGCTCGATCGAACGCTTGGCCACCGAAATCCGCCATCTGCAACGGACCGAAGTGCGCGAGGCCGAGGAATTTTTCGCCGCAGGCCAGAAGGGCTCGTCGGCGATGCCGCACAAACGCAACCCGGTATTGACCGAAAACCTGACCGGCCTCGCCCGTTTGGTGCGCGCCGCCGTGGTTCCGTCCCTCGAAAACGTCGCCCTCTGGCACGAGCGCGATATCTCGCACTCGTCGGTGGAACGCAGCATCGGCCCCGACGCCACGGTGACCCTGGATTTCGCCTTGAACCGCTGCGCCGGGGTGATCGAGAAGCTGCTGGTCTATCCGGACGCCATGCTGGAAAATTTGAACCGGCAGCGCGGGTTGGTATTCTCGGGCCGCGTCTTGTTGGCCCTCACCCAGGCCGGGGTCAGCCGCGAAGACGCCTACCGCATCGTGCAGCGCAATGCCATGAAGGTCTGGGAGGAAGGCGCCGATTTCGCCGCCGAACTGAAGGCCGACGCCGAGGTGAGCAAACACCTGTCGGAGGCCGAGATCGCCGAACAGTTCGATCTGGATTTCCACCGGCGCAACGTCGATCAAATCTTCAAGCGTGTCTTCGGCGCTTAGGGGAGGCTTGGGGCGCGCATGGCGAAATCCGGCCTGATCGGCCCCTTCCCCCTGACCGAGGAAGAGATCGACAACCACATCGACACCACCATCGCCGCCTTCGCCTTGGGCCGCATGGAGGGCCGGCGGTTCCTGGTGCAATACGTTGGCCGCTCCGATAAGGACGCGGCGGGTGTGTTGAAGGGGCTCGTCGGTGATTACGAGGCGTTCAAGTACCGGACGTATGTGTCGACGCGGCGGGCGTATGCCAAGGAATGCAAACTGTTCCACGATTTTTCGCCGGGGGATAACGGGGAGCACCCGGAGCCGCCTTCCGGCATCCGCGTGGCGTGTCCCATCGCGACGTGCAGTCTAGCCGACTAGCCCGGCCCGGCCATGCGCATATGAGCTAATTCGGTGACAGTTTACTTTTAGGCACCAGCTGATTTTTAGCCACTTAAACGTGTCACCTAAAAGTAAACTGTCACCGAATTAGCGGCTTCGATCATATGCAATAGCCCCCCACCTCGATCGGCCCCCTCTCGGTGGGGGGGGGAAGAGGGCTTCACCGAATTACACCCTCCCTCCGCTACCGTCATACCCCGCTTCATGCGGGTATCCAGAGCAGCGCCACATTGACAAATTTCCATTTCGGACTATATTATCTACAGAAATAATTTCGAAATAATTTTCTATGGATAAAAAGCTGAATACCAAAACCGCAGTGCCCGAAGACGAGGAATCCCTGGTCCTCGGCAAGGCGATGATGCGGGCGGCGCGGTATCTCAAAATCTCCAACACCGAGGTTGCCCACATTCTGGGTCTTTCGAGCGCCACCATTTCGCGCCTGAAGACTGGCGAATACCGGCTGGAGCGGGGATCGAAAGCTTTCGAATTGGCCCTGCTGTTGGTCCGCGTGTTTCGCGGGCTGGACGCCATCACCGGAAGCGATGATGCATCCCGCTCCTGGATACGGGCGCAAAATCTGGCCTTGCGCAATGCGCCCATCGATCTGATGCAGACGGTGACCGGTCTTGTCGGCGTCGCCGAATATGTGGACGCCCGCCGCGCTCGCGTCTGAAGCCCGGTCCTACGCCGGCCCGGTCTGGCGCGTGGTCGAGGATCAACACAGGGCGGCCACCATGCGCCTCACCGATTCGCTGCGCGAGCAGAAAATCCTGGAAAATCTCTTGCAAGAATCCAAACCGGTCCTGCCGGAAGCCTGCGCCCATCTGCACGCCCTCCTTGCCGCGCCGTTCCGCTACCGGCCCTACCCCGAAGGCTCCCGCTTCCGCCGCGCGGATCAGGAAGACGGCGTCTTTTATGCATCGGAGCATCTTGAAACGGCGGTCGCCGAAGCGGCGTTCCTGCTCATTTTGTTTTTCGCCGAATCGCCCGGCACCACATTGCCGGACCGGGCAACCGGGCGCACCGCATTCCGCACCGCCGTCGCCGCCGAACTGGCGATCGATCTGACCAAACCGCCGCTCAGCCGCGACCAGGTTGCCTGGACCGACCCCGCCGATTACGCCCCCTGCCAGCAACTGGCCGACGCGGCGCGCGCCGGCGGCATCGAGGCCATCCGCTACCAATCGGTCCGCGATCCGGACCGGCGCGCCAATATCGCGCTCCTCGATTGCGCCGCCTTCGCCGCCGATCAGCCCGAGGCGCGCCAGTCCTGGCGGTTCCAGATCGGACGGGGCGGGGTCCGCGCCTGGTGCGGGGAAGAGGGTTTGGCGCTGGAGTTTCCAGTGGAATAGGGGGCAACGGAATAGGGCGTGTGGGGATGGCTCAACGGCATAGGGCGCATGGGGATGGCTGGGCCGGCCATGCGCCCGTACAGGTAGGGTTCAGTCGAGAATGTGATGCACCGCTCAGTCCCTTCCCCCCTGGAGGGGGAAGGTTAGGATGGGGGGCTAAGAGGCGCAGCCCGTATGGGGATGGTTGGGTCCAACCTGCGCAGCCACTTCGGCGGAGCGGGCTTGGCCATGCGCCCGTCTAGATGGAACTCAGGCGGATATGAGATACGGTAGGGTTGGACGGCCGACCGTCGCTAGGGTCAAGGAATTACTAAATCGGCACAGTTAATCGTTTTCGCTGCTATTGGGCTCAATTTCATCTAGCATTATTTTTTCATGCGAATTTTTCGCTATGTCATCGAGGATAGAGTTAACGTTAATTCCTACCCCCATAAAATTTGGCTGTAACATTAGATATTTACTTGCTGAACGAGCCATTGCCGACAGCAATGATCGGGCAGCCTGAGCAGCAGTCTCAGACCGTCCATCCTTGATGGTCGATTGGACACCAATAAGTAATTTTAGGCGGCGTTGCTCGAAGTACGGTTCAGCCATTTTTCTGTTTTCAAGAAGATTTTTAGCCTCCTTGAGTTGGTCTAACTCACCCGTTTCGATAGCTATCGCCGAATAGGCAAATACAAAATCGTTTAATTCAAATGGATCGAGCTTATCTTGGTCAATACCAGAAATAAGATCACTAGCTTCGTTGGCTTTTCGTAAATGTACAAGAATTACGCACAAAAGAACCCGATAGATCGGTAGGTCAACGATAGAAATTGCTTTTTTGTATGAGGAATGCGCCTCTTTCCATTGACCCGCATGTTTGAAGCAGTCGCCTTGATTTCGGTAAAGCTCCGCTAACCCATATTCCGTCCATCCATCTTCAGCTACAAGATCGTCTAGCAGTTCGATTGCTTTCTGAAACAATTTTTTGTCGTGGCGGATTGTAGCCATCAATTCCAAGCATCGAGAAAACCATAATTTTTCGAAGTTATTCAATTCATCAGAAGTGCGGGACTCTCTACAGTGATTAATTGCTGCTTCGAGTTCTTGTTCAGCCGTTTCGGAATCACCTATCAAAAGATAGCTGGTGGAGCTATAA
>NZAK01000111.1 GCA_002687515.1 Rhodospirillaceae bacterium
CCACTTGTGGTGGATTGGCACCACGGCGCGGCGCGCTCCTCGCCGGAAACCTTGCAGCGCCGTCGTAGGGGTGCATATTAGATGATACGGGCCACTAGTTATGGAAAATATCAAGGCCATCGCCGTATTCTGCGGTTCGCGCGAAGGCGCCGACCCGGCCTATGCGGAGGCGGCGCGCGCCCTCGGCCACGCGCTCGCCGAACGCGGCATCGAATTGGTGTTCGGCGGCGGCCGCATCGGCCTGATGGGGGTTTTGGCCGACGCGGCGCTCGCCGGCGGCGGCCGCGTCACCGGCGTCATCCCCGATTTCCTGGATGATCTGGAGGTCGGCCACGATGCCGCCACGACGCTGATCAAGGTGGGCTCCATGCACGCCCGCAAGAGCACCATGTTTTCACGCGCCGATGCCTTCGTCATCCTGCCCGGCGGCCTCGGCACCCTCGATGAATGCATGGAGATCATCACCTGGAAGCAGTTGCGCCAGCATGCGAAACCGATCGTGGTCCTCGATGTCGCCGGTTATTGGCGGCACCTGCATGCCCTCGTCGAGGACATCATCCATGCCGGCTTCGCCCACCCCAAGGCGCGCCAACTGTTCACCAGCGTCGCGCGCGTCGAGGACGTGTTCCAGGCCATTACCGATGCCCCCGAGCCGGACCGGGAAGTGCTGGAGAGTCATCTCTAGCCGTCCACGCCAGCAATTTTTTTAAACCGCAGGGGCGGGTTTGAAACCCGCCCCTGCGCCCCGAACAAACACCGCTGTGCTTCCCCCTTGTTTCACATTGTTTTGATGAGCGCGTGTCTTGCCTCGGTTCGGCCTTGGCATAAATTTATCCCAGGCACCCTTCCAATTCACCATCAGGAAAAGCGGTCATGCAACAGAGCTATGATGTTATCGTCTTGGGCGCCGGCAACGCCGGCTTTGCGCCCGCCGGCATGGCCAGGGAGGCGGGCAAATCGGTGCTCGTCATCGAGGGCCGGGATTTCGGCGGTACCTGCGCCTTGCGCGGCTGCGTGCCGAAAAAAGTGCTGGTCGCCGCCGGCGAGACGCTGAACGCCATCAATGATGCCGCCGAACACAAAATCGACGCCAAATTCAACGCCATCGACTGGCCGGCCCTGATGATGCGCAAACAGACCTTCGTCGAGGGCGTCCCCGATATGTTCGAGGACAGCCTCACCGGGCGCGGCATCGACACCGCCCATGGGCAAGCCAAATTCACCGGCCGCAATGAAATCCAAGTCAATGGCGAAACCGTCAGGGCCGAACGGATCGTTATCGCCACCGGCTCGAAGCCGAGGCAATTGCCGATCCCCGGCTTCGAACACGCCATCGATTCCGACGCCATACTGGAATTGAGCCAGCGCCCGGATCGCCTGGTGTTCATCGGCGCCGGCGTCATCGGGCTGGAATTCGCGCATGTATTCGCCCGCGCCGGCACCGACGTCATCATCCTGGAAGTCGCCGACAAGCCGCTCGCCATGCTCGATCAGGATATCGTCGCCGCGCTATCGGAAGAGAGCGCCCGCATCGGCATCGGCATCCGCACCGGCGTGATGACCAAATCGATCGAAAAATTGGAGGGCGTGGCTGGCAATGGTTTCAAGGTCACCTATGAGGACGGCGGCGCCGATGAACACCAGGCGATCCGGGCGCTGACCATCGAAGCCGATGTCGTCGCCAACGGCGCCGGCCGGGTGGCGGCGGTCGCGGATCTGGATCTGGACGCCGGTGGCATCGACCATGACGGCCCGGTGATCAAGCTCAACCAGCACCTGCAAAGCACCTCCAACCCGGCCGTCTATGTGGCCGGCGACGCCAATGCCGGGTCCGGCCCGCAACTGTCGCCGGTGGCCACCTACGAGGGCCGCATCGTCGGCAACAACATTGTCGGTGGGAACACGCCGCAATCAGCCGACTACCTGACCATCCCGAGCTGCGTCTTTACCCCCCCGGCGGCGGCCAGCGTCGGCTATTCGGCGCAAGAAGCCGAGGCCGCCGGCCTCGAATTCGAGGTCAAGTTCAATGACTTGAAGGACTGACGATCGGCCAAGACCTACGCCGAACGCGCCGCCGTCTCGAAGGTGCTGATCGAGGACGGGACGGAACGCATCCTCGGCGCCCACCTATTGGGCCACGGCGCGCCGGAAACCATCCACATCTTCGCCCTCGCCATGAGCCACGAAATCACGGCGGAGAGCTTGCGAAACACCGTCTACGCCTATCCGACATTTACGTCGGATATTAAGAACATGCTATAGGCGCAGCCCGGCCGGGGATGGCCGGGTCCGGCCAGGCGGGGGTCCAAATGGGGGCGCGGGCGGGCCGACCATGCCAACCCCCGCCCGCTAAGAGTCAGACCGCACCCTGCCTCTACGGCGCGCCGGCGATGATCGCGGCGGCTTCGTCGGTATCGAAGGCGCGCAACGTCGTCGAGCGCGCGAAACCGCGGGATCCCAAGGCGATGGCGAATTTCGCCATGCCGTTGCCGTCGGGGAAATCGACCACGATGACGCGGTCAAAGCTGCCCATGGTCATGTAACTGGCCTTGATCTCGCCGCCGAGCTGGCCCAGGATTTTCTCCGCCTCGGCGCGCCTGGCCGCCGCATCCTTGATCCCCTTGATGCCCTCGTCGGTCAGGTTCATCAGCATAATAAAGGTCGCCATAATTACCTCCCATTGATGTCGATTTGGTTGCACTGGTATGGAAAATGTCGAACATATTTTACGCTACGGCCGCTATTATAGCGCGAAATTGCGAATTAGTCGCAAGAAATATCGGGTGCGACATGTTCGCGCGCGGGAGGGATGGCCACAAGGCGCAGCCCGCGTGGGGATGGCCGGGTCGGCCACGCGGGCGTCTTTGGGAACACCCCGATCCCCAATGTCGGCCCGCCCGCGCACCGCTAATTCGGTGACAGTTTACTTTTAGGTGACGCATTTAGTGGCCAAAAATCAGCTGCTGCCTAAAAGTAAACTGTCACCGAATTAGCTGGCTCCGGCTACCCCAACCCTCCCCCCTCAAAGGGGAGGGAGAATATTACCGCCGCTTGCCGTCAATCGCGGCCGGGCCGGATGCGGATTTGCTTATCGGGGTCGAAGTCGTTCAGGGATTCGTAAAAGGTATCGGCCGGGCCGACGATCTTCGCGTCGGGGGCGATGTTGATGTCCTCGTCATGGCCGGGATATTGCAGCGACGACAGGAAATGCCGCATGCAGTTGATGCGCGCCCGCTTCTTGTCGTCGGAGCGCACCACCGTCCAGGTCGCGTCGGCGGTATGGGTATAGAAGAACATGGCTTCCTTGGCATCGGAATATTCGTCCCAGAGATCGAGCGAATCGACATCGACCGGGCTCAGCTTCCAGTGCTTCAAGGGATCGATCTGGCGCGCGTTGAAACGGCGCAGCTGCTCCTCGCGGCTGACCGAAAACCAGTACTTAAAGAGGGTAATGCCGCTGCGCACCAGCATCCGCTCGAATTCCGGCACCTGGCGCATGAATTCCATATATTCGGCCGGCGCACAGAAACCCATGACCTTCTCGACGCCGGCCCGATTGTACCAGGAGCGGTCGAAAAATACGATTTCGCCTCGCGTCGGCAGGTTTTCGACATAGCGCTGGAAATACCACTGCCCGCGTTCCTCGTCGGTCGGTTTCTCCAGCGCCACGACGCGGCTGCCGCGCGGATTGAGATGTTCGGTAAAGCGTTTGATGGTGCCGCCCTTGCCGGCCGCGTCGCGGCCCTCGAAGACGCAGAGGATGCGCTGGCCGGTATCCTTGACCCAGTTCTGCACCTTCAACAGTTCGATCTGCAGTTCCTGCTTGCGAACCTCGTATTGGGCGCGGCGCATGCGCCGTTTATAGGGGTAGTTATCGGGCAGCGGCGCCCGCCGGCCCCGGACCTCGGCACGCTCATGCTGCATCAAGGCGCGGCTTTTGCGGACGCCGCCAGGATGCCCCGCCGGATGACGCCGCGCCGCCGCGGCCGCCGCCTTGGCGCGCGGCCGCTTGGTGCCGTTGCCGGAGCCCGCCTTGGCGGCACTGCCGGTGTCCGCCTTGGCGGCATTACCCGTTTTCGCCTTGGCGGCGAGGGGCTTTTTCTTCGCTGCCGGTTTCGAGGCGGCGTCGCCGGCATCGTCCTTGGCCGCGTCCTTGGCCTCCTTGATCCGGTCCTTCGGTGCCATATCGACCATTGTCTCTTGTTCCCATCCAACTGGTTCAGTCCGTTCGGCGCCCGGGCTTGCGGGGCCTTGTTTACGGCCATGCCCGGTTCGCCGCTTTACCCCGGATCGCTACCCCAGATGCGATTTAAAATCATTGATGCGAATCAAGGTCAAGGGCGCAGCCCGCGTGGGGATGGCCGGGTCCAGCCTGCGCAGCCGCTTCGGCGGAGCGGGCTCGGCCACGCGGGCGTCGATCTTGGCACCTGTTTGTGTAATAGGCCCGGTTGGCTCCCGCCCGCCTTTATGATTCGCTCGTCCTATTCACCCAGCAACACCATCTAATATTGACGCCTGTCACGCGACAGTATACATTATGGCGTGATTAGATCATTCCGGCACCGCGGCTTGAAGACCCTTTACGATGGTGGCCGCGCGGCGAAGGTTGCGCCGGCCCATATCGCCAAGTTGGATCGGATATTGACCGTGCTGGACCGCAGCAGCGGGCCGGACGGCATGAATTTGCCCGGATTTCAACTGCACCCGCTACGCGGCGCCCTTCGCGGCCATTACGCGGTTTCGGTTTCGGGAAATTGGCGAGTGACATTTAGGTTCGAGGACGGTCACGCCGTCGATGTGGATTATTTGGATTATCATTAAGGAGCCCCACCATGGCTATGAAAACCCCCGTGCATCCCGGCGCCATCGTGCGCGAGGATTGCTTAAAGCCCCTCGGCCTCAGCGTCACCGAAGGCGCCAAGCACCTCGGCGTCGGCCGCCAGGCGCTCTCCGCCCTGGTGAATGAGCGTGCCGCCGTCTCCATCGAAATGGCCTACCGATTGTCGAAAGCCTTCGGCTCGACGCCCGAGACGTGGTTGGGCATGCAACTGGCGTTTGATCTGGCGGCAAGCCGGGATTTGGAGCGGACGATTAAGGTGGAGCGAATAGGGGCTGAGTAAAACTCAGCGGGCGGGGGCTGGCATGGTCGGCCCGCCCGCGTCGTTAATTTGGCGCTCCTGGCTCGGCCACGCGGGCGTCGATCTAGGCACCTGTTTGGGTGATAGGGCCCGGTCGGCTCCCGCGCGCAGGTGTTTTGCTCCATTTTCTCCAGTCCAAATCGAGAAAGGTGCATGGACAGACGCCCGCCTGGCCAACCATGCCATCCCCAGGCGGACTGCGCCGGTGGGCCATCCACAGCCGGGCTTGAGTTCCTTCTTGCCCGTTCCCAAGTATCCCGGCTATCGTCGCTAACCCTACCGGAGAACCTGAATGCCGTTGCAGGCGATTGTCATCATCATCCATGCCGTCATCGGCTGGGGGCTGTGCGGCGCCACCGTCGGTATCGGGCGCAAGCGCTTCTCGATGCGGGCGACGCTGATCGTCCACGCCATCGCCGCGCCGTTCATCTTCGCCGCCATTGCCTCGGTCTATTTCCCCTGGTTCGGCTACACCGGGCCGCTGGCCACGGCGGCCATCTTTACCGGCGTCGTCGTCTTTCTCGATCTGTTGGTGGTGGCGCTGATGATCGAGAGAAGCTTCGATATGTTCCGAAGCGTGCTCGGCACCTGGCTGCCCTTCGCCCTGATCTTCGGGGCGACCTGGCTGACCGGGCTGGCCTGGGGAATCTGATGGGGAAATTTCAGGGGGGCTGGCTCGCGCCCTACTTGGCAACTGTTTATCGGTGGCCAGTCTTTATCGGTGGCCAGTCAGAATTTGCCGCGCCCTAACATATGCCCGAGTGTGCCTCACGGGCGCGCGGCCAACCCGTGGCCATCCCCGCGCGCCCTGCGCCGTTTGGCCATCCCCAGCCGGGCTTGAGCACGGTCTTGAAAATTTCTTTACCCCCCCGTACATTCCCGAAATTCGCCGTCCCGCGCCAAAATGGAGTCCCCCTAGATGAGCAAGATTAAAGTCCGGAACCCGGTCGTCGAGTTGGACGGCGATGAAATGACCCGCATCATCTGGCAGTTCATCAAGGACAAATTGATCCTGCCCTATCTCGATATCGATCTCGTCTATTACGATCTCGGCATCGAAAAGCGCGATGCGACCCGCGACCAGATCACTATCGACGCGGCGGAAGCGATCAAGCAGCACCGGGTCGGGGGCAAATGCGCCACCATCACCCCGGACGAGGCGCGGGTCGAGGAATTCGGGCTCGCCGAAATGTACCGCTCGCCGAACGGCACGCTACGCAACATCATCGGCGGCACCATCTTCCGGCAGCCGATCCTCTGTAAGAACGTGCCGCGCCTGGTGCCGGGCTGGACCAAGCCGATCGTCATCGGCCGCCACGCCTATGGCGATCAGTACCGGGCCACCGATTTCGTGGTCCCCGGCCGTGGCAAGCTGACCCTCAAATTCGAGCCCGACGGCGGCGGCGATGTGATCGAGCGCGAGGTCTTCGATTTTCCCGGCGGCGGCGTCGCCATGTCGATGTTCAACCTGGACGCCAGCATCGAGGGCTTCGCCCATGCCTGCCTGAACTATGCCCTGGACCTCGGCTGGCCGCTCTATATGTCGACCAAGAACACCATCCTCAAGGCCTATGACGGGCGCTTCAAGGATATCTTCCAGGAGGTCTATGAGCGCGATTTCAAGGACAAGTTTGAGGCCGCCGGGCTGACCTACGAGCACCGGCTGATCGACGACATGGTGGCCTGCGCCCTGAAATGGGAAGGCGGTTTCGTCTGGGCCTGCAAGAACTATGACGGCGATGTGCAGTCCGATACCCTGGCCCAGGGCTTCGGCTCATTGGGTCTGATGACCTCGGTGCTGATGACCCCGGACGGGCAGACCATCGAGGCCGAGGCGGCGCACGGCACCGTCACCCGCCATTACCGCCAGCACCAGGAGGGCAAGGAAACCTCGACCAACCCGATCGCCTCGATCTTCGCCTGGACCCGGGGGCTCTATTACCGGGGCACCTTCGATGCAACCCCCGAGGTGATCGCCTTCGCCGAGGCGCTCGAAAAAGTCTGCGTCGATACCGTCGAAAAAGGTTTCATGACCAAGGACCTGGCGATCCTCATCGGCCCCGACCAGAACTGGCTGACGACGCAGCAGTTTTTGGACAAGCTGGACGAGGGGCTAAAAACAGCAATGAATTAGGCGGCGATGGGGTAGGCCCTGGATATAGCGGGTCTTGACGGCGTATTACATATGTTATAACAGTTAATACGATTGTTATAACATGTTTTGAGTTGAACGGAGTGATAGCGAGATGCCGGACACGGTGACATTGCGGAAAATCGGCAATTCCCTGGGCGTCCTTCTACCCAAATCGGAATTGGATGCCGCCGGTCTCGGCGAGGGCGACGAGCTGTTTCTGGTGCGAACGCCCGGCGGTTTTCGGCTGGAAACCTTCGATCCCGATTTCGAGGACGCGATCCGCGATGCGCGCGACTACATGCGCCGGCACCGTGATGCCTTCAAGGAACTGGCGAAGTAGATGGCGGAACCGAGATGGCTCTCGGTTGAAATCGTCCTTGCCCTTCACGAAGAACAGTTGGCCTTGTTCGGCGGCGGCGAGGGGGTGCGCGATTTGGGGTTGCTGGACAGCGCACTGGCGCGACCGCGCAATTTACACGGCTATGCGCCCGATACGCCGTTGCCGGGCTTGGCGGCGTCCCTGGCCTACGGCATCATCCGCAACCATCCGTTCGTCGACGGCAACAAGCGAACCGGGCTGCTGGCCATACGCGCCTTTATGTATTTGAACGGTTTCGACTTCGAAGCCGGGCAGGCGGAAGAGGTTGCCCAAATCCTGTCGGTTGCCGCCGGCGAGATCGGCGAGGAGGAACTGGCAAGCTGGATCGCCGCCAACGCGCCGAAGCGGTCTTGACGAAAGCCGGACGGGTGCGTACAACACCGCGCTTGAATAATGAGGCGGGCCGCGCAGGGCGGGGCTCGCTGGTTTAAATTAAGGAATTCGGATTATGGCCAGGCGCTGCGATATCACCGGCATAGGCGTCCAGACCGGCAACAATGTCAGCCACGCGCACAACAAGACGCGGCGGCGCTTTCTGCCCAACGTGCAGAAGATGACCCTGTTCAGCGACACGCTGGGTCCGGTGCGCCTCAAACTGTCGGCGCACGCGCTGCGCTCGATCGAACATAACGGCGGCCTCGACGCCTACCTGCTGTCGACGCCCGACGCCAAGCTGGCCTCCGCGGGCGTCAAGCTCAAGCGCCGCATCAAGCGCGCGGCGGACAAGAAGGGCACGCCCGAAGCCGCATAAGAAGCGGCTTAGTGCAGCAGGCTGCGCCGGCCGCCCGGCTCCTGTTCGAACAATTCGGTCAGTTTCTGCATCATGATGCCGCCCAGCTCCTCGGCATCGTTGATGGTCACGGCGCGCCGGTAATAGCGGGTGACGTCGTGGCCGATGCCGATGGCGGTCACCTCGATGGTGGTGCGCAGCTCGATGAAATGGATGACATCGCGCAGATGCCGCTCCAGATAGTTGCCGGGATTGACCGACAGGGTGGCGTCGTCGACCGGCGCGCCGTCGGAAATGACCATCAGGATGCGGCGCTGTTCGGGCCGGCCGATCAGCCGGTTATAGGCCCACAACAGCGCCTCGCCGTCGATATTTTCCTTGAGCAATCCCTCGCGCAGCATCAGGCCGAGATTCTTGCGCGACCGGCGCCACGGCGCTTCGGCCGATTTATAGACGATGTGGCGGAGATCGTTGAGCCGGCCGGGATTCGGCGCCTTGCCCTCGGTTACCCATTTTTCGCGCGCCTGTCCGCCTTTCCAGGCGCGCGTCGTGAAGCCCAGCACCTCGACCTTGACGGCGCAGCGCTCCAGGGTGCGGGCGATGATATCGGCGCTCATGGCGGCCACCGAGATCGGCCGGCCGCGCATCGAACCTGAATTGTCGATCAGCAGGGTGACCACAGTGTCGCGGAAGTTGGCTTCCTTTTCGACCTTGTAGGACAAGGGATGGCGCGGATCGACGACCACCCGGGACAGGCGCCCGGCATCGAGGATGCCCTCTTCGAGATCGAATTCCCACCAGCGCTGCTGCTGCGCCATCAAGCGCCGCTGCAGCCGGTTGGCGAGCTTGGCGACGACGCCCTGCATGTGCGAAAGCTGCTGGTCTAGTTGCGCGCGGAGCCGGGTCATTTCCTCGGGCTCGCAGAGCTCCTCGGCCTTGACCACCTCGTCGAATTCGGATGAATAGGCGCGGTAGGCGTCGACGGCGCCGTCCGGGAAATCGGGCTGCATCGGGCGGCCGCGCATGGTTGCCTCGGTGTCTTCGTCGGCGTCCTCGCTGTCGAACTGGTCTTCCATGTCCTCGAGCGAATCGGGGTCCAGGGATTCCATGTCCGAATCTTCCGTCTCGGCGTCTTCCGCATCGGGATCGCTTTCCGAGGACTGATCGTCCTGGTTCTGATCGTCCTCGGAATCCTGGTCGTTCTGATCGTCGTCGTTGTCGCCGTCGGTTTCGCCCTCGGCGTCGGCGGGCAGTTCCAGCTCTTCCAGGATGTGGTGCATGGCTTCGCCGAAAGCGCGCTGGTCATGGACCTTGCTACGCAGATCGTTGATCAGGGAGCCGGCCTTTCGGTCCAGCCATTCGCGCCAGGTTTCCATCAGGGCGTTCGCCGACGGCGGCGTTTCGGCGCCCGACAGTTTTTCGCGCAACAGGTAGCCGACCGCTTCGGCGAGCTGCTGCTCATCCCGTTCGGTGACCAGGTGAAAGCCTTTTTCGCGGCAGTCGGCTTCCCGGTACTGGACCAGGTTCTTGGCGGCGCCGGCCAGGACGCGGCTGCCCAGGGCCTCGACCCGGGCCTGCTCGGCGGCTTCGAACAAAGCGCCACTGGTGCCGCCCTGCGGCCGTTGCCGGTTATAGAGCCGCCGGTCCTGGTAGCGCAGCTTGAGCGCCACCGCGTCGGCCTCGCCGCGCAGCACGTGCAAATCGGTGTTGCCGAATTGGCGCGATGGCGTCGGCAGGCGCGCCAGGCCGCCCTCTTCCGTGTAGCTGAGGCCGTGGGCGCCCGGCGAAAAGGAGACATCGATGTCGTCGCGCGCCGAAACCGCCTTCAGCGCCGCCTCGGTGACGCGCTTGACCAGGTTCTGTTGGTCCTGATCCATGGCCAGTGCCGCGTCCTCAGGACAGCGTCACGTGCGCCGCCGATTCCGGAAGTTCCTCGCCGAATACCCGTTGATAGTATTCGGCGATGACCGGGCGCTCGACTTCGTCGCACTTGTTGAGAAAGGTCAGCCGGAAGGCGAAGCCGAGATCCTTGAAGATTTCGGTGTTTTCGCCCCAGATGATCACGGTCCGGGGTGACATCACCGTGGAAATGTCGCCATTGACGAATCCGGTCCGCGTCAGATCGGCGACCTCGACCATCTTGGAAACCGTTTCACGGCCCTCGTCGGTGTTGTAGTTGGGCACCTTGGCGAGCACGATTTCGGCCTCGGCGTCATGTTCCAGATAGTTCAATGTGGTGACGATGTTCCAACGGTCCATCTGGCCCTGGTTGATCTGCTGGGTGCCGTGATAAAGACCGGTGGTGTCGCCGAGCCCGACCGTATTGGTGGTCGAGAACAGCCGGAAATAGGGGTGCGGCTGGATCACCTTGGATTGATCGAGAAGCGTCAGTTTGCCTTCGACCTCGAGGACCCGCTGGATGACGAACATGACGTCGGGCCGGCCGGCGTCGTATTCATCAAACACCAGGGCGGTCGGATTTTGCAGGCACCAGGGCAGCATGCCTTCGCGAAACTCGGTCACTTGTTGACCGTCGCGTATTACGATCGCGTCTTTTCCGATAAGGTCGATACGGCTGATGTGGCTGTCCAGGTTGACCCGGATGCACGGCCAGTTGAGGCGCGAGGCCACTTGTTCGATATGCGTTGATTTTCCGGTGCCGTGATAGCCCTGGATCATGACCCGGCGGTTGTAGGCGAAGCCGGCCAGGATGGCGAGTGTGGTTTCCCGGTCGAAGCGGTAGGCATCGTCGATGATCGGGACATACTCGTTGCCCTGGCTGAATGCCGGAACTTCAAGTTCGCTGTCGAAACCGAACGTCTGGCGCACCGATAGCGTGATATCCGGCTCGTTAATGGAAAATGCGCCATCCTCGGACGCTGAATTCTGACTGCTGTTCATGTTGACAATTCCGATAAATTTCCGATTGGCCAAGGGTGTTTCCGAGAGAGCAGGGGCGCCTTAAGTGAAAATACGGCTCATGAGAACTTCATAGGCCTGGTTGATCCCTTTAATTCGTTCCTCTGCGTCCTTGTCGCCGCCGTTGGCATCCGGATGGTGCAGTTTTACAAGCTCCTTGTAGCGCGCCTTAAGCTCATCACGGGTAACCGGGAACTCAAGCCCAAGAACGTTAAACGCCTGGCGCTCGGGAGCAGACAATTCGGGCGGATGCGCACCAGCGCCCATCCCGCCCCGGTTGATCAGGCCCAACGGATCGTCCACATTGTGGAAATCGAAACCCGGCTGCTTCACATTTCCGCCAGCGAACGGCCAGCTCGGCCGGTTCCAGGTCGTATCCGAGCGGACACAAGATTCCACCTCCGCATCGGACATGCCTACATAATAGTTCCAAGACCGGTTGTAAATCCGAACATGGTCCAAACAGAACCAGTGGTATTCGTTCAAACGGTCGCGCGAAACCGGCGCGCGGTGTTCGCCCGGTTCCCGGCAATCGGGCCAACCACAGATGTGCTGCCCCGCGTCGGTGGTGGAGCGGTATTCAATCAGGTCGTCCGGTGTGCCGATATGCTTCATGTAGTCACTATGCGGATTTGATGCAAGCTAGGCAAGGTTGGCGCCAATGGCGCCGGTCGGTTCATGCGCTAGTCGGTGCCGGTGTAATAATCGGGCCACATGCGTTTAACCACCGGGCTGTCGGTCGCGTAGGCGTGGCAGGAATCCAAAAAGTTGGGTTTCGCGGCGGCGCCCTTTTTGGTTCTGCGCCGATTTACGATCGGCACGACGGTCTGGAAGACGGTGGTCGCCATTGGCCCGACCAGAAGATGAACGATGTGGGTACAGCCGAGGACACGGCCGATCTTGCCGTGCACGGTCTTGCGCCAGCCGTTGCCGACCCGTTCGCCCTTGAGCGCAGCCACGCCGCCGGTGATATCGGGGCACATGGTGAATGGCGATGCGTCGGTCGAGGCCTCGGCTTCGCGCACCACGAGATCATCATCCAGGGTCAGGCGCACCCACATATCGTGCATCGGCTCACCGGCGTTGATGCCGACCTGGTCCGGACTTCCAAAACTGTAACTCTTGACGTCGGTTATGTGCCCTTCGATATCCCACAAGCCGTCTTCGCGTTCGTACCCCAAGCATCGGATTTCGCGCGTGTGCTTCAGATTCCGGGACACCGGTTTCGACAGGGGCATGGCAGGGACTCCGCTTGATTGGGCGCCGTCCTATAGGAGAAATTGCGTAAGGCGTCAAACGGCGGAAGCGGTGTATGCGCTAGGCGCCGGTCCCGTAGCCGGTATCGAAGATGAAGGATTCGCGCTGGCGAACGTCTTCTTCAAGCTGTTCCTTGGCCGCCGCGTAAAGATCGCGGATCGACACCATGCCGACGATATTGCCTTCGTCGAGGACGGGAAGATGGCGGTAGCCGCGGATGCGCATCAGTTCGAGCGCGTCCTGGGGCGGATCATCGGGCGCCAATACGTCCGGGTTCGGGGTCATAATGCTTTCCAAGCGGGTGGCGTCCGGATCCAACCCACCGGCCAGGACCTTGGCCGTCAAATCCCGTTCGGTGATGATGCCTTGCAAACGTTCGTCGGTAACCACCAGCACGGCGCTGATCTTGTTGGCATCCATCATTTTCGCCGCGTCCCGGCAGGTGCTGTCCGGCGGCAGGGTGTAGAGGGTCTGTTTGTCGACAATGTCAGGCACGATCTTACCTGTCATATTTCCACTCCTTGGAAATGAAATGCGAGGTAGGTTCATTCCATTATAGCGAAAGCCCGAGTGAATTTGTAGGTTAAATATATAAATCTTCCAGATTCGGCCAAATTCAGATTGGCCGGAATATTTATTTGATTTCAGTCGCTTGCGCCGGACTCTCACCCATTTCGGATATGTTGCCGCCGGTTTCGCGCGGCGGAGAGATGCGAATGGCGGTAATCTGGTGGCGTTTGCGGCGCAGGATTTCGAACCTGAAACCGTAAAAAATAAACACCTGGCCAACCTCGGGTATACGCCGGGATTCGTGCAATACCAGGCCGGCGACGGTGGCCGCTTCCTGGTCGGGAAGCGACCATTCCATCTGCCGGTTAAGATCGCGGATGGTGAATTGTCCATCGACGATCAATGAGCCGTCCGGCTGTGGCCTGAGCCCGGGGACGGCGATATCGTGCTCGTCGGAAATATCGCCGACGATCTCTTCCAGAATATCTTCCAGGGTCACGACGCCCATCAGGCTGCCATATTCATCGACGACCAGCGCAAAATGTTCGCGCCGGCTGCGGAACGCTTCCAGTTGCTCCAGGAGGCGGGTGGTTTCCGGAACAAACCAGGGCGGCGAGGCCAGCGCTTCAATATTCAATCCCTCGATATTGCCTTTACGGTCTTTCAGCGCGCGCAGGATTTCCTTGGCATGCACGACGCCGATGAGGTTGTCGGTATCGCCGCGCCAAAGCGGCAGGCGCGTATAGGGGCTGGCCAGGATCTGATCCAATACCACATTGGCCGGTGCGTCGGCATTGACCATGGCGACGGTCTTGCGGTGGACCATAATCTCGGCAACCTCGACCTCGGCCAGATCGAGCACGCTACGCAACATGGCGCGCTCGTGCTGGACGGCCTCGTCATCGCCTTCATGCAGTTCGATGGCGCCGCGCAGTTCCTCGACCGAGGTAACGAACGGCTCTTCCGGGTTAAGCTTCATGCCCAAGAGGCCGAGCGCGCTGCGCACGATGATCTGGGTCGCCCATGTCAGGGGAGAAAAAATCTGGACGATGGGGCGCATCACCGGCGCAATGGCGAGGGCGAACCTGTCGGCGTTATGCATGGCGTAGGTTTTGGGCAGGATCTCGGAAAACATGACGATCAGAGCGGTCATGATGATCGTCGCGTAGGCAATGCCGGCCTCGCCGAACAGCCCGATCAAGACGCTGGCGGCGAGCGCCGAGGCCAGGATATTGACCAGATTATTTCCGATCAGGATGGCGCCGAGCAACGGCCCTTTACGATCGTGTAGGCGGTTGACCATGCGCGCGCGCCGGTTTCCGCGTGCCTCCAACTGGTGCATCAGCGGTTTCGACGCCGCGGTCAAGGCGGTTTCGGAACCCGAATAGAAAGCCGATAGGATAAGAAGGATGGCGATGGCGCCTGCGGTGATCAACATGGGTCTGTCCCGATTGATTGGGTTAAGGTCATGGGTAGAGCGGCGGCATCAGGCCGCGATAGAGTCATGTATCATCTAATATGTACCCCTACGACGGCGCTGCAAGGCTCCCGGTCGTCGTCACGCGCCACTTGTGGTGGATTGGCACCACGGCGCGGCGCGCTCCTCGCCGGAAACCTTGCAG
>NZAK01000112.1 GCA_002687515.1 Rhodospirillaceae bacterium
AAGCGAACCCGTCATTCCATCGAGCCTTTTCCAGGAAGGCGGCGCAGGCCGCATCGTCAGGAAAAAGCCGCTGGAACCCAGGAAGAGATTCCGGGAACGGAAGATCATCTCGATCGAGAACGTCAACAGCCAACCCCCTATCCGCTTTACGCCCACCCTAGATGTAGTGGGTGTGGGTGTCAAGCGGATAGGCACGGTTTGGTCATGAGAGTCTCCCTTGGTTATATTATTCAAATTCTGTTCGGCGAAATCAATTTTGGCAACTGCGCCGGTACTAAAAATACGGGACATCCTAACAACTTATGCCGCGAAAGGCCAAGGGGGCAATTGACGGCCTGCGGTAAATACGGATAGCGGCGCGACCTTACATAGTCTCCTCCGGCGGCCTTTGCGGGGCTTCGTCGCGGCCGGTCATGGTGTAATCGCGCACCACTTCGGCGACGCGGATACGGTAATTGGCGAACAGATCGCGCCGGCCCTCGGCCTGCGCCTTTCGGTGTTCGGCCTTGGCGCGCCAGGCGTTGATGGCTTCGGCGTCGCGCCAATAGGATAGGGACAGCATCTTTCCATCGTCGCCAAGGCTCTGGAAACGTTCGATGGAAATGAAGCCGTCCAAGCCTTCCAGTTCGGCGCGCAGTTGCCCGGCGATTTCCAGATAGCGGTCCTTGCCGTCGGGTTTGGGCTCGACTTCGAAGATGACCACATGCATGCGCTTTTCTTTCAGGTTTGAATTTCAGAAGCCATAGAGCTCGGCCGGGTTATCGACCAGGATGCGGTTGCGGACCGCCTCATCCTCGACCCAATGAAGAAGCGTATCCAGCATCACGGCGTCGTCGGGGCGCGGCTCGATCGACGGGTGCGGCCAGTTGGATGCCCACAGCATGCGCTCCGGCGCCTCATTGATGAGTTCCTTGACCAGCGCGCCGACCCGTTCGAATTCGGGGGCGCCCTCGGCTTCGGTCAGGTAGGGCGCCGACAGCTTGACCCAGGCGCCCTTGCCGACCAGCTCCAACAGTGCCCGGAAGCCCGCATGGCCGGTGTCCACAGGTTCGAAAAACCGGCCCACATGGTCGATCACCAATTGGCCGGCGATGGCGGCGATATCGCCGAGCCGGTCCGGCAATTGGCGCCCGTCCAACTGCAATTGGGAATGCCAGCCATGCTCGCGCACGCGCGCCGACAGTTCGGGCACCACCTCCCAGGGCAGGGCGCCGCCGGCGATCATATGGAAGCGGATGCCGCGCGCCCCGCGTTTTGTCAGTTCGGCAAGCTCATCGTCGCTGTTTGAACTATCGACGACGACAACGGCGCGCGCATTTTCGCCGATGGCGGCCACCGCCTCCATGGTGCAGGCATTGTCCATGCCATAGGTACTGGGCTGCACCACGACCACCCGCTCAAGTCCCAGGCGCGCCTGCAATTTCCGGTAATCATCGAGGCGCGCATCTTGCAAAGGCGGTATCAGCGCATCCGGCGCCATGGCGTGGCCTGGTTCGAAAAAATGCATGTGGGTGTCGCAAGCGCCGGGCGGAACCGCCAGGGCCGGGCCCGGATCGTTCTCATATATATAAGCCATTGCGATTACTTCTTCGGTTTGATCTTGGCCAGGTTCTTGACCGACTGGACATTCTTGATGTCCTTGACGATGCGCGTTGCCTTGGCCTTTTCCGCCCGCGACAGCGCCCGTCCGAACAGATAGACGTGGCCGCCGACCGAGCGCCAGCGGAAGTTGGTCACGTTGACTCCCTTGCCGTCGAGAAGAAGCGCATTGATCTTCGATTCGATCACCGTGTCGTCGACGAAATTTTCGACCGCGCCCTTTTCCTTGTTGACCGGCTTGACCACCCGGATTTCGTTGTAAACCTTCTTTACGTCCTCGATCTTAGCTGTCAGCTTCTCGGCCTGGACCTTCTGTTTTTTCGTTTCGACGGCGCCGGTCAGCATGACGTCCTGTTCGTAAACGTCAGCCTTGACGGATATGACGTCGGTACCCATTTCGCCGATCACGTCCTTGGTGAATGTCGCCTTGATGGCCAGGTCCTTGGCGATATCTTCGCTGGAGCGGTCCTCGACCGCTGCCTCGACCGCGCCCTTGATGATCGAAAAGGGGTTGATCAACTCGATCGCCCGCGCCGGCCAAACCGTCAAGAAGAGGGCCGCCGCGCCAAGCACGAGCAGCCGTCCCATTTTTTGGCATTCATTGTTCATGGGGTAAACGCCTCCGATGTTCGGTAAATGTAGTTGGCAAGGTTTAAACAATATTACACGGCTGAAAAACCTGAAATAGGTAATAAAAATTTCCTTCCAGCCGTAAAAACGGCGATAATATTATGACATGGATTGTGAGCGGGGCTGCGCGCCCCTCGGAAGTTTACCGACCGGAATTGCAAACTCGTGAACAAGCATATTAGCCTGCATAAGATTTTATTCTTCTGCTTCACCGGCCTGGTTTCGGTGCCGGCGATCGTTTTGGTCATATGGCTGGAACGCTCGGTCGTCAATTCAAGCATTGAAGGGGTCAAGGACAAACACCTGGTCTTGGCGCAAAGTATCAGCTTGGCCATTTCCCGCTATGTGCGCGACGTGGAATCCATATTCAATTATGTGCGCGGCGAATATGAAAGCGGCGAGACCCCGCATGGGAAACTTGGGCTATTTGCCGATACCCGCATCCGCTACATCGTGCGCATGGACAGGGAATTCACCATCGACCGGCGCACCGTGCGTGACGGCGATGTTCCATTCAGCCGGCTGCCGGCAAATATGCGCAACGCGTTGTCCGATACGTTGGCGGCGGCGCGCAAGCAGATCGGCACGCCGATCCTGTCGCCTGCCGTTTTCAACCAAAAGCGAAGCCCGTCGATCTATTTCATCACCGCCGAAACGGACGGCGGTTTTACGATCGCGGAAATTGGCACCGGGTACCTGGTCGAGCTTCAGAAAGGCATAAAATTCGGAAATGGCGGACATGCCGCCATTGTCGACGGGTTGGGCCATGTCCTGGCGCATCCAATACAGTCCTGGCGCGATTCGATACGCGATATTTCGGCGATTGAACCGGTAAAAAAGATGATTGCCGGCGGCTCGGGCGTATTGGTGTTCGATTCCCCGGCCGCGAACAAAACCATGATCGCCGGTTACCTGACCGAACCCAAGACCGGTTGGGGAATTATGGTGCCGCAGCCGTATCAGGAATTGATTGCCGAGGCGCGCCGCAATCTGACCGGCGAGATCGTGATCATCGTGATCGCGACGCTGCTGGCCAGTATTGCAAGCTGGTGGCTGTCCCGGCAATTGGTGGCGCCGATCCAACGGATCGCCGATGCGGCCAGGGGTTATCAGCAATCCCGTTCAATGGTGTCGGTTCCGGAAATTGAGACGCCGATGCCCCAGGAAATCCGCGTCTTGGCCCAAGCCTATAATTCCCTGATCGAAAGCGCCGGCGAGCAGCAACGGGAATTGGAAATCAGGGTAGAACAGAGAACCGCCGATCTCAGGGGCGAAGTGGCGGAACGCAAGCGTATCGAGCAAAAGCTGCGCGAGCAGCAAGCCCAACTGGCCCATTTCCCCCGCCTTGGCACGATGGGCGAAATGGCCACCGGTTTTGCGCATGAACTCAATCAACCGCTATCGGCGATTTGCGCCTATATCGACGGCAGCATCAACCGGCTCAGGGAAAGCGCCGGCGCCTCCGATGACATTATCCAGGCACTGGAGAAGGCATCGGAACAGGCGCAACGCGCCGGTATGGTTATCCGCAGGATCAGAGATTTCGTGCAGGACAAGGAGCGCGAATTCGACGAGATTGATCTCAACGAAACCGTCCGCGACGCGGCCGGGTTGCTCGAAAACGAAGCCCAACTCGGGACCGTGGCGATCGATCTGAACCTGTCGTCTTCGGACCTTGTCGTCTATGCCGATTTTGTCCAGATTCAGCAGGTTATCCTGAATCTCGGGCGGAATGCCATCGATTCGATGCTATCGATTCCAGCCGAGAGCCGGAAAGTTGTGATTCAAACATATGTCTCTGATGATGGCTCGGTGAACGTGACGGTTCAGGATTCCGGATCGGGGCTTGATCAGGAAGTCATTGATCATATATTCGATCCCTTCTTTACGACCAAGCCGGAGGGTTTGGGTATGGGGTTGGCAATCTGCAAATCCATCGCCGAAGTGCATGGCGGACGGATTTGGCATCGTCCGCTGGACGGAAATGGGAGTATCTTCGGATTGACTCTGCCAAAAGAAATACAGCTGAGAGATGCCTGATAGCGAAGCCAAAGTATTCATCGTCGACGATGATCCGGCGGTCCGCGATTCTCTGCAATGGCTGATCGAATCGGTGGACATTAGCGTTCAGAGCTTTGCCTGCGGCGCTGATTTTCTGGAGAGCGGCGCGCTTGAGGAATTCGGCTGCGTGGTCCTCGACATCCGCATGCCTGGAATGAGCGGTATCGACGTGTTCGAGGAAATGACGCGCCGGCAATCGGTTTTACCGACCATCTTCCTGACCGGCCATGGCGATGTGCACCTGGCTGTGCGCGCGATGAAATACGGCGCCTTTGACTTCATCGAAAAGCCGTTCAATGACCAATCCCTTTTGGATCTTATTCAACAAGCCATCCGCAGCGACCGGGCGCGCCGAAAGGAGCGCCGGCAGGTTTCCGAGATCACCGAGCGGATGAATAATTTGAGCGTGCGCGAACGCGAAGTTCTGGACGGTGTCGTCGATGGCAATTCGAACCGCATCATTGCCAGCACGTTAAACCTCAGTGAAAAAACCGTCGAATTCCATCGCTCGAAAATGATGGATAAAATGGCCGCGGCGACGCTCGCGGATCTAATTCGCATGATCACCCTGGTCAAACGCGCTGGCGCTTTGGAAACAAACGGCGCGCGCGGATAGCTATAGCGCCGGCGCGGCGGCGGCTTTCAACCCCTATTTCAGCCGGTGAACCTTGGCGGAACGGTTTTTCATGTCGCCGTCCCAGCGCTTGCCGTAATCCCATTCGACCCCGAACTGATCCAGGCAGCGGGCGACGATATGATTGACGATATCGTCGAGATCCCGCGGGTGGTTATAGAATGCCGGCATCGGCGGTAGAATGGTGACCCCCATCCTGGACAGCTTCAACATATTTTCGAGATGAATATCGCTGAGCGGCGTTTCACGGGCCACCAGCACCAATGGGCGGCGTTCCTTGAGCACGACATCGGCGGCCCGGTGTACCAGATGATCGCCGAGGCCGTTGGCGATGGCCGCGACCGAGCGCATCGAACAGGGGACGATGATCATGCCGTCGGTGACGAAGGATCCCGATGAAATGGTGGCGCCCATGTCACCGGACCCGTAAAAATGGGCGGCCAGCGCGCGCACCTCCTCGAGGGTAATGCCGACCTCATGCTCGATCGTTTGTTGTGCCCATTTGCTGGCCACAAGGTGAACCTCGACATCGGTTTCCTTTAAAACCTCGAGAAGACGGACGCCGAATATCGCGCCGCTCGCTCCCGTCATTCCGACTATCAACTTCTTCATCCGCTGCTCCAGTTCATACAAATGCCACTCGGCTTAAATGTTCAGGCGTTGCCGCGCCGCTCCCGCCACAGGCCAAGCTTGGTCTGGACGGTCTTGTCGGTGCCGACAAACAGGTAGGTATCTTCATCGGCTTCGATGCTGTAAGGCTGCCAACAGGGCGCGACGAAGATGTCTTTTTCGGTAAATTCGAAGGTCCGAGCGCTGTCGACGCCGCCGATAACGGCCCGGCCGCCGCCTTCCAGGCAGGTGAAGATGGCGCCCTCGGTCGATTGATAGCGTTCGGTTTTGAAGCCCTTGGGCAATCTTTGCATGAATGTCGATATCGACGACATGGCTGGGCCGCCGGTGGTCGGGTCGATGAATTCCATCTTTAATCCGTGATAGGGATCGAGATCGCTGTCCCCGGCCAGGGCGTCCATGGTGGCCCGCGATTTTTCGTACGGGTAGCTGAATATCGGTGAGTTCAAATTATCCGGCTCCAACCCGGCCGGCAGCATGTTGGAGCCATAGCGGCGCAAACTGTCGCCGGGCGTCGGACCGGCCGGAAATTGTTCGTCCGGATAGGGTTCATAAAATACGGTACCGATGGATTTCACCAGCGGCAAATCCAGGATGTCTTGCCAGACCACCGGTTCGCTGCCTTGGTGGCCGTGATCGTGCCAGCACCAAGTCGGGGTGATGATGTAATCGCCGTATTTCATCATCGTCTTTTCACCGTTGACCGAGGTGTAGGCGCCCTCGCCCTCGAGGATCAGGCGGAGCGCATTGGGCGAATGCCGGTGCGCCGGCGCGACCTCGCCGGGAAGGATAAGCTGCAATCCGGTAAATAGCGTATCGGTCGCTTTCGCCTGGCCGGGAAAGGCCGGGTTTTCCAGCATCAGGACGCGCCGCTGCGCTTCCTTGGCAGAAATTAGCTCGCCGGCTTCAAGCAAAATGTCCCGCAATTCGGCGTAAACCCAAATATGGGGCGCGGTCTTGATCTGGGGTTCCAGCGTCAACAGGTCGTGGTACTGGTCCCAAAGCGGCGAAATGCCGAGCTTGGCAATACGGTCATTGTAGTTCTGCCGTCTGGCCTGATCATCCTTATCAACGGCAGTATCCATGATTAGACTCCAAATCGAATTTTTCTTGGCGGCGACAGTAGCGCGCGCCGGACGGTGATGCAATTGAGGTCCGGAACCGCGCTAATGACCGCTGATCTTGGCATGGAAGGGTTTGCTTTCCTCGAACCTGGCCTTTTGCTCGTCGCTGGCGGGAAGTTGGTTCGTTGCTTTCCACTCGTCGTAGGGCATGCCGTAGACGGCTTCCAGCGCTTGCTCGTAGCTTAACTCGACGCCGCGTTTCTCGGCCGCCGCCAGATACCATTTGGAAAGACAGTTGCGGCAAAATCCGGCCAGATTCATGATATCGATATTCTGAGCGTCGGTACGTTCCCTCAAATGCCCGACAAGCCCCCTGAACGCGGCGGCTTCCAATTCAATGCGTGTCTGCTCGTCCATCTTCCTCCGTCCTCCTCGATCTCGCAGTAGCCCCCCTCCATTGGTTTTGGTCGAGGCGCCAATCTAGCGATTGCCAACCCGATCGGAAAGCGGTTTAGACGCTTTACGGCCGGGCCGGCTGATTTGCGCTCGCCAAGCCGGAGGTTTTTTAGCAATATTCGTTGGGTTCTGGTAATTTATCCCCAGATAAATGCAGAAACCCTACATTTTGGTGTTTATATGCGATTGAGCCCTATATATAGGGTGTGATAGAATTTCTCCTTGTCCTGACAGCAAGGCAGTAGGCTTAACGGAGGAGTTTAGATGGCCATCGATGCGCCTGAAAGAACGGAAGGCGGAAACCCGTCCATTGAAGTCGTGCACGACCGCAATTCACCGCAGGACGGCGGCGCCGATAGCCTGGAAAAAATCCAAGTAACACCACCCGAGAAATCGGAAGCCCAAATAGCCGAGGAAACGAGGGCGCGGAAGGCCCTCAGCCGGGAACTTGCCGGCGAACTTGCGGTTCAGCAGGCGCCCCTTGACGCGCCCGATTGGCGGACCCCCTTTTATGTCCGCTGGCGCCTTTTGAGTGTGGCGGCGCTGCTTCTCAGTGCCGCCTGGGTGAGCCTCGCGGCACTGTATATTCTGAGCCAAATCGGCCTTCAGGATTTGGCCGCGCTTTTGCCCCATGAATTGGGCGGGCTCGCCGCCGGCGTCATTACGCCACTGGCTCTTTTATGGATGGTCGTCGCCTTTTACGAGCGCGCCAAGATTTATCAAAGCGAGGCGCGGGCGCTGCGCTGGCATCTGAAATCGATTACCTATCCATCCGGCGACGCCGAAGCACGGGTGTCGGAAATCAGCGCAACCCTCAGGGCCCAGGCGCAAGTCTTGACCGAAGCCTCGGAAGAAGCATCGCGGCGCGCCTCGGAGGCCACCGAATTGATCAAGAAACAGGCCCTGGCCCTGGCCACGGCCTCGGACGAGGTGTCCTTGAAATCGGAAGGCGCCGGTGAAAAACTGCGGCAGCAGGCCGAGGACCTGGTTTCGGCTTCCGACCGGGCGATTGCCCGGGCGCGCGAAGCGGGCAACGTTCTGCACCACCAATTCCACGATCTGATCAACGTATCGCAGCAGGCGGCGGCGCGCACCGAGGATATTACCAGCGCCCTGCAACGCTCCGGCGATGAGCTGGCCAGGGTCGCCGAGGAAGCCTCCAAGCGGGCCCACGAAACGGCCGAGCTGTTCGACGGCTCTTCGGAACGGCTGTCGACGGTGTCGTCGGAGGCGCAATCGCGCGCCCAATCGATGGGCGAACTTTTGTCGGCCCGCACCGAGGCCCTTGCCGACGCCACCGAAACCGCGGCGCAAAGGGCGGAAACCGCCGCCGCCGGCATGAACGAATTCGTGCACGATTTGACGCGCCGCTCGGACCAGGCCGCCGCGCAAGGCGGTGTGCTTTCGGAGACGCTCAATCATCAAGCCGAAAATCTAAGCGATGCCGTCGCCAAGGCGGCGGCGCAGACCTCTGAATTCGCGCGCCGGCTGAACGATGAATCCAAAAACCTGGCCGGCACCACGGAAAACACATTGATCCGGGTGAAGGAACAGGGCGGTGAAATCTCGGCCGCGACCCGCGCCTTGCAGGCGTCGGCGGACCTCGCCGTATCGAAGCTGGAAACCACCACCGAGGCGTTCAACACGCAATCTTCCGAAATCGAGGACGGTTCGGACAAAACCACCGCCCAGGTGCGCCTGTTGACGGCCGATATGGAACAGGCGTCGGAACGTCTTGACCGCGCCGCCACGCGGGCCTTCGAAAGCGTCAAGCAGGCCAGCAAGGAAATCAAGGATAATGCCGGCGATCTCGGCGTCACCGCCGAAAAAGTGACCCAGGATCTGGATGGCGCCGGCGAACAGATCGAGGAACGCGGCAACCACATGGTCCGCCTGAGCGATCTGGTTACCCTGCGCCTCAACGCGACCACCGACAGCTTGCGCAAGCGCGGCGAAGAGCTTGCCGAAACCTCGCGTCAGGCCAACAGCCTGATCGCCGGCACCTCCGACCGCTTGCATGAGGCGAAGATCGACCTCAAGGAAACCGCCGATGCGTCGGTCGCCAATGTAGAACGTGTCGCGGCGGCGCTGAGGCGCGATCTGGAAGAATTGATGAGCGCCGCCGAAAGCGCCGACGAGACCAGCGACGGTTTCGGGCAGCGTCTGGTGTTTTTGACCGAAGCTTCAAACGGCGCCGCCGCCCGCCTCAAGGATCTGGGCGAGGTGATGGGCGATCAGCTGCGTGAATTGAAAGCCGCGTCCGAATCGGCAAATGGCGAAATCGGATCGGCGTCCGAGAGGCTGGCGGAAAATTCGGGACACCTGAGCCAGGCCGCCGCCGCCGCCGTCGACGAGATCGGCAAGGTTGGCGACAGGTTGCGCGAGGAAACCCATTCGCTCGGCGAATCCTCGGGCAAGACGACCGAGCGCCTGCGTACCATCGGCGTCGTGCTCGACCGGCGCTCCTCGGAATTGGCCGCCGCCGCCGACGATGCCTGCGGCAAGATCAACGACGCGGCGGATAACCTGCGTCGGCGTTCCGGCGAGCTTTCCGCCGAATCCGGCAACGCCGTGGACGAATTGAGCAAGGCCAGCGAAACCATGGAATACCGCTCGACCCAGGTGGCGACCGCATCGGACCGCGCGGCGCGCCTGTTGGGGTTGGTCAATGACGCGCTTCTGCAGCAGTCGCGCGACCTTAACCGCACCACCGACAGCGCCGCCGATCAGATCGAACAGGTTGGCGCCAAGCTGCATCAACGCTCGCAAGAGCTTTCCGATATCACCGACGACGCCGTAACGCGCATGGATGAAACCTGGGAAAGCCTCGAAAACAAGGCCGACAAGATGCGCATCCTGTCGGGCGATTTGATCTCTCAGGTGTCGGAAGCGGCGGTGGCGCTGCACCAACGGTCCAAGGAATTGGCAAACGCGTCCGACCGCGCGGTCGGCGATGTCGGCGCGGTCGGCGACACGCTGGTCGAACAATCGCGCGAAGCCGCCAACTCGGCGGATGAAGCCGCCGCCCGGTTGCAGCGCATCGCCGACGAGCTCAGCAGCAACTTGGGCGAAATTACCGATTCCACATCCGATACCGAGGAACGTTTGCAAAGGCTGGGCGCCGTGTTCCGCCAGCGTGCCGAGGAATTCGCGCAGGCCGCCACCGAATCCACCACCCACGTCGAGGCCTTCGCCGACGCCTTGCACGAACGCAACACCGAAATGTCGGCCGCATCCGACGATGCCAACGAAAAGGTGGAACGCCTCGGCGGCGCCCTGCAGGAACGCTCGCGCGAGGTCGCCCTGGCGGTCGACCGGGCGGCGAAGCTTCTGGGCGCGGTCACCTCGGGATTGCAGCAGCAGTCCGAGCAGATGACGGCGGCCTCGGATAGCGCGCTTGAAAAGACGCAGGATATGAACAAGACGCTGCAAGAGGGCGCCGAAAACATGTCCGAGATTTCCGGCGACAGCGTCCAGCGCATGGACCAGGCCAGCCGCGTCGTGCGCCAGCGGCTCGATGACCTGACCGCCTCGTCCGACAAGGCGATTGCCAAATTGGAAGGCGCCGCCGATAGCGTGAGCAGCAAGTCGGATCAAATCGCCACCGCCTCGAAACACCTCACCGATGCCTCGGCCGCCGCCGAGAAGGCATTCGATCAACGGGCAATGGCGGCCGCCGAGGCAACCGAGGAAAACCTCAAGCGGCTCAAGGAAATCGGTGATCGCATTCGGCGCCAGACCCGGGAAACGGACGACACGACCGAAGAAATTGCCGAGCGGATGGATAGCGCCGGCGGTTCGTTGAAGCGGCAATTGGACAATTTGACCGATTCCTTCGGCAAGGCGGTCGAGGGGTTCGATCAAGCCAGCGATAGCGTCGATCGCAGCGCCAACCAGGCGGAGGCGGCGCGGCGGCGCGCCACGTCCGACATGGACGCCTGGAATAGCAAGATCAAGCGCGGCGCCGACGATTTGGAATCGATCGCCCGCCGGGTCAATTCGGAAACCCGCGAAACCGTCGGCGCAGTCACCAAGCAGACCGAGGATTTGCAGCGCCTATCGGGCAAGGCGGCAAGGATCAGCGATGCCCTGAAAAACCAATCCGAGGAGCTCGGAGCAAAGGAGTTCCTGCGCCGCATGGCGTTGGTCCGGGAAGGCTTGGAATCGGTCGCCATCGACATCAACCGGGTCATGGAAACCCGCATCTCGGAAGACGATTGGCAACGCTATAACAAGGGCGACAAGAGCGTATTCCTGCGTAAAATCCTTGGCATGCGCAGCAAGGCCAAGCTGGCCAAGGTGGTCAAGCATTACCGCGAAAACGGCGAGTTCCGCGAATATGTGAACCGCTATATCAGCCAGTTCGACAAGATGATCGAAAGCGCCAAGCGTTCCGAGCAGGGCGGCGTCATGGGCGCCAGCTTCATGACCTCGGATGCCGGCAAGGTTTATCTGATCCTGCGCGCCGCGCTCGGCAGCTCAAGCCAGGACGCGGAATAGCGCAATACCGAGGGCCAAGTCGCTGCGGACATCGCGGCGCGAATTTTCCTGCGCTGTTTAACCCCTACCTTATCCAGATTATGATGGCGGGATCATGGTTGAATTGGAACCGGCGTTAAAAGCCATCGCCGAGCAGATCGAACGGGGCGAGGATTTGGACGGCGCGGCGCGCAGGCTTGGGGAAATCCTGGCCGCGACGCCCGGCAACGCCCAAGCCCTGCAGCTTGCCGGAGCCGCCGCCTTCCGGCGCCAGGATTTCGCCGGCGCCGAGGAATATTTCCGCCGTGCCGCCAGGGCCGCGCCCGATGATGCCGGCAGCGCCAACAATCTCGGTCAGGCGCTTCGCGCGCAGGATAAAATATCCGAGGCGCGCGCCGAATTCTGGCGGGCCATGGCTTTGGACAATGTGTTCGCCGAACCGGCCATGAATTTGGGGCTGATGGCGGCGGCGGACGGCCATTGGGCCGATGCCATCGAATTCTATGCCCGGGCCTTGTGCCGCCGCATCAATTTCGCCGAGGCGCATTTCAATTGGGCCATCGCCCTCGAACGCCTGGGCGAGCCCGAAGGCGCCATCGGTCATTACCGGCGCGCCATTCAGTTCCGCCCCGCCTACATGCAGGCGATCAACAATCTGGGCGTGCTTTTGGATGACGCCGGCAGGCATCAAGAGGCCGAGGCCCTGTTCCGCGAAGGCTTGGCGCAAGATGACGGCGTTGCCGAGCTTTGGTCGAGCCTGGGCTCGAACCTGCGGGCGCAAGGGCAACTCGATGCGGCCAGCGAGGCCCATGGCCGGGCGCTGGCGCTCAGGCCAGATTTTCCCAAATGCCGCTGGAATCTGGCGCTGCTGCAACTGGCCGAGGGCGAGTTCGGCGAAGGCTGGGCCAATTACCGCTACCGGCCGAGCGCCGAGCGCGGCGCCACGCCGTTTCCCGGCGTGCCCTGGGCCGACCATCAGCCCGGCGCGGCGGTCAATGTCCGGGGCGAGCAGGGGTTGGGTGACGAGCTATACTTCCTGCGCTTCGTTCGCGAGCTAGCGGTGCGCGGCGTCAAGGCCCGCTATGCCGGCGACGCCAGGCTCCGGCCCCTGTTGCGGCGATTGGATTTCGTCGAAGTGGCGGACCTGTCCGATGGGGGCGACTGGGTTTCGGCGGCCGACCTGCCGTACCTGCTGTCGGCGCGCTCGGCGCCGGCCAGCATCCGGCTCGATGCCGAGCCGGCGCACCTGGCGCGCATGCGCGCCAGGCTGGCCGAGGCCGGGCCGCCGCCCTATCTTGGTATCACCTACCGTGCCGGCATCAAGCAGCCCGGCTCGCTCTACAAGGAAATCAGCATCGACGCGCTGGCGGTTGCGATCCGGAATTACCCCGGTACCATCGTCAATCTGCAACGCGCCCCCGGCGCCGGCGAAGGCGATGCCCTGCGCGCCGCCCTCGGCGGGGAGGCGGCTGATTTCACCGCCTGCAACGATGATCTCGAAGACATGCTGGCGCTGATGGCCCTGATCGATCACCTGGCCGGGGTCTCCAACACCAACATGCATCTACGCGCCGCCGCCGGCCGGCAAGCCCTGGTTCTGGTCACCCACCCCGCCGAATACCGCTGGATGGCGGCCGGCGATAGCTCCCCCTGGTTTCCAGATTTCCGTTTGTTCCGCCAAGCGGCGGACGGAACTTGGGACGCGGCGCTGGATAACTTGCGCCGGGAACTGCCGTGACCACGCCCGAGGATATTGCAGGGCAGGCCGCCGAACTGCACCGGGACGGGATCGCCCACTTTCACCGGGGCGAGCTTGCCCGCGCCGTGGAAAAGCTGGAGGCGGCGCTGGCGCTGGCCGGGACGCGGGCCGATTTCGCCGCCGATTTGGGCGTCGTGCAACAAGCCGCCGGCGATCTCGATGCCGCCGAGACGAATTTGCGCCGGGCGATGGAACTGGCGCCCGGTAATGCCGATTTCACCTATAACCTGGCCAATCTGCTGGCCGATATGGATCGATCAGACGCGGCCGAGGGCCTCTACCGCCATGCGATCACCCTCGATCCGGAATTCGCCGCCGCCCACAACAATCTCGGCAACCTATTGAAAGACGCCCGGCGCTATCGGGAAGCCGGCGAATGCTACCGCGCCGCCATCGCCGCCGACGGGGAATACGCCCCGGCGCGGCGCAATCTCGCCGACGCCCTGGAAGCGGCCGGCGAGACCGCCGAGGCCGAGGCCGCGTACGGCGCCGCCATCCATCTGCGCGGCGATGCCGGAACCCGGATACGCGATGCGCTGCTGTTGCCGGTTATTCCAAGTTCGCTGGATCAGATCGAGGCCTTCCGGGAGCGCATGCAATCCCGGCTCGAGAATCTCCTGGATGATGATTTGCGTTTGACCGATCCGCCGCGCGAAGTCGGCGCCACCAATTTCATGCTCGCCTATCACGGCCTCGATGACCGGGCCATTCAGGAACGTATCGCCCAGGTCTACGAAAAAGCCTGTCCCGATTTATTGTACCGCGCCCGCCATTGCGATCAGTGGCTGGCCGGCATGGAAGGCGGGCCGATGCGCATCGGCTTGGTCTCGGCGTTTTTCCACGAACACAGCATCGGGCGCTTGAACGCGGGCCTGATCGAGATGCTGCCGCGCCCCGAATTCGAGGTCCATGTGTTTTCTATTTCACGCGCCCGAGACGCGATGTCGGCGCGCATCGAAGCGGCGGCGGACCGGTTCCATGCCCTGCCGCCCGATTTGGCCACGGCGCGCGAGATCATCGCGGCGGCGGAATTGGATTGCCTTCATTACCCCGACATCGGCATGGAGCCGCTGACCTATTTCCTCGCCTTTTCCCGACTGGCGCCGATCCAATGCGCCGGCTGGGGCCATCCGGTGACCACCGGCATCGGCAATATGGATTATTTCATCTCCAGCCGCCGGGTCGAGGGCGAGGGTGCCGAAGCCGCGTTCTCCGAGAAGCTGGTGCGCTTCGATGATTTCACCAATTGCATCGACAACCCGGCGCAAGGACTGGATCTGGCGCGGGACCAAGGCGGCGGGCCATTGCTGGCCTGTCCGCAGTCGCTGTTCAAGTTCCATCCCGACTTCGATCCGATCCTCAGCCGGATCCTGGGCGAAAATCCGTCGGCGCGTCTGGAAATCATCGGCGGCAGCCGCGACAACTGGACCCGATTGCTGCGGCAAAGGCTGGCGGGCACGGTAGCCGGCGCCGATGACCGTATCCGGTTTCGCGAACGCATGCGCCGCGAAGATTACCTTCGCTTCCTGCACGGCGCCGACGTGGTTCTGGATACGCCGCATTTCTGCGGCGGCGTGACCAGCTTCGAAGCCCTGGCCGTCGGCACGCCGGTGGTGACGCTGCCCAGCACCCATACGCGCGGACGCCTGTCGCTTGGTATCTACAACCAGATGGGCTACCGGGATTGCATCGCCGCCGACGCCGGTGATTACGCGGGCCTGGTCTCGAAGCTGCTGAGCAACCGCGATTTCGCCGCCGCGGCGCGCGCCGAAATCGCCGCCGGGGCGGCGCGCATCTTCGATAATGAACGGGCCATCGCCCAGCACGCCGATTTCTTCACCCGCGCCAGTTTCGAAGGGTAAGGGGGAGGGCGCTAGCCGACCTCGCTCAGGGATTTTTCCCGGTCCGTCAATTGGCCGGCGAGGGCGACATAGGCGGCCATGTCGCAGAACCGTTCGATCAGGTCGGTATATTGCCGCGCCACCTGCTCGGCGGTTGCCGCCAGCAGGGTTTCGCCATCGACCTCGGGCGTCGCGGCGCTTTTGCGCACCAGCATGCCGTCCATCCACAAGGCGTCGAGGCCGGTGCGCAGGAAACAGCTAATCGCGTCTTCCGGGCTTTCGACGATCGGCTCGCCCCGGTCATTGAACGAGGTGTTGAGGACCAGTGGAATACCGGTTTCGGCGCCGAAAGCGTCGATCAGTGCGTGATAATCGGGGTTCGTTTCGCGGGCCACCGTCTGCACCCGGCAGCTGCCGTCGGCGTGGGTGACGGCGGGCACCTGATCCCGGTGCGTCGGTGCCACCTGGCCGGCGACGATCATGAACGGGCTGTCATGGGGGGTGTCGAAGAATTCCGGCGGCGCATCGGCGAGGCAGGACGGCGCGAACGGGCGGAAGCCCTCGCGGTGCTTGATCCCGGCATTGAGCCGGTCCTTCATATCGGCCGGCCTCGGATCGGCGAGGATGGAACGGTTGCCGAGCGCCCGCGGGCCGTATTCCGAGGGCCCATCGATGCGCCCGACGATGGCGCCGCCGGCCAGCAGCTTGGCGACGGCGTCCGGGTCCGCCGGCTCGCTGGTCAGCCGCCATTTATCGAATAGCTGATGGCAATCGCCGCCGCCTGGCGCCTTGCCGAGATAAGCATGCTCCATGTGCCACCGTTCCGTGCCGCCCGATGCGTAATAGCCGTGCAGCGCCGCGCCCAACGGAATGCCCTCGTCGGATGCCGCCGGCTGGATGAACATATCCCGGAACAATCCGCTTTCCATGATCTTGCGGTTGATGATGCAGTTGAGGGCGGCGCCGCCGGCCAGGCATAAATTCTTGGCCCGGGTCTTCTTGCGCGCCAGCCAGGCCAGGTAAAGAATGTCTTCTTCCAGGGTTTCCTGAGCCTGGCGGGCGAGGTTGGTCCAGTGGGCATCGACGATGCCGGCATCGGCCCCGGCATAGGTTTCCATGTCCAGCATGGCGTGCACGGTGCGGTCATGGTTGATGATGAAATCGTCGAAGCGGTCCGGATCCACATCAAACAGATCGCGTTTCGGAAACCGGTGCGCGTAGCCGGCCAGGGCCATGGTCTGCCCGGCGCCGAAAATGTCATAGCCGAGAAGTTCCGACACCCGGTCGTAAAGGAACGACGAATTGACGAAATGATCGCGTCTGGTCGCAAGCTTGGCACCGTCCCGGTAGCTGTCGCCGAGATAGCCGATGCGGTCGATGGTGCCGAGAACAGCGCCTTCGCCCCGGTAGATGCCGGTGCCGCCCTCGGCGATCAGCACGGCGGCGTCATCGAAGGGGCTGGCGTAATAGGCGCTGGCCGCGTGCGCGTCGACATGGTTGACCCAACGCAACGCGGTGCCCGAAAAATCGATGCTCTGTTCCGCCAGGTAGTTCCAGCGGTGATTGTCGTCATAGCGCGGCTGGTAGCGGTCAAGCGCTTTTTGGTAGCCGAATTGGGAATTTTCCTCGGGCCAGGTTTCCATGTGCCTGTCGATGCAAACCAGGTCCACTTGGCTGAGGCTTTCGAGGCCGAGGCTGTCGAGGCAGTAGGCGATCGACATCAGGGGATAGGTGAAGGAATGCTTGCGCCGGTTGAGGCGCGCCTCGGAAATGGCGTGCACCCGGAGCCCGCCGCCCGCGTCGGAAACGATGGCGGCGCCGGTATCGTGGCTGTAACATTTCAGTCCAAGAACGATCATGTCTTTATCGGAGCTCAATTTACATCGGCGAGTGTCACTAAGTCATTAATCATGGTTTATTGAAGCCACTTGGCCCCAGGCTTCAAACGTGGGAAAACCCTGCCATGCAACTGGCGGATAGCGAACTCAGGGCCGGTGGTGACGGCGCGGCCGAACATGACGCGGCGCAGTTGGGCGCGGCGGAGCGGAATGCGCGCAAGCTTGGCGTCTGGCTTTTGGTCCTGGTCGGCATGGTGTTCGTGATGGTCGTCCTTGGCGGGCTGACGCGGCTGACCGGGTCGGGATTGTCGATGGTCGATTGGCGCCCCGTGACCGGCTGGCTGCCGCCGATCACCGACGCCGAATGGCGCGCCGTGTTCGGGCTTTACCGTGAGATCCCGCAATATAGGGAAATCAACGAGGGCATGACCCTGGATGGCTTCAAATCCATTTTCTGGCTGGAATATGTGCATCGCCTCTGGGGGCGCCTGATCGGCCTCGCCTTCGCACTGCCGTTCCTCTATTTCCTTTACCGCCGCCTGATCAGCCGCAAGATGGCGCCGTGGCTTATCTCGATGTTCATCCTCGGCGGGCTGCAAGGGGTGCTCGGCTGGTACATGGTCAAATCGGGCCTCGCCCTGCGCACCGATGTCAGCCAATACCGCCTGACCGCCCATCTTGTGGCGGCCATGCTGATCTACGGCTACATGCTCTGGGTGGCGCTGTCGCTGCTGCGCGGGCCCGGCGGCTGGCGCCTGGACCCGGCCAACAAGGGCCTCGCCTGGTTCACCGCCATCGTTGCCGCCTGCATCGCGCTGACCATGACCTCGGGCGGTTTCGTCGCCGGCCTCGACGCCGGGCTGACCTACAACACCTTCCCGCTGATGGACGGTAGCTTGGTGCCGCACGGATTGTTCATCGGAGAACCGGCCTGGCTGAATTTGTTCGAAAATATCACCACCGTGCAGTTCGACCACCGGCTTTTGGCCGAAGTCACGGTAATCCTGGTGCTGGCGCTATGGATATATGCGCGGCGGCGTCTCTCCGCCGGTATCGCCCGGACCGCCTTTGATTTGATGGCGCTGCTGGCCGTGTTGCAACTCGCCCTCGGCATCGTGACGCTTTTGCTGGTGGTGCCGGTGGCGCTGGCCGCCACCCATCAGGCCGGCGCCTTCATCCTGCTGGCCTTAAGCATCTGGGCGGTGCATGCCTTGGGCTCCAGCGCACTATCCAACCAAATCCGATCAATTTGACCGGGTGAATTTGCGTCGTGGTTAGGCGCGCTTCGCATGGCGATGCAGTGCATCGGCAAAGATGCGCAACGCAGCCACGGCGCAAAAGCACCCGGCCTTCGGTGCGGCATCCGGGCCCTTCGGGTGCGTTGCGGCGCTTGCCCGATGTGAAAACATCGCGCCGCGCACCGCGCCTACCCGAAAAACCCGGCTGCCACATCAAATGGACCGGATTTGGTCGGATAGTGCGCTAGAGCATCGTCTTGACCTCGGGCCAGGCTTCGAGGCCCTTTTCCTCCATCAGCGGCAGGTATTTATCGTTGAACCAGTCGGTAAAGCCGATGCCGTAACTTTCCCGCTCCCGGATGCGTTCGAACCAGGCCGCCAGGTGCGGGCGGCCCGCCACCAGCCCGACCAATTGCAGATGTTCCCAGCGGGTCAGGTAGGGCGCATAGGCGATATCGGCGAGGGAAAATTCATCGCCGGCCAGCCAGGCGCTTTCGGCCAGCCGGTCCTCCATGTCGCCGAGGGTCTTGTTCCAGGCGCCGATGGCTGCCGGAAACAGTTTCGAACGGACCCCGTTTTCGAGCAGGTCCTTGCGCCGCTCGCGCTTCGCCGGGTCCGGCATGGCGGCCAGCAATTTGGCCATTTGCTCCGGCGTGTGCCTAGCGAATTGATGCCGGAAGGCGATCGCCGAAGAGATCGTCGCGGTGTGGTTATGCAGGCCCTCGTCCAGCTTCTTGGTCCACAGCCGCATGGCCGCGCGGTCCCTGGGATCGGTTGGCCGCAGGGGCGGATCGGGATAGGCATCGTCGATATATTCGTTGATCACCGTGGATTCGATAATCACCCAGCCGTCATCGATGATGGTCGGCACGACGCCGTTCGGGTTCATCTTCAGATATTCCGGCGTCAAGGTATCGCCGGCGCGCAAATCCAGGTGATGGCCGCTCCACTCAAGGCCCTTTTCGGCGAGCGCCATGCGCACCTTCTGGGCGCAGCTCGACATGTCGTTGTGGTAAAGTTCCAGCATCCGTTTGCCCCATGAAATAATATTCGAAGCCGGTCAACACTGTGCCATCGGCAACCGGCGCCGTCCAGCGCCGGCAATGATTATTGCCGCTGACGCCCAAGTGACTGGAATCTAGACAGAAATACCGCTATAAGCGGTGGCGGTGGCGCGTTGGCGCCGGTCGGCCCCCATCGGGGGGCGGCAAGAAAAGCCAATTGGCATGAGGTGACGCCCATGGCGGATGTTGAAGACAAATTTCGTCTCGTAACACGCAGCGATTTCGACGGTTTGGTGTGCGCCGTCCTGTTCCGCGAGCTGGATGTCATCGAGGATATCAAGTTCGTGCATCCCAAGGACGTGCAGGACGGCCTGGTATTGCTGAGCGAGAACGACATCACCGCCAACCTGCCCTTCGATAGAAGGGTGCAGCGCGCCTTCGACCATCACCTGAGCGAGACCATCCGCCTCGACAAAATGCCGTCCAACTATGTCAACATACCGAGCGCCCGTTCGGCGGCGCGCGTGGTCTACGATTATTACGGCGGCAGGGACGCCTTCCCGAGGGTCAGCGACGAATTGATGGAGGCCGTGGACCGTTCCGATTCGGCGCAGTTCACCATGGACGAAGTGCTCGAACCCAGCGGCTGGGCGATGCTCAACTTCGTCATGGATTCGCGCACCGGGTTGGGGCGCTTCAAAAGTTTCCGGGTTTCCAACTACCAATTGATGATGGAACTGATCGATCTTTGCCGCGACCATGATATCGAAGAAGTTCTGCAGCATCCCGACGTCAAGGAACGGACCGAGCTTTATAACCTGCACAAGGACAAATTCGTCGAGCAGTTGCACCGCTGCACGGCCGAGCACAAGAACCTGATCGTGCTCGACCTCAGGGACGAAAAGGTGATCTACAGCGGCAACCGGTTCATGATCTACGCACTTTATCCGGAAGCCAATATCTCGATCCACGCCATTTGGGGGCTCGATCAGTTGAACACCGTCTATGCCGTCGGCAAGTCCATCTTCAACCGCACCTCGAAGACCAATGTTGGCGAGCTGGTCCTGCAATATGGCGGCGGCGGTCACGAAGCGGCGGGTACCTGCCAGGTCGGCAACGACGACGCGCCGCGCATCTTGGATGAACTGATTGAAAAGATCACCGCCGACGGATGAACGCGTGCGCCCCCCGATAAAGGATTGTAGGATTAGGCGGCGGTGCGCACCGGAGCCCGCCGCCCGGCCGGAGAAGCAATGACTTTGATAAAACGCCAGAATAAATACGTGAAAAAATACGTGACAGCGAAAGCATATTCGCCCGTGCTGACCGTCACCGCCATCTTGGTGATGCTGACCGGGGTGCTCACCGGCTGTGGCGATGCGTCGATGGCGCGGGTGTTCGGCGGCTTCGATTTGCGCTCCAGCCACTCGGTCGAGGCCAATGCCGGCTACGAGCAGTTCAAGGCCCGCTTCGCCGAAGTGACCCTGGCCGACGGCTCGCGCGGCCAGCAGCTCAAGCATTTCGCCGACGCTTTCGAGCGGGTGCGCGACGACTACGTCCATCCCACCGACGAAGCCAAGATGATCGAGACCGCCGTCGCCGCCCTCGACAAGATCAAGGAGGAACGGAAAACGGTGACCCCGGCGGTGGCGGCCGAGGCGGCGCTGGACGCCATCATGGCCACCCTCGATCCCCATTCCAGCTACCTCAATCCCGCCGAGTTCAAGGAATCCCAGGTGGTCACCTCGGGCCAGTTCGGCGGCCTCGGCATCGAGATCAATATGGAGGACGGGCTGATCCGGGTGATCGCGCCGATCGCCGATACGCCGGCCGAGCGCGCCGGCCTCAAGAGCGGCGATCTGATCACCCATGTGGACGGCGACCCGATCAAGGGCATGAGCCTGATGCAGGCCGTGCGGCGGCTGCGCGGGGCGCCCAATTCCAAGGTGCGGCTCGGCATCCGCCGCGCCAAGAAAAACGATTTCGATGTGGTCGTCACGCGCGCCATCATCCGCGTCCAGCCGGTCAAGTGGGCGACCGAGGGCGACATCGGCGTCATCCGCGTCACCCATTTCATTTCAAGCTCCGAGGGTGCCCTCGAAAGCGCCATGGACCAGGTGCGCGGCAAGCTGGGTCCGCGCCTCAAGGGTCTTGTCCTCGATCTGCGCAACAATCCCGGCGGATTGCTGAACCAGTCGGTGGCGGTGGCCGATGCTTTCCTGCATCGGGGAACCGTGGTTTCGGTGCGCGACCGCGACGGCAACGGCCGCGGCTTCGATGCCGCGCGCGGCGATATCGCCGCCGGCCTGCCGATGGTGGTGTTGATCAACCGGGGCTCGGCCTCGGCCTCGGAAATCGTCGCCGGCGCCCTGCAGGATCACAAGCGCGCCGTCCTGATGGGCGGCCAAAGCTTCGGCAAGGGTTCGGTGCAGACCATTTCGCCGCTCGAATGGGATGGCGCCTTGCGCCTGACGACGGCGCTCTATTACCTGCCGTCGGGGCGCACCATCCAGGGCCACGGCGTGATCCCCGATATTGTCGTCAACGGCAAAGCCGTCAGCAACGCGCGGCGCGAATCCGATCTGCCCAACGCCTTCACGGGAGCCGAGAAACTTCTCGGCCGCGCCGCCAAGGCGCCGCAGCTTGCGGAAACCAATTGCCCGGCCGCCGGCACCGACGGCAAGGACAAACTGCTGGGCTGCGCCGTGATGTTGCTGCATGCCGGCTCGCAGAAAAATTTCTTCGCCCTGATCGGCGTGCGCAAGAGCCTTTAACAATATAGCCTGAACCTGTCGCAATAACCGGCCTCAATTTTGGGGGGAAATCATGACGCAGATGAGCGGCGCCGAGGCGCTGACCCAATCCTTTATCCGCCACGGTGTCGATACCATTTTCTGCCTGCCCGGCGCCCAGTTGGATTACCTGTTCGACGCATTTCACAAGGAGCGGGACAGGCTCAGGATCATCCACACCCGCCACGAACAGGGCGCCGGCTACATGGCCATGGGCTACGCCCATTCAACCGGCAAGGTCGGTGTCTGCGCGGTGGTGCCGGGGCCGGGCGTCTTCAATGTCGGCGCCGCCTTGTGTTCGGCGCACGGGCTCAACGTGCCAGTGTTCTGCCTCGGCGGGCAGATCCTGTCGCAATGGATGGGCAAGGGCAGCGGCCAGTTGCACGAGATTGCCGACCAGCCGGGCGTCGTCGCCAGCGTCACCAAATGGCGCGGCAGCGCCGAAACCCCGGGCGACGCGCCGGCCCTGATCAACGAAGCCTTCGCCCAGCTTAATACCGGCCGCCGCCAGCCGGTTTATTTTGAAATGGCGCCCGATATCATGCGCGATCCCGGCGAGGTGACGCTCCTCGACCCGGTCGCCGATTACGGCGCCCTGGAGGCGGAACCGGACGACGACGCCATCGAACAGGCGGCGGCGATGATCGGCAATGCCGAAAATCCGGCGATCTTCGTCGGCGGCGGCATTTTCGGCGCCGAAGCCGAGCTATTGGCCCTCGCCGAAGAGGTGCAGGCGCCGGTGTTCATGTCGCCGCAGGGGCAGGGCGCCCTCGATTTCCGCCATTATCTGGCGCACAACTGGACCCTCGGGCGCGACATGTGGCCCGAGTTCGATGTCATCGTTGCCGCCGGCTCGCGCATGCTGGCGCCGCTCGCCGGCTGGAAACTGCCCGCCGGCGCCAAATATATCCGTATCGATGTCGACCCCAAGCAGTCGCTCGATCTGGCCACACCCGACGTGCATCTGGTGGCGCCGGCGAAAACTGCGCTTGGGCGCCTGGCGACGCGCGCCCAGCGCCACAACCGCAAGCGCGATAACCGCAAGGACGAACTGAACGCCCGTAAAAAAGCGAAAGAGGACGAATATTTCGGCCTCGAGCCGTTGGCGTCCTTTGCCCAAACCCTGCGCCGCGAGTTGGACGATGACGGCATCGCCTGCTGGGGCGTCACGCAAATGGGGTTTTACGCGCAATATGGTTACCCGGTCTACGGCCCCCGCACCTCCTTCCATGCCGGCTTTCAGGGCACCCTCGGCTATGCTTTCCCGACCGCCCTCGGCGCCAAGGTGGCGCATCCGGACAAACAGGTGATGGCGGTGGTCGGCGACGGCGGCTTCATGTTCTGCGCCAATGAACTGGCAACCGCCGTTCATCACAAGATCAACCTGGTGACCGTCATCTTCAATGACAGCCATTTCGGCAATGTCCACCGCAACCAAAAGCTTTTCTTCGATGGCCGCCACATCGCCGATCAACTGAGCAACCCCGATTTCGTCAAATTCGCCGAAAGTTTCGGCGCCATGGGATTGCGCGCCGAAACCCCCGATGAACTGGGCACGGCGCTCAAAACCGCCTTCAAGGCCGATGTGCCGGTGCTGATCGAGGTGCCGGTCGGCGAATTGCCGTCGCCCTGGAAATACGTCCCCATCGGCCGTTCCATGTACAAGGAAGGCAAGGACTAGGCATAGGGTGATTGCCCCCCATCCGGCCCAGCTAATTCGGTGGCTAATTCGGTGGGTGCTAATTCGGTGACAGTTTACTTTTAGGTGACGCGTTTAGGTGGCTAAAAATCAGCTGCTGCCTAAAAGTAAACTGTCACCGAATTAGCTCCGAATTAGCGTCACCGAATTAACGAATCAGCCGCTTAAAATCCGCTGCGCGGTGGCCGCGGCCAGGGCGCCGTCTTCGATCGCCGCGGCGACGACGCGGGGCGAGGCGCGCCGGATATCACCGGCCAGGATGATGCCGGGAATTTCGGTCTGCAATTGCGCGTCGGGTTCGGCATAACCGTCGCCGTCGAGATCCAAAAGAAACTCCAGGCAATCGGTGTTGGGCCGCATGCCGACATGGACCAGGGCGCCGTAGGCGTCGAGGGTCTCGGTCTCGCCGCTGGCCACATCCTCGATCACCACCCCGGTGACGCCGTCGTCGCCGGCGATATCGACGGCGCGCTTTCCGGTGCGGATGTCCAGTTTGGGATCGGCCAGCGCCCGCTCCTGGAGATC
>NZAK01000113.1 GCA_002687515.1 Rhodospirillaceae bacterium
AGCCAACCCCCTATCCGCTTTACGCCCACCCTAGATGTAGTGGGTGTGGGTGTCAAGCGGATAGGCACGATTTACACTTTTATTTTGATTAGGAGGATACAATGAAAGCATTGAAATTCGCCATTATCGGACTGGCCATGCTGTCGCTGCCGGGTTGCGCGGCGGTGGCGCTGACCGCCGCCGGGGTCGCCGGCGGTGTCGGTGTCGATCACACGCTGAGCGGCATCAGTTACAAAACCTTTACGACACCGGCCGCCGATGTGCGCCGCGCCACATTGAAGACCCTGGCGCGCATGGATATCGCGGTGACCGATATCCGCGAAACCAAGTCGGGATGGGAAATCAAGGGCACCGCCGCCGACCGCGAGATTGACATCGAGCTGGAATCCCTGACCCGCCGAACGACGCGCATGCGCGTGGTCGCCAACGAGGGTGATATATTCTTCAAGGACAGCGCCACCTCGACAGAGATCATCATCCAGACCGCCGAGACCCTGGAATCGGAAATGGCGGCGATGGCTCCGGTGTCTTTTGCGCCGGGGCCCGATACGGTCGGGAGGCGGTAAATGTCCGTGTCACAACGCACTTTGTGCGCGGTTCTGGCACTGGCAATGCTGGCGGCAGCACCCGTTGGCCGGGCCGAAACACAAACGCCGCCAAATACTCCGGAAACATCAGTGGACGCCGCTTCCAGCTATGACAGCCTGTCGCCCGGAGGACGGGAAATCGTCGAAGCCCTATTCGCGGCGCAATCCTCGGGAGGGGAAGGCCAAATGGGGGAAAGTTGGAGCCTCGATCGGATCGCCGCCGTCAAGGCCGACGGCCAGGGCTGGGGCCGGGTTTTCAAGGAAATGAAGGCCGAGGGGCTGCTTTCGGCGCGCAATCTGGGTGAGGTTGTCAGTGGCCGGCACCGTAGCCTTGCATCCCGGCGCAAGGCGCGGCGGATCGACCCCGGTGCCGGGTCGATGCCCGCCGGCGGCGGCCTTGCGCGGCCAAGGGGCAAGGCCGAGCGCTCCTCCCTGCCGGGCAAAAGCCGGCTGCAGAAGCCCACCGATATCGTCATCACCACCGCGTCGGGCCGCCAGGTGGGCGTGCGCCTGGGCAAGAACCGCCGGCCCCCGTCCGCGGGCCAGGCAAGCCGGCGTTACGGCTACGCCAAGGTGCGCGCCAGGCGCGCCCGTGGCTTGTCTCATTTGGGTGGCTCGGCGGGCGGAAGTTACGGCGTCCGGGGCGGCGCATCGTTGAGCCGCGCCGGCGGCAAGGTAAAGGCGCGCGGGCGCTTCAGGTAATTATATGCCGCCAGTAATTATATCCCACCGGCGGCCGTCGTTTCCGGCGCCGGCAAGCGTGCGCGGCATCGTTTCCAGCGTGCGGACGGGGGCTGGGGGCAGGGGGAAGAATAAGAAGCAGGCAACGAACTGACGGAACACCGATTCTATTGACAATGTTCCTCTAATGTTCTATACTGATAGTCTTCTTTGATATTGTGAACGGGAAGTCACGATCGGCGGCCGGGAGCAGAATTCTGGGCGCGTGTCCTGCATATTAGGTATTGAAAACCACGGAGACAGTGAGGCGGTGAGGAATATTTTGGCCGGGCGCGCCGCGTTTTACGCCTCTCCCACTCACCGCCCCGGTGGTTCAATTATCCCGGCGAATGTCCCTAGATGTCCACGAATGTCCATAAATGACCGTCATGTCCATGCCCGTTTTTCCCGAAATATGTTGCATTTCGGCTCGCGTAGCGGCGGTGTTGACGGCATCGGCGCCGGAACCTAGGGTCCAGCCCTCAACCGGTAACCGGAAATAGCAGCCCGCCATGAACGCCATTCAGGAGCACGCAAAAGAGGCCAACGCCTGGCCCTTCGCCGAGGCCCGCCAGCTCGAAAAACGGCTCGGCGGCAGGCTGCCGGCGAGGGGAGATGGTGCCGAATACGTCTTGTTCGAAACCGGCTACGGCCCATCGGGCCTGCCCCATATCGGTACCTTCGGCGAGGTCGCGCGGACCACCATGGTGCGCCATGCATTCGAGGCGCTGACCGGCATGGCGACCCGCCTGATCGCCTTTTCCGACGATATGGACGGGCTCAGGGGGGTGCCCGACAACGTCCCCAACAAGGAGATGCTGGAGCAGCATCTGGGCAAACCGCTGACCTCGGTGCCCGATCCGTTCGGCACCCATGACAGTTTCGGCGCCCACAACAACGCGCGCCTCAAAAGCTTCCTCGACGAATTCGGTTTCGATTACGAGTTCAAGAGCGCCACCGAGGCCTACCAATCGGGCGAATTCGACGCCACCCTCCTGGCCATGCTGGAAAACCACGAGCGCGTGCGCGGCGTCATCATGCCGACCCTGGGGCCGGAACGGCGCAAGACCTACAGCCCGTTCATGCCGGTCTGCCCCGACACCGGGCGCGTGTTGCAGGCGACGATTTTAGAGACCGATGCCGACGCCGGCACCGTTACTTACGAAGGCGAAGGCGGCGAAAAGATCGAGGTGCCGGTCACCGGCGGCCATTGCAAGATGCAGTGGAAGGCGGACTGGGCCATGCGCTGGCTGGCGCTCGGCGTCGATTACGAGATGTCGGGCAAGGATTTGATCGATTCGGTTCGCCTGTCGTCGAAGATCGCGCGCCTCTTGGGCGGCAACCCGCCGGCGGGCTTTACCTACGAATTGTTCCTCGACGAAAACGGCGAGAAGATTTCCAAATCGCGCGGCAACGGCCTGACCATGGAGGAATGGCTGGCTTACGCGCCGCCCGAATCCCTGACCCAGTTCATGTACCAGAAACCGACCCAGGCGAAGCGGCTCTATTTCGACGTGATCCCGCGCAACGTCGATGATTATTTGCGGCATGTGGCCAAATATCCGGAGCAGGACGGGCAAAAGCGGCTTGAAAATCCGGCCTGGCACATCCATTCCGGCGCGCCGCCCCGCGAAGACGCGCACCTTTCCTACAACATCCTTCTCAACCTGGCCGGCGTCTGCAATTCCGAGGACAAATCCGTGCTTTGGCATTTCATCACCCGCTATCGGCCCGACGCAACGCCGGAAAACGCACCGACATTGGACCGGCTGACCGAATACGCGATCAATTATTTCCGGGATTTCGTCAAGCCGGAGAAGACCTACCGCTTGCCCAATGAGGCCGAGCGCGCCGCCCTCGAAGATTTGGATCAAACCTTGGCCGACCTGCCGGCGGACGCGGCGGCGGAAGACATCCAGACCCAAATCTACGAGGTCGGCAAGCGCCATTATGGCGAGGATTTGAAAAGCTGGTTCAAGGCTCTCTACGAGACCCTGCTGGGCCAGTCCACCGGCCCGCGCATGGGCTCGTTTACCGCCCTCTACGGCATCAATGAGACGCGGGCGCTGGTCGGCCGCGTTCTCGGCGGCGAGGATTTGGGGGCGGGTTAGAGGGGGAACAGGACATGACCTACAGGATCGAACAAGTCGCCGATTGCGAAAATTATCTGGGCGAAGGCCCGGTATGGGATGTGGAATCGGGGCTCTTTTATTGGGTCGACGGCACCGGACGGCGCAAGGGCAAGGACAATGTGTTCCGCATGGAGCCGCGGTCGGGCCGCGTCGAGAGCCGCTCGATACCCGATCACGATGTCGGCGCCATCGCCATCCGCAAGGACGGCGGCATGGTCGCGACCATGGATGACGGCTTCTACTTCTACGATTTCGACAGCGAGGAATTGGATCTGATCACCGCGATCGAGGCCGACCAGCCGCGCACCCGCCTCAACGACGGCAAGGTCGACCGGGCCGGCCGCTTCATCGCCGGCGGCATGGACGATCTCGAAGACCTGGCCATCTGCGGATTATGGCGCCTCGATCCGGACCTATCGGTCACCCGCATCGGCGGCGAGATCATCTGCACCAACGGTCCCTGCTGGTCGCCCGACGATAAAACCTTCTATGTCACCGACACCTTCCAGGAAGAAATCTGGGCCCATGATTACGACATCGAAACCGGGGCGCTGGCCAACCGGCGGGTGTTCGCCAGCACCCGTGGCATGACCGGCATTTGCGACGGCTCGACCGTCGATGCCGAAGGCTATATGTGGACGGCGGAATTGGTCACCGGCGAATTGGTGCGCCGGGCGCCTGACGGAAGCGAGGAACGGCGCATCGGCATGCCGGTCAAAAACATCACCAGCGTCACCTTCGGCGGCGATGACATGGATGAAATTTACGTCACCACGATGTGCCGGGTGGACCATCCCGGCGCCGCCGCCCATGGCCGCTTCGTGGTCGAGGACAAGCCCCAGTTCGGCGCCGGCTCGCTGTTCAAGCTCACCGGCCTCGGCATCCGCGGCATCCCGGAGCCGAGGTTCGGGGGGTAAGGGGGCCGAGCTGTTTGGCGGCGCGGGGACGAAATGTGCCCGTGTTGCAGAATTTGCCCAAAATCGGCCTTGTTAAATATACACACGAAACACAAAAAAAAGTGCATATTATCTTGACATGCACTCGTGATGTACATATTCTCAGGATATGCACTCAAAAAATAAAAATGAATGCATATTTTACCGACCTACACTCGCGGCATACATATCCTTAAATTATGCACTCGAAATAGAAAAAAAGTGCCTATTTTAAGGGTAATTAGAGGTGATGGGAAAATCTCGAAATAGCCTACAAAAAAAACCAAGTTGGTTTGGAAATATCTAAATGACTCCATTTAATCCGCTACGTCCCTACAACAGCTTGCCTGAACTTCCGCCAAAGGCTGAACTGGAAACGCACGTCGTTCTAAAGAGTTGCCTCACGGCACGGGTTGCCTTGGAGGGGCTCAAGACAGCCGGTGCGCTAATTCCCAATCAGAATGTATTGATCAATTCCATTCCCTTGAGGGAAGCCAGAGACAGTTCTGCTATAGAAAACATCGTCACCACCGAGGACAAGCTATTTCATCACGCGGCGGCCCAGGAGGGCGAAGCGGACCCGGCGACCAAGGAAACCTTGCGTTATCGGACGGCATTGTTCGAAGGATTTGTCGATATTCAGACCCGCCCGCTTTCAACGGCAACCGCGGTCAAAATCTGCCGCACGATCCGCGCCGTCGAAATCGACATTCGAAACACACCGGGAACGGCGCTGCGCAGTACTGTTTCCCGGGAAATCATTTTTACGCCGCCGGAGGGCGAGCACCTGTTGCGCGAAAAGCTTGGCAATTGGGAACGCTATCTGAACGGAAAGGATGGTACCGATCCCCTCATTCGAATGGCTGTCGGGCATTATCAATTTGAAGCAATTCACCCATTCACCGATGGTAACGGCCGAACCGGACGGGCGCTCAATATATTGTACCTTATCGATCAGGGGTTGCTTGACATTCCCGTGCTTTATCTCAGCCGCTTTATTATCGAGAACAAGGATGATTATTACAGGCTGATCAGAGAGGTAACCGAAAACGGTGCGTGGGAATCTTGGATTCTCTATATGCTCGCCGCGATCGACGATACGGCCAAATGGACCAAGGCAAAAATCATCGCCATCAAGGCACTGATGGACCACACGCGTGATTATATCAGCGCGGTTTATCCAAAAATCTACAGCCGTGAATTGGTTGAATTGATTTTCATGCAGCCCTATTGCCGAATTGGACATTTAATCGATGCTAAAATTGCGCAAAGGAATGCCGCGTCCCGCTATCTAAAGGCATTGAGCGATATCGGTGTGCTGTCGGAGATGCAGGTCGGCAGGGAAAAATTTTTCGTGCATCGGAAATTTCTGAAATTGCTGATGGCCGAGGTAAACAAATTCATGCTCTATGGCCCGAGGCTCAGCGATGAACCTGGACCGAACTAGAGTGCGGGAAACGGCCAAAATGTTTCCCGACCCGCCATCAACACCCCTCCGCAAATTCCATGTAGAGCGCCCGCACGCGCTCATAGACCGGGCCGGGTTGCAGATCGCGGGTATCGAGGCGGATGCAGGGCATGATCTTGGAGTAATTGCCGGTCGAGAACAGCTCGTCGGCCTCGGCCAGTTCGCCGTAGTCCACCGTCCGCTCCTCGACCTCGGTGCCGTCGGCGGCGAGCAGTTGGATCACCCTTTGCCGGGTGATGCCGTTGAGGAAGGTGCCGTTCGGCGCCGGCGTTACAATCTGCCCGTCGCGCGTGAAAAAAAGGTTGGTGTAGGCGAACTCGGCGACATTGCCAAAGGGGTCGAGGACGACGGCGGTATCGAAGCCCTTGTCGCGCGCCTCCTGCACGGCGCGGGCCACGTTCGGGTAAAGGCAGGAGGCCTTGGCCTCGGTCGGCGCCTGGTCGCGGTCCGGGCGGCGGAAGCTGGAGAGGCAGGCGGAAAAACCGGCGGGCTCGGGCAGCGGTGCTTCGTAGATGGAGAGCACGAACTTGGTGCTTTCGGCGACCGGCGTGATGAAGCCGTCCTCGGCGTAATACATCGGGCAGATGTAAAGATCGATATCGGGCGGAAAGGCCTTCATGCCGTCCCGCGCCAAGGCCTCGATCTCCGCCGCTTCCAATGTCGGGTTGAGGCCCAGAATCTCGGCCGAGCGGTTGACCCGCCGGCAATGCAGATCGAGGTCCGGGATATGCCTGCCGATCGAGCGGGCACCGTCGAAGACGATCGAGGACAGCCACATGGCCTGGCTGTCGGGCGCCAGCACCGGCGGGCTGCCGTCATGCCATTCGCCGTCGGCGTAGGTGCGGGTCAGGCGCCCCGGTTCGTTCATGGTTTTGGCCATCTGCGTTCCTCGTCTTTGCGCTCACTTTACCTGCGTTCGGTAAAAAAGTCCTTTAACAACTCAGCCGCCTTGGTTTCCTCGATGCCGCCATAGATTTCGGGCGCGTGGTGGCAGGTGGGCTGGCTGAAAATGCGGGGCCCGTGTTCGACGCCGCCGCCCTTGGCGTCATAGGCGCCGAAATAGAGGCGCCTGAGCCGGGCGAACGAGATCGCGGCGGCGCACATCGGGCAGGGCTCCAACGTGACGTAGAGATCGCAATCGGCCAGCCTGGGCGCGCCCAGGGCCTCGCCGGCGGCGCGGATGACCAGCATTTCGGCGTGCGCCGTCGGATCGCCCCGTTCGATCATGCGGTTGCCGTCGGCGGCCAGCACCGCGCCGGAAGCGTCCACCAGCACCGCGCCGACCGGCACCTCGGCGCGGGCGCCGGCGTTTCTGGCATGGCTGAGCGCCAGGGCCATCGGATTTTCCAGGGGTTCCTTTGGGGCATCGTTCATGCCGCCAAACTGGAGCAAGTGTCTATGGATGGTCAAGGGCGGGCGTTGCGCGGCCCCGGGTCCCGTCCTAAAGTGCGGCTATGAGCAGCGAAGCCCCGCGTACACTCAATAAGCCCTTGATCGGCATCACCGCCGATACCGAGGAGCCCGGCGGATATTCCAAATTTCCGTGGTATGCGCTCAGGCACAATTACGCCTCGGCGATCGCCAAGGCGGGCGGGCTGCCCCTGATCCTGCCGCAAGAGATGGACTTGGCCGCCGAGCTTTTGGGCGCCGTCGATGGTTTGGTGGTGACCGGTGGCAATTTCGATGTGGATCCCGCTTTCTATGGCGATGAGGAGGAGCACGAAACGGTCAATTTGAAGGAGGAGAGGACCGAATTCGAGATCGCCATCACCCGCGCCGCGCTGGAACGGGACATGCCGGTCCTCGGTATCTGCGGCGGCCAGCAGCTGCTGGCGGTGGTCCTCGGCGGCACCTTGATCCAGCATATCCCGGACGAGGTGGCGGACGCGCTCCCCCACGAGCAACCGGGTCCCAGGGACCAGCCCGGCCACGCCGTCGCCATCCAGCCCGGCACCCTTTTGCACCGCATCACCGGCGCCGGGACCATGAACGTCAATTCCGCCCACCATCAGGCGGTCAAGGAGGTTTCAGGCTCGATGGTCGTCAACGCCCGCGCCTCCGACGGTGTCATCGAGGGCATCGAGGCGCCGCGCCAGCGCTTCTGCATCGGCGTGCAATGGCATCCCGAGTTCGAAATCGATGCCGGCGATATCAGAATCTTCGCGGCCTTTGTCGATGCCGCGCGCAAATAAAGCCGCCGCCATCGAGCCCCCGAAGGGCGAGCGCATCGCCAAGGTTCTGGCCCGCGCCGGCCTTTGTTCCCGGCGCGAGGCGGAACGCTGGATCGCCGAGCGCCGGGTCGCCGTCGATGGCGAGGTGCTGACCACGCCCGCCGTCCTGGTCACCGAGGCCAGCCGCATTACCGTCGACGGCGAGGGCATTCCGAAAAGCGGTCCGGCGCGGCTCTGGCGTTATCACAAGACGCCGGGGCTGCTGACCACCCATCACGACCCGGAAGGGCGGCCGACCATATTCGATCGAATGCCGGAAAAAATGCCGCGCGTTATTTCCGTCGGGCGGCTCGATCTCAATTCGGAAGGGCTGATGCTGCTGACCAATGACGGCGAACTGGCGCGCAAGTTGGAACTGCCGGCCACCGGCTGGACGCGGCGTTACCGGGTACGGGTGCATGGCCGCGTCGATGAAGCGAAGCTGGCCGCTCTCGCCGGCGGCATCGAGTTGGATGGGGTGCGCTACGCCGGCATCCGCGCCGCCCTCGACCGCGCGCAGGGCGCCAATGCCTGGCTAAGCGTTGCCCTGGTGGAAGGCAAGAACCGCGAGATCAGGAAGGTCATGGAACATCTCGGCCTCAGCGTGAACCGGCTGATCCGCGTCGCCTTCGGGCCGTTTCAGCTGGGCGCCCTTGCCAAGGGCGAGGTCGAGGAGGTCAAGGAAAAGGCGCTGGCCGAGCAGATGGGCTGGCAGCGAAAGAAACCGGATGCGCATCGTCGGCGGAAAAAATAAAGGACAGCGCCTGGCGGCGCTCAAGGGGGCGGCGACGCGGCCCACCTCCGACCGTATCCGCGAAGCGCTGTTCAACATCCTGGCGCATGGCATCGGCCTGGAATTAGAGGGATGCGCGGTTCTAGATGCGTTCGCCGGCACCGGCGCCCTTGGATTGGAGGCTTTGTCGCGGGGCGCCGCATCGGCGCTGTTTATCGACTATTCGGAAGCGGCGCTCGATCAGGTTCGCGAAAACGCCGAAGCGTTGAACGAAGATGCGGTGGTGGCAATGCGCGCCGATATCCGGAAGCTCGGTCCGCCGCCCGCCGGCATGGCTCCGGCCGGGCTCGTCTTCCTCGATCCGCCCTACGGCGAGGCATTGATCGGGGCGGCGCTCGGCGTGCTGGCCGGGCCGGGCTGGCTGGCGGACGGCGCCGTCCTGGTCGCCGAAACCGGCAAGTCCGAGGACATCGAGGTTCCGGAAAAATTCGTGGTCATCGATGAGCGCGGCTACGGATCGACCAACATTATGTTTCTGAGATACAGCGCCTAGTACGCCCCAACGGAAGTCCGTCGTAGGGGGTCGGGACTTCCGCTGGGGCGTACTAAGCTTACCTGTTTGCATGGCAGCCATGCCGCCGGCGCGGAATATTTCACGGAAAATTGTGACCGTTCCGCGTCGGAAAGTATTGCGCCGGTCCGTTAGCGATACAAATCAGATGATACGCTTCAACAAATTCATAAGCAGAGTACAAATGAAAAAATACCTGACCCTCTCCATTATCGCTCTTACGGTTCTCAACCTCGTCACATTCCCGGGAACCTCTTCGGCGCGCGCCGCCGAAACCGAAAATGCGCGTCATCTGGCCGGCGTTTGCGGCGCCGACATCCAATTCCCCCAAAACAAGGAGGAATTGAGCAAGTTCGATGTCGAGCATGCGCTGCGTCAGCATTTCACCCGGGCCGGGGTCTCGCTGGCCAGGGTTGAAAGCAGCCGCGCCGGGGAAGACGTCATCACCGCGCGCGTTTATCTGAAAGACGGGCCGCTGTTCTGGTCGGTGCGGGTGGATGCCGCCGAGGCGCGCATCATCGCGAGCCGTTATCATCTCAGGCCGGTGGGATTTGGTGCTGGCGGTTTCGGTGCCGCCGGCGGGCTTTCCGGCGTGCATGGCCTCAAGCGTGAAATTTCCGACACCCAGCGCCTGCGCCGCCATATGCTCGGCGATGGCCAGCCCTGGGGTGATTGGGTTGCGGGTATCAAATCCACCTGCGCCGACGATTACCGGCACGGCGCGCCGGAAATTTTTTAGCGGCGGCCGAACAGCTTTTCGATATCGGCGAGCTTAAGCTCCACATAGGTGGGGCGGCCGTGATTGCATTGGCCGGCGTGCGGCGTCACTTCCATGCGCCGGAGGAGGGCGTTCATTTCACCTGAATTGAGGCGCCGGCCGGCGCGCACGCTGCCGTGGCAGGCCATGGTCGCCGAAATGTCGGCCAGCTTGTCTTTCAGCGATAGGGCCTCGCCGAGTTCCGCCAAATCATCGGCCAGGTCGCGGATCAGGCCGCCGGCATCTACTTCGCCAAGCAGCGCCGGCGTTTCGCGCACCACCACGGCGCCGGGGCCGAAAGCCTCGACGGTTAATCCCAGTTCGGCCAGCGCTTCGGCATGCGCCACGACGCGCTCTGCCTCTGCCTCGCTCAATTCAACCACTTCCGGGATCAGCAGGCCCTGGCGCTTGACTCCGGCATTTTCGATGGCGGCCTTCATATCTTCGTAGACCAGCCGTTCGTGGGCGGCGTGCTGATCGATGATTACGATGCCGTCCTCGGTCTGGGCGACGATATAGGTTTCGTGCACCTGCGCCCGAGCGACGCCGAGCGGCCAGTCGGTATCGCCGTCAACCGGGGTAAATTTGGTTTCCTGGCGTGCCGAGGGCGGCGCATCCAGTCCAGAAAGCGGGACGTGGTAAGGTACGTTTTCTTCCGAAAGACCCGATGGCGGCGGGCGCCCGTATTGCCGGCGGCCAAAGTTTCCCGCCGGCGCGCCGGCATGTTGGCGCGCCCGAAAGGCGCCCATGGCTTCGGCGCCGACGCTTGTCGAAGCCCGGTGGCCGGCTTCGGCGAGGGCGTGCTTCAGGGCGCTGACGATCAGCCCGCGCACCAGGCCGGGATCGCGGAAGCGCACTTCCGTTTTTGCCGGATGCACGTTGATATCCACCTGATAGGCCGGGATTTCCAGGAACAGGGCCAGCAGGGGATGCCGGTCGTGGGCGAGGAAATCGCGGTAGGCGCCGCGCACCGCGCCGAACAAAAGCTTGTCGCGCACCGGGCGGCCATTGACGATGAGGAACTGCAAGGCGGCGTTGCCCCGGTTGAGGGTGGGCAGGCCGATATGGCCGGTTAGGCGGATGCCTTCGCGTTCCGCTTCCACCGGCAATGCGTTTTCGGCGAAGGCGTTACCCATGATGGCGTCGACCCGGTCCAGGCGCGAGGTCAGCAGATCGCCTTGCGCCGCCGCCAAATTCAGGAGGCTGCGATTGCCGTCGCCGAGGGAAAACGCGATCTCCGGATGGGCCATCGCCAGGCGCTTGACCGCATCCAGCGCGTGGCTGCGTTCGGTGCTTTCGGCCTTCAGGAATTTCAGCCGCGCCGGCGTCGCAAAAAACAAATCGCGCACCTCGACCGTGGTTCCCGGCGGCCGGGCGGCGGGAACCGGTTCCGACTTGGCGCCGCCCTCCAGCGTAATTTGCCAGGCGCTGTCGGCGCCCCCAGTGCCGTCATTGCCCGTGGCGCGGCTGGTCACCGACATGCGGCTGACCGAGCCGATCGACGGCAGCGCCTCGCCCCGGAACCCGAGGGTATTTATTTGCTGCAGATCGTCGCCCGCCAATTTCGATGTGGCATGGCGTTCGACGGCCAGGTCCAATTCATCCGCCGTCATGCCGCCGCCGTCGTCGGCCACCGAAAGATAGGTGCGCCCGCCGTCCCGGATGATCACATCGATGCGCCGGGCGCCGGCATCGATGCTGTTTTCCACCAATTCCTTGACCGCCGAGGCCGGCCGCTCGACCACTTCGCCGGCGGCGATGCGGTTGACGGTGGTCGGCGGCAGCAGCCTTATGGTCATGCTCCGTCTTCCTCTAAATAACGGCGGGCCTTGATCTTGCCGTCCTCGACGGCGGGCTGGTCGAAGGCATTGACGCCGAGAAGATGCGCCGCGATCACGGTTTCGGCCATGAAATGCATCATCAAGGCGCCGATCGACGCCTCGTCCAGCGCATCGATTGTGATGATCCGGGTCGGCCTGTCATGTTGGATCAGGGTATCTTTGGTGGCCCGCTGTTCGGCGTCCAATAGATCGCCCATGCGCCGCCCGGCCAGGTAGTCGAGCCCGGCGCCCGCCGCCAGTTCCGGGTCCATGATCCCGCCGCCGCCTTTTGCCGGTGCAAATATCAGGGTGAACATCTTGTCGTTGGGGCCATCCAGGTAAAGCTGCAACTGGCTGTGCTGATCGACGGCGCCGAGGGCGTCGATCGGCGTCGTGCCGAAACCGTTCTTGCCCAGGCTTTCGGCCCAAAGCTGGCGGAACCAAAGCCCGAAATCGGCCATCCGGTCCAGATACGGCATCAACACCGTGGCGCCGACGCCGCGCGTCCGGTTGAGGCCGATATTGATGGCGGCGCCGATGGCCGGGGCGAAGGCATCGGGGGCGGCGCCATCGGCAAGCGGTGCGATGGTGTCGGCGGCGCCCCCGCGCAAGGCTTCGGCGTCGAGCCCGGCGATCATCGCCGGCAACAGGCCGACCACGGTTAATACGGAAAAACGTCCGCCGACGCCGGGGTGGTGGTCAAGCACCGGCATGCCGAACCTATCGGCGATGGCGCGCAGCGGCCGGGCGCCGGGTTCGGTTATGGCGGTGAAATGTTCGCCGAGCGCGGCCTCGGACAAGCGTTCGCGCATCATCCCGGCGGAGACCAGCAGCTGGCTCAGCGTTTCGGCGGTGGCGCCGGATTTGGAGGTTGTGATGAAGCCGGTGCGCGCCGGATCGATGGCGGTGAACAGGCGGGCGAAGCTGTCCGGATCGACATTATCCATGAAATGCAGGCGCGGTTTGTCGAGAGCGCCATCGACGCCCGGGCGTGCCGGCGCCGCAAGGCCGCACAAGGTGCGCCCGCCGAGGTTGGAACCGCCGATACCGAGCAACACGACATCGTCGAATTCCTCGATATGACGCTGGGCGACGGCCTCGAGTGCGCCTAAGTTTTCTGCATCGCGGTCCATATCGAGGAACGGGAGGGAACGGTCGGCGTGACCGGCGCGAAGGAAATCAAGCGCGGCGGCGCATTCGCCAAGAATCCCGCGATATTCATCTTCATCGAGGCCGCTGTCGCCGACCGACGCGGTGAAACAGCCCTCTGTATCTTGCCGGTAGATCACACCCTGAGCTTCGTCCTGTTATTCAAGGGCAGAGTAGCAAATGCTGGGAACCGCAACCAGTCTGCGCAACTCGGTGGGAAAGCGTCCCGTTAAGCCCTTGATCGGATTAGGGTTGCGGATGGACGTCCTTGGGTTTGCCGACGACGACCAGGGTGATGGCGTCCGGCTTCAAGAGTTTTTTGGCGACTCGGTTGACATCCCCGTGGCTGACGGCGGTGATCAGTCCGTTGCGTTTCTTGATGTAATCGATGCCCAGCCGTTCCAACTGAATGCCGGTCAATATCGACGCGATGCGCCGGGACGAGGTAAAGCGCAAGGGGTAGGAGCCGGTCAGATAGGTTTTGGCATCCCGCAATTCGGTGGCCGTCAATCCATGTTCGGCCATGCGCCGCCATTCCTGGCGCAGTACGTTGACGGTTTCGCCGGCCCGCTCGTTGGCGGTGCCGGCGCCGCCGAGAACCAGCCCGGCGCTGTTCATCGGCGAAAGGTAACTCCACGCCGAATAGGCGAGTCCGCGCTTTTCCCGGACTTCCTCGTACAACCTGGATTCGAAACCGCCGCCGCCGAGGACGTAATTCATGATATAGGCGGCGAAGAAATCGGGATGGCTGCGCTTGATGCCGCCCTGGCCGAAGCGGATGATGCTTTGCGGCACCGGTTTGTCGATCACAATAGTGCGGTTTTCCGATACCGGCTGAATGTCGGGCAGGGTCCACGGTGCTGCGTTTTTCGGCAAACCGCCGAACACGCTGTCCAGCATGCGGGCCGTTTCATCCGCCGTGATGTCGCCGACCAGGCCGACCACCAGATTATCGCGGGCAATGCGCTGAAGGGCGAACAGGCGCAGATCGGCAAGCTTGATCAGCGGCACCGTTTCAAGGCTGCCGTCGCTTGGGCGGCCATAGGGATGGTTCGGGAAAAACCGCTTCATCAGGGCGCGGCCTGCGATATCCCGCGGATTTTCGGCCGATCGCCGGAGACCCGAAAGGATTTGCCGGCGGACCCGCTCGACCGCCTTGGAATCGAAGCGCGGCGCCGTCAGGGCTAGGCGGAAAAGGCGAAAGGCTTCGTCCCGGTTGGCGGTCAGGGTCCGCAAGGATCCGGTGAACTCGTCCCGGCCCGAGCCGAAGCGGAGCGAGATCGACAGATCCTCCAGCTTGCGCTGGAATGCCTGGCTATCCAAATCGCCGGCGCCTTCGTCCAGGGTCGAGGCCACCAGATTGGCGAGCCCTTCCTTGCCGGCCGGGTCGAGCGCGGAGCCGCCGCGAAAGGCGATCTTCATGGTGATGATCGGATTGGTGTGGTCCTCGACCAGCCATGCGGCCAGCCCGGACGGGCTTTTCACTTGCTTGATTTCGATGGCGCCGGCCGGCGCCGCCGGCATCAGTCCGGCCAAGAGAAGCCCGGTAAAAACCATCGCCAGGCGCAAGACCGGAAAATGAGAGCCAAAAATTCGCATCATCTCAATTCCCCCGCCGCTTTTTGCCCGACAGCAACAGGCCGGTGACCGAGGATTTTGTGACCAACACCGAGCGCGCCGCCCGGTTGATCTGTTCGCGGGTTACGGCACCGATGCGCTCGGGCCAGCTTTCGACATCTTCAATGGTTTGCCCGGAGGCCAGCGCGGCACCCAAGGCGCGTGCCCCGCCGCGCGCCGAATCACGGGCGTAAACGGCGCTCGCCCGCATGCTGCGCTTGGCCCTTGCGACATCTTCGGCGCTGACGCTGGTGCTGGTCAACTTGGCGATTTCTTCTTCCACCGCGGTCTCTAGCGCGTCCATGGAAGTGCCCGGGCGCGGGCTGGCAAATATGGTAAAGCCGGTCGGTCCCATGGCGTCGCCGTCGTAATAGGCGCCGGCTGAGATGGCGATTTGCCGGTCGATGACCAGCGCCCGGTAAAGCCGGCTGGTGGCGCCGCCGCCGAAGATCTGAGCCAGAACCTGAAGCGGATAGACTTGGCTGCGCTTCCCTGATCCCAGGCTCGGCGCCAGATAGCGCCGCCGCCAGCTTGGCTGGCGGACGCGGGCGTCACGCAATTCGACGCGCCGGGCGGCTTCGTGCGGCGGCTCGGACGGGCGCGCGCGCTCCGGCACCTTTCCCGACGGGATCAGGCTGTAATATTTTATCGCCAGCGGGCGCAGCTCTTTTGCCGTGATGTCGCCGGCAACCACCAGGATGGCGTTATTGGGCAGGTACCATTTGTTGTAAAACGCCTTCAGGTCTTTTTGCGTGATCGCCTTGATCTCGTGTTCCCATCCGATGATCGGCTTTTGATATGGATGGTTAAGAAAAAAGGCGGCGTTGAATTGCTCCGCCAGGCGCGCCCCCGGCGAATTGCCGGTGCGCGAACGCCGTTCCTCGAGCACCACCTGGCGTTCGGTTTCGATTTCCTTTTTGTCGAGGATCAGGCCGCGCATGCGGTCGGCTTCGAGGCGCATGACGATTTCCAGCCGGTCGACCGCCACGGTCTGGTGGTAGGCGGTGTAATCCTGTGACGTGAAGGCGTTGTCGCGGCCGCCGTTACGGGCGACGATCTTTGAAAATTCGCCTGATTTCAGCCGCCGGGTCGCCTTGAACATCAAATGCTCGAACATATGCGCGATGCCGGATTTACCCTTGGGTTTGTCGGCGGCGCCAACCTTGTACCAAACCATGTGGGTGACGACGGGGGCACGGTGATTGGGAATCACGACCACCTGCATGCCGTTACTCAAAGTAAATGTTTCCGGATTGAAGACACCGGCGGATGCGGCCTGCCACGGCATCGCAGCCATAAGCGTTACGGGGATTGCCGCCGCAATCACGGCCTTAAATCGGTTCAAACGGGCCATTGATGGAAAAATCCCAAATTCAATAATTCGCCGGCACAGCGCCGCATATTTAGGAACGCCGGACCTATTTCGAATATAGCCCATGGCGATGCGGTTCAAGCGAACTCGCGCCAAAGTGATGCGCCAGATTGGTGGGCGGTCCGGCTCCCGGCGGTCCGATTTAGCGGAACACGCCCTCGAGCAGAGCCTTTTTCTTGCGCATAACGACCGGAATCTCGCCTTCGTTCAGCGGTCTTCCCTCGGCTTGGCTTTCGCGAATGCGCTGGCGTTCCGCCCGGGCATCGACGGAAATCCCAAAAGGCGGCTTCTCCCGCCAAAACAGCATCGAATCGGTCAAGCTGTCGGCTCCTTTGGCCAGGATCGCGCTTTCGCGGTTGACCTGACTGCGGATGTCGTTGCTGGCGTCAAGGGCCCCGGTGATGCGCAGCACCGAAAGCTCGCCCGGGCTCAGCCCGCTTAAGTTCGGCTTTCCACCTTGGCTGGTCGGTTGCCGTGGCCGCGGGCGTTGGCCAAGCGCGGCGCGGGCGCGGTCCCTCGGATTGACCGATTGCGGACGGTTCACCCCCGGTGCCGGCGGACGCAGGTTATAATCGGGCGGCAGGCTCAGCGGCGCGCGCTGGTAAACGGCGAATTCATCCGGCGCCTGCTTGGTCTGGCCCAAAGCCCGTTTGGTTTTTTCGCAGCCGGCGAGCAGCAACACCGCCGCCGCCAGTATGACGGCTCCACGAATCGGCGCAAATGTAATGCCCGATATTGGAAACATTTTAACCGATGTCTTCATTGGTCGGCCCGAATTCACGCATCATCCATATTATTACGCTGCCGGCCCCGTGCAAATAGGTAATCCAAAATTAATATGGCGGCGCCCACCGTGATGAAGCTGTCGGCGCCGTTGAAAGCCGGCCAATGATAGCCGCCGAGGTGAAAATCAAGAAAATCGGCAACCGCCCGATGCAGCGCCCGGTCGATAACATTTCCCAGCGCGCCGCCGATAATCAGGCCCAGCGCCGCCGCCATCATTCGGTTTTCGGCCTTATAGAGCCAGCGGAGCAGATAGATCACGATGGCGATGGCGAGCACCGACAGGATGACGGCGTTGAAATCGCCGTCATCGTTGAAAAGGCCGAAGCTGATTCCCCGGTTCCAGGTTAAGACGATATTGAAGAACGGCGTCACCGGAATGATTTGCGGCGGCTGCATGACGAAAGCCAGTATCCACCATTTGCTGGCTTGATCGGCGATGATGGCCAGACCGGCAATGCCCAGGCCGAAGCGGAAATGATTGATTTGCACGGGCGCTATTCTGCCGCCGCCGGAAAATGGGCGACCGCGTCGGCGCAGCGGCCGCAAATGCCGTCATCGCCGCCGGCGGCACCGCTAACTTCCGGCAAGATGCGGTAACAACGGACGCATTTGTCGCCGTCGGCGCTGCCGCTAACCACCGCGACGCCGGGCACGTCGTCCAGGGTGAAGGCGCCGTCCGGCGCGTCACCGGTTGCCAGCGTCGCGTCCGAGGTTATGAAAATCTCGGCGCAATCGATGCCGTCGAAGATGGTTGCGATGCCGTCCTTGAGATAGACCGTGGGATGCGCCTCGAGGCTGGATCCGATGCGCTTTTCGGCGCGCTCGATTTCCAGCGCCCCGGTCGCCACGCGCCTGACATTCCTGATTTTTTCCCATTTTTCGGCCAGCACCGGATCGTGCCAGCTGCCCGGAAGCTCGGGGAATTGCTGCAGATGCACGCTGCCCTCTTCATCGGCGTAGCGCGCCAGCCAGGCTTCCTCGGCGGTGAAGCAGAGGATCGGCGCCAGCCAGCGTACCAGGCAATCGTAAATATGATCGAGCGTGGTGCGCGCCGCCCGCCGTTTCGGCGCATCGGCGCGGTCGCAATAGAGCGAATCCTTGCGGATATCCAAATAGAAAGCAGACAACTCGTTGGCGCAGAAATTGTGCAGCTCGGTGAAAATCTGGTGGTAATCGAAGCGGGCGCCGGCATCGGTGATCATGGTTCCCAATTCGTGCAGGCGGTGCAGCACCCAGCGTTCCAGTTCCGGCATCTCGGCTTCGGGTAATTTCTCGGCCGCGTCGAAATTGGCCAAATTGCCCAACAGGAAGCGCAAGGTGTTGCGCAGGCGGCGGTAGCTGTCGGTCTGCTGCTTGATGATTTCGGGGCCGAAGCGCGGCTCTTCGGTATAATCGGTGCCGACCACCCAGAGGCGCAATATATCGGCCCCGTTCTGGGCGATCACATCCTGGGGCGACAGCGCGTTGCCGCCCGATTTCGACATCTTGTCGCCCTTTTCATCGAGCACGAAGCCGTGCGTCAGCACCGCCTCATAGGGCGCCCGCCCGCGCGTGCCGCAGGATTCCAGCAGCGACGAATGAAACCAGCCGCGATGCTGGTCCGAACCTTCCAGGTACATCGACGCCGGCCATTCCAGATCGTCCCGTTGTTCGAGAACGAAGCTGTGGGTGGCGCCCGAATCGAACCAGACATCCAGGATATCGGTCACCTGTTCGTAATCGTCCGGATCGTAACCATCGCCGAGGAAACGGGCCGGCTTTGATGTGAACCAGACATCGGCGCCCTCGGCCTCGACCGCTTCGACGATGCGCGCCAGCACGTTTTCGTCGCGCAACGGCTCGCCCGATTTCTTGTCGACGAACACGGTAATCGGCACGCCCCAGGCGCGCTGCCGCGAGACGCACCAGTCGGGCCGGGTTTCGATCATGCCGCGCAAGCGCGTGCGCCCGGATTCTGGGTAAAATTCGGTCTCCTCGATGGCCGCCAGCGCCTTGGCGCGCAATTCGCCCGCGTCCATGGAAATGAACCATTGCGGCGTGTTGCGGAAGATCAGCGGCGCCTTGGAACGCCAGGAGTGGGGATAGGAATGGCGCAGCTTGCCCTTGGCCAGCAGCTTCTCGGCGCCCGCCAGCGCCTCGATCACCACCGGGTCGGCCTTGAACACATGGGTGCCGGCCAGCAACGGCACATGGTCCAGGAACAGCCCTTCGTCGCCGACCGTTTCGGGGACGGCGATGCCGTTGGCGACGCCCAGTTCCCAGTCGTCGGCGCCGTGCCCGGGGGCGACATGAACAAAGCCGGTGCCGGTTTCCATTTCGACGAAATCGCCGGCCAGCAGCGGCACCTCGAAATTGTAACCCTGGCCCCGGAACGGGTGGGAGCAGACGGTGCCGGCAAGGTCGGTGCCGGTGAATTCGGCGGTCACCAAGTACCCGCTTATGCCGGTTACGTTCAAGAACCGTTCGAGCAGCGCCGCCGCGACCACCAGGCTCTCGCCAACCTTGGCCTGGCTTTCATCGGTCACCTCGCGAACTTCGACGGCAACGTAACTGTCGGAACCGCTGTAGGCGATGGCCCGGTTGCCGGGGATGGTCCAGGGCGTCGTCGTCCAGATGACCACCGATGCGCCGTCCAATTCGGGCCTGGAAGCATTGATCACCGGGAAGCGCACCCAGATGGTGTTGGAGGTATGCTCGTGGTATTCCACCTCGGCTTCGGCGAGGGCGGTTTTTTCGACCACCGACCACATCACCGGCTTCGACCCCTGGTAAAGCCCGCCATTCATAATGAAGGTGCCGAGCTCGCGCACGATCTGTGCCTCGGCGGCGAAGGTCATGGTGGTATAGGGTTTGTCCCAGTCGCCGATGACGCCGAGGCGCTTGAATTCCTCGCGCTGGACATCGATCCAATGGCTGGCGAATTCGCGGCATTCGTTTCGGAACTCGACAATCGGAACTTGATCCTTGTCCTGTTTGTTGCCCCGGTATTTTTCCTCGATCTTCCATTCGATGGGCAGGCCGTGGCAATCCCAGCCGGGCACATAGTTGGCATCCTTGCCGGTCATCTGCTGGCTGCGTACTACCACATCTTTGAGGATTTTGTTCAATGCATGGCCGATATGCAGGTGCCCGTTGGCATAGGGCGGCCCGTCATGCAGGATGAATTTTTCGCGGCCCTTGGATTGTTCGCGCAAGCGTTTGTAAAGGTCCAGCCTGGCCCAGCGTTCAAGCAATTCCGGCTCGCGCTTGGCCAGTCCGGCTTTCATCGGAAAGTCGGTCCTCGGCAGGTAAACGGTCGATTTAAGATCCACACTCATGACGCGGTTTTCCAGTTTCCGGCGGCCAGCCGGTTCCTCGCTTCCTGGCAATCCTTTTTAATCTGCGCCTTGAGCGCGTCGATGCCGTCGAACTTCCGTTCGGCCCGCAAAAAATCGATCAGAGCCACGCGCAAATGCTTGCCGTAGATATCCTGATCGAAGTCGAACAAATGGGCCTCGAGGACGGGTCGCTCGCCGTCGAAAGTAGGTCTATAGCCCAAATTCGCGACGCCGTCATGCCAAACCGTGTCGGCGCCGCTATCGATACCGGCGCGAATGGCGTAAACGCCGAGCGCCGGGCGCATGTTGGAATCAAGCTCGATATTGGCGGTCGGAAAGCCGATATGACGGCCGCGTTCGTCGCCATGGGCGACGCGGCCCTCGATCTCATATGGGTGGCCCAAAAGCCGGCCGGCGTCGGCGGGTCTGGCATCGAACAGATATTGGCGGATACGGGTCGAGGAAATAATCTCGCCGCTATCGTCGCGGACTTCCGATATGCTTTCGGTCCCGAACCCCATTTCGGCGCCGCGCGCCGCCAGATAGTCCGCCGTTCCCAGCCGCTTGTGCCCGAACACGAATTCATGACCGGACACAATATGCCGCGCCCCGAACCCCCCGATCAGCACAGTTTCAACGAATTCCCCGGCCGGCATGCGCGCCAGCTGCTGATCGAAATGCAGGACCACAATGAAATCCACGCCCAAGGCCTCGATCTGGCGCACCTTGATATGGAAGGGGGTCAGCCGGAACGGCGGCGCGCTTTTGTCGAACAGCATGCGCGGATGCGGCTCGAAGGTCAGCACGCCCCACGGAACATTGCCCGCGCGCGCGGCAATGCCGGCGGGGTTGATCACCTTCTGGTGGCCCAAATGCAGGCCGTCGAAGTTGCCGATGGCGATGGCGCCGCCCTTGTGCTGGGCCGCGATTTCGCCTGAATGCCGGTAGATTCGCATGGGCCGGGAAAGTGTCAGCACGCCCCGGTCGGGTCAAGCTGGAATATCGCCCGCCCCTGGATCGATGGGCGGTTCGATGGGCAGGCCGGCCGATACGGCAAATAGCGCCTCCATCGCCGAGGCCTGGGAAAGAAGCCGCGCCTCCTCGCCATTCGCCGCAACCAGTTGCAGGCCGACGGGCAGACCGCTGCCTGTAAAACCGCATGGCAGCGACAGCACCGGACAGGCGGTGAGGGTGATGCAATAGGTGATGGCGATCCATTCGATGTAGTTGTCGAACGTGACGTCGCCAATGCGGTCGACATAACGGATGGTCACGTCGAAAGGCGGCACCGGCGCCGCCGGACACAGGAGCAGGTCATAGTGCCCGAGAAACTCCGCGACGCGCGATATAAGGGCGCCGCGCGCGGTTTCGGCCTTGGCGATATCCTCGGCGCTGAGGGCCAGGCCCTTTTCGGCGTTCCAGATGATCTCCGGCTTGAATTTATCCGGGTGGCTGCGCATCAGATCGACGTGGTTGCCGGCGAACCGGGCGGCGCGCAGGGTCTGGAAGGTCTCGCCGGCATCGCTGAAATCCGGCGAAATCTCTTCCACCTGAACCCCCTCGGCCTCCAGCCTCAGGGCGGCGCGCCGGCAGATATCAGCGATTTCCGGATCCACCGGCAGGCAGCCGAGATCGGGGGTGAAGGCAATTTTGTTGGGCAGCCGGGGGGTGTCGGCGGCCGCCAGGAATGGCGTTTGCGGCGCGTTTAGAGACAGGATGTCGCCCGCGTGGCGGCCGGCCATGGCGTCCAAAAACAGGCCGGTGTCGCGCACATCGCGGCCCATCGGACCACTGACGCCGAGGGTATCGTAGGGATTGGCGGCGGTGCGCGCGACGCGCCCCGGGCTCGGCCTTAATCCGACCACCGAACAGAAGCTGGCCGGCGTGCGCAAGCTGCCGCCGAGGTCCGAGCCGGTCGCCAGCCAGACCTGTCCGGTGGCCAGCGCCACCGCCGATCCGCCCGACGAGCCGCCGCAGGTGAGGGCCAAGTTCCAGGGGTTGAGCGTCGCGCCGAACACTTCGTTGAAGGTGTTGGCGCCGGCGCCGAATTCGGGGGTGTTGGATTTGGCGATGACCAGCGCGCCGCGCCGTTCCAGCATCTCGACGGTGATATCGGACTGTTCCGGAATATTATCGGCGAATATGGGCGAGCCGAAGGTGGTGCGCACCCCGGCGACGTTGCTTAGATCCTTGACCGCGATCGGCAGGCCGGCCAGCCAGCCGGGGGCATCGGTGTCGGCGTTCGGCCCGCCGAGGTTTTCGGCGGCTTGCCGCGCCCGCTCCGCGCACAATGTCGGCAGGGCGTTCAATTTGGCATCGACGGCTTCGATGCGGGCCAGCGCGGCATCGATTAGCTGGCCGGGGGTCACCTCGCCCTTTTTCAAAAGGGCGACGATCTGGCGCGCGGTTTTTGCGATCAATTCATCCATGTCTTGAAGTTACCTTGCGCTTGCGACTATTGATTCGCCCCTTATTAATCATTTTGGGTAGACTCTACCATCTAAGATGAGACTCGCCATTGCATGCAGAGGAACAGGTGCCGAAAAAATTAATCCTGATAGCCGGTCTTCCGGTTTTTGTTGCCCTTGCCGCCGCGCTGCCAATAAAGGCCGGTGCCGGACAGCCTGATATTCCATTCGCCGAAAATAAATCTATTTCACTGCCCATCGACTGTACGCCGGGCACCGATTGCTGGCTGCCAAACTATGTGGATGCCGACCCCGGCGCGGGAGCCAGCGATTATACCGGCGGCGTACGCACCTATGATGGACATAAAGGCGTCGATTTTGCCATCCGTGACCGGCGGGCCATGGCGCGCGGTGTAAGCGTGCTGGCCGCCGCCGCCGGCGTCGTCATGGCCATCCGCGACGACATGCCCGATATCAATTTTAAATTACTGAAACCGAAGGCGCTGAAGGGCAAGGAATGCGGCAACGCCGTTGTTGTCCGCCATGATGCGGACTGGCGCACCCAGTACTGCCACATGCGCGAAGGCAGCATCCGGGTCCGAAAGGGCCAGCGGATCAAGGCCGGCACGCGGCTCGGCCTGGTCGGGCTGTCGGGCAAGTCGGAATTTCCGCATCTGCATTTCATGATCTTTTACAAGGGTGTTCAGGTCGATCCGTTTACCGGCAGATCGATAAAAACCGGCGACAAGGTCGGTCCGCCCCTTTGGCAAGCCGCCGCCCGCGCGCGATTGCCCTATCGCGCCACCAATATCTACCACGCCGGGTTTTCCGCCGAGAAGCCGCGCTTTATAGCGGCGCGCCGGGGCGATTACCGTTCGGATAAATTGGCATCCCCGGTCAAGACCCTGTTCGTGTGGATGGATATCTTCGGCATCCATAACGCAGACAGGTTGACCCTGCGACTGTTTGGGCCCGATGGCACGCAACAGGCGGAGCGCCGGGTCAACATGAAGCTAAAAAAGCCTCGTGCGCGACAATTCCTTCAGTTCGGTTTCAAGCATCCGCGCGGGACCTGGCCGGCCGGCGCATATCGCGGCGAAATGATCCTGAGCCGCCAATTATCGGATGGATTGAAGACCTATCGCGCATCCCGGCGCGTCACCATCAACTAGGGCCGGCGCACCACCAGAACGATGCCGGCGAAAATAAGAACCGCGCCCAGGAAATGGAACAATGCCAGCCGCTCGCCAAGGAAGCTGACGGCAAGGATGGCGCCGAATATCGGGACCAGGTTGATGAAGATGGCAGACCGGCTGACGCCGACCACGGGCACCGCCCGGCTCCACATGAAAACCGGGATGGTCGATGTGACCAAGCCAAGCAAAAAGAGCATGACGCCGGTTTCCAAATCCATCGGTACCGGCATGTAGATGAAGCTTTCCGCCACATAGAGCGGCAGCAGTTGCAAAAAGCCCATCACGAACACGGTGAAAACGGCAACGCCAAGCGATATGCCGCGCGGCATCCTGGGCAGGCGAACGGCGTATAGCGAGTAACCGACAACGGCGCCGAGCATCAAAAAATCACCTAGATTGAAATTGAGTGCAAGCAACACGCCGATGTCGGCGCGCGTGACGATGATGATAATGCCGAGGGCCGCGGCGATGAAGCCCAGCATCTGCACCGGGCTCAACCGGTCGCCGATCAGGAGCCAGGCGATCACCGCGGTCATCGCCGGCTGCGTCGTGGTGACGATGGTGCCGTTGACGGCGGTCGTGAAGTTGAGCGCCACCGCCGACAGCGCACTGCCGCCGATCATGAAAAAAGCCATGACCGCGAAATAGCGCCAATGGCCGAGGACCAATGGCAATTCGCGGCGCAGGCGGGGAAGAATTATCGGAACCAGGCAGCCGGCGGCGAACGCCCAGCGCCAGAACGAGATGCCGATCGGCGGCACGGTTTCGTGATAGCCGCGCAGGATGACCAATCCGGTAGCCCAGAAAATAGTTACGCAGACGATCATCAGATAGCCGGCCTGCAAGCTTAGTTCCCCGGCCTGGGGAGTGGCCTGGGGAGTGGCTTGGGGCGGGCCGGTAACGGAGGAGGAATTGCCGTTCATGACGGCCGAAGCAATAACTATCCGGCCGGTTCCGCGCAAACCGTTTCGATAAATTCCTCAAATTGGGTTTGGCGCTCGGCGATGATGGCGCGGTCTTCGAATATGGCGTCGCCGCGTTCCAGGATTGATCGCTTGAGCTGCCGGCGCCGGTCTTCGCCGCACCCCAATCGCACGGCGATACGCGCATAGCCGTCGGCGTCGCCGGCGATGGTTTCGCTGATCCCCATTTGGCGCAACAGAGCGTAGGTAAAGCGCCCGCCAAAATAGGCGCCGGGCCAGGTTACGACCGGCTTGCCTTGCGCCAGCGCCTCGAAACTGGTGTTGCCGCCGCAAAAGGGAAAGGTGTCCAACAACACGTCGGCGGCGGCGATCAGGTGCGGAAAATCACCGCCGGCCAGCCGTGGCATGAAACGGATGCGGCTGGCTTCGGGGATGCTGGTTTCGAAGCGTTTCCTCAACGCCGCCGACCAGCTTTCCTGCTGGCCGTCGATCAACAGGATTTCCGCCTTGGGGTCGCGGTCCAGGATCGCGGCAAGGGCGGCATCCATCTTTGGGTGCACCTTGAAAAGGCTCTGCGCGCAAAGATAAAGATGGCGGTTATCATCGATGCCGAACGCGGCGCGCGGTTTGGGCTCACCCAGCGGCGGCGGCCGCCCGTAGCAGACATCCAGCCGTTCCGAGAGGATCAACGGTTCGGTATAATGAGCCTCTGGATTTTCAGGCTCGGCCATTTTGTTGGACAGGTAATAATCCATTGCGCCGAGCCCGGTGGTTACCGGATGCCCCCAGGTGACGCATTGCACCGGTGCCAGGCGGGCGAAAGCCAAGAAATAGGTGATCGGTTCCATGCCGATATCGGGGTAATAGACGATATCCAATTTGGCTCCGGCAATGGCGGCGCGGGATTCGCGGAAACCGGGCGGTGGCGCGTGGATGGCGCCGCCGGTATCGGCGACCGCCCGGTAGGCATCGGCATCGGCCCCCAGCCCGCCGGAGAGCGCGAAGACATGAACCTCGAATTTTTTTGGATCGAGCCCGCAAATCAAATGGCGGTTCAGCTTGCCGATGGTGTGGCTGCCGAGGTGGGCGGAAACGAATCCGATCTTGATTTTGGCGCCGCGCGCGGGCGGTTTCCGGCAATGGGGCGCGGTGAAAAAAAGATCAGGACAGTTGCGCCCGTAGAACGCCGCCAGCGCTTCTTGCAGCGGCCGGTCGTCGAGGCCGTGATAGACCGCCTGGAAATTGGTAACGCCGACCTCGCTCGCCGGGTCCGAGATCGGGGCATCGAGCTCGGATAAGCGGCCGATTTCGGTTTCCATGCGCGCCCGCGCCTGGCTTAATTCGGCGGCGGAGCCGGCGATAAAAGGCAGGGCAAGGGCATTCAACACACGCAGCGGCCCGCTCGACGGCGCCATGTCCAATGCCGATTCCAAAACCTGCAAGCTGTCGCCGTAGCGGCCCAGGCGCAAACCGGATCGCGCCAGGTTGGCGGCGATAACCGGATTATCCGCTTGCAACCGGTAAGCCTGGTCCAAGAAATCGTGCGCCGCCTTATTGCGCCCGAGGGCCTGGTTCGCCATCGCCATGTTGTTGAGGGCGACGGCATCGCCGGGCGCCGCTTCAAGGGCCAGGGCCAGTTCCGGGACGGCGTCTTCCGGGCGATCCAATTCGGTCAGGCAGGCGCCCAGATTAATGCGCCCGCCGGCATGGGTCGGGTCCACCGCCAACAGGCGGCGGTAATATATTTCGGCGTCTCGGCGCCGGCCTTGGTGGTGCAGAAGCCGGGCCAGGGCGAACAGGGCGTCGGTATCGTCCGCGTGCGCTTCGATATGCGCCTTGAAATGGGTTTCCGCCCGCGTCGTCTGTCCCGCCTGTTCGAGGAGGACGGCAAGATTGTAGTCGGCGCCGGCCAGCGCGGGGACCAATTCGAGGGCGCGGGAAATATGCGCGATGGCGGTGTCCAAATCGCCCTCGGCGTGCAGGATCTGGCCGAGCAGGTGCAAGGCGTCGGCATCGCCCGGCGCGCTTTCAAGGGCGGCCAGATAATCGGCCTTGGCGGCTTTCAGATCGCCGGACCGGTGGTGCGCGGCGCCTTGCCGGATAAGCTGTTTCGAATCTGGCGGCATGGTTCTCGATTTGCTTGGATGGCGGCGCCCATATTAGGTCCAAATAGCATAAAAAATCGATAACGGACTCATCGGACCGGTGGGAGTTGTTCTCTCCCCCGGGCTCAAGTAAATTCTGGTCCAATGATGTTCTCATTCCGGTCGATAAAGACCCGTTCGTTTCTGGGCTAATGGCGTGACCACTGCACCACCCTCAAGTTCGGCCAAGGGCGCCGGGCCAGGACCCGGTTCGGGGCTGAAATCAACGGTTCCCGAGCACCAACGCGGCTCGCAGCGCGGCGCCCAGGCTCTTTGGCGAATTACCCGGATGGCCCTCGGCTATCGCCTGCGTTTTCCCTTGGCCGTGGTCGCGGTGATCATCGCCGGCATCCTGCAGCTTTTCATTCCGCGCTTTCTGGGGGATGCCGTCGATAATGCGACCGGCTTGCTGGGCGGTAGCGAAGCGGCGCCCGAGGCGGTCAAGGCGGCGCTGTTGACGGCCGCCTTGCTGGTTCTCGGCACCTCGATCCTGCGCGGTCTGTTTACCCTGTTGTTCAACTATCAGGGCGAGGCCATCGGCCAATCCATCGCCTATCAGCTGCGCCTCGCCTATTTCGATAAATTGCAGCGGCTCAGCTTCTCCTACCACGACAAGGTCCATTCCGGCGATTTGATGACCAGGGGCATGCTCGACATCGAGGGCGTGCGCCGCTTCATCGAGCACGGCGTCATCCGGGTCATCCAATTGGTTGTCCTGATCGGGGTCGGCGCCTATCTCTATATGGGCAGCGATATGGTGCTTGGCCTGTTGTGCCTCAGCTTCGTGCCTTTCGCCATCTGGCGGGCGGGCGTGTTCCGGCTCAAGCTCAGGGCGCTGTGGCGCGTCTTACAGGAGCGCTTGTCCATTCTAACCCGGGTGATGGAGGAAAATCTGGGCGGCATCCGCGTGGTGCGCGCCTTTTCCGGGCAAGCCTATGAGATGGATAAGTTCGATGAAAGCTCGCACCGGACCCTGGAAATCGCCATGCAAAGGGTGGCCGTCCGCTATTCCAACACCTCGGTGATGACCTATTCCTATTTTATTGCCATGGGGCTGGTGCTCTGGGTCGGTGGCTTGCGCGTCATCGACGGCCTGATCACGGTCGGCGAGCTGACCCAGTTTCTGGCTTTCATGACCGTGTTGCAGATGCCGATCCGGCAAACCGGCATGGTGATCAACGGCATCGCGCGGGCTTCCGTTTCGGGGCGGCGGCTGTTCGAGATTTTGGACATGGAACCGGCGGTGATGGAGAAGCCCGGCGCCGGCGAGCTGAAGATCGGCGATGCCGTGCTCGAATTCCGCGACGTCGGCTTTTCCTATGGCGGATTTCCAGGCGAGCATACGGTTTCGGACCTGTCCTTCAAGGTCGGCAAGGGTGAAACCCTGGGTATTGTCGGCCCGCCCGGCAGCGGCAAATCGACCATCGCCCACTTGATTCCGCGATTTTACGATGTGACCAGCGGGCAGATCACCATCGACGGCCAGGATATCCGCGAGGTGACCCTGGATTCGCTCAGAACCCATGTCGGTCTGGTGCAGCAGGACACCTTCCTGTTCACCACCGAGATCAGCAACAACGTCGCCTATGGCGAGCCCTGGGCGGACAATGCGCGTATCGTGCGCGCCACCGAATCGTCGCAGCTTCACGACTATATCGCCGGCCTTCCCAAAGACTACGACACCATGGTCGGCGAACGCGGTGTGTCGCTGTCCGGCGGCCAGCGCCAGCGCCTGTCGATCGCGCGCAGCGTCTTGTTGTCGCCGTCGATCATGGTGTTCGACGATTCCACCGCCGCCGTCGACGCGGCCACCGAAATGCGGATTCGCGAAGCGCTCAGGGATTTGACCCAGAACCGGGCGACCATCATCATTTCACACCGGCTGTCTTCGCTGATGCATGCCGATCAAATCATTTTTCTGGATGGCGGACGTATCGTCGAACGCGGCGGCCACCAGGAACTTCTGCAAGCCGGCGGCCGTTACAAGGCGCTTTATGATTTGCAGATCGGCGCCGCCAAGGAGGGTGCCGGTGCTTAACCCTGGCAAGGAAGCGCGCTCGGTGGCGCGCGGTACCGCATCGGGCCTGCGCGGCGAAGAGCTGTTCGGCGATGCCTTCGACGGCAAGGTGGTCGGCCGCTTTTTGAGCTTCGTCAGGCCGTACAAGCGGGTGTTGGTGTTTGCCATCGTGGCGGTGTTGTTCTTTACCCTGACCCAAATCGCGGTGCCGCTGGTCATCCGCTTTATCATCGATGACAGCCTGATCGGGACGTCCGCCGACCGCGAACTGCTGCAACTCGCCGCCTTCGGTTTTTTAGGCGTGGTCACCGTCAATTATGTTTCCAACTATTTTCAATTGACCCTGGTCGCCAAGACCGCCGAACGCATTCTGATCGATCTCCGGCGCGCCATGTACGCGCATCTGCAGCGAGTGTCGCTGTCGTTCATGGATCAGACCGAGGTTGGCCGGTTGATGTCGCGGCTTCAGGGCGATGTCGGCTCGCTGCAGGAATTCCTCGAAACCTCGATCTTCGCCATCGGTGATATCGTGCTTTTGATCGGCATCGTCACGGTGATGGTGATTTTGGACTGGCAATTGGGGCTCTTGACCCTGTCGGTGGTGCCGATCCTGTTGGTGATCCGGGTGGTCTGGCTGCCGATTGCAAAAAAGGCCTTCATGCGGGCGCGCGAAACCTCGTCCATTGTCAACGGCGCCTTGGCCGAGAATATCAACGGCGTGCGCACGGTTCAGGAAATGACCCGCCAGCAGATCAATTATGAAGCCTTCGAAGCGAAGGTGATGGACAATCTCTTGTCGCACCTACGGGCATCGCGGCTGGCCCAGATCATGGTGCCCACCGTCGATACCCTGACCGGCGGCGCCATGGCCATCGTCATCATCATCGGCGGCAACCTGGTGCTCGACAAATCGCTGGATCTCGGCGTCATGGTCGCCTTCCTGTTTTACATTCAGCGTTTCTTCGATCCGATCCGCTCGCTGACCATGCAGTACAGCGTCATGCAGCGGGCGATGGCGTCGGGCCAGCGCATCTTCGAGGTGCTCGACGTGTCGGTCGAGGTCGAGGACAAGCCCGGCGCCGAGGATCTAGCCGGTGCCGATGGATCGGTCGATTTCAAGAACGTCACCTTCGGCTATGTCAGCGGACAACCGGTGCTGAAGAACATCAATTTCCGCATCGATCCCGGCGAAACCGTGGCGCTGGTGGGGCCGACCGGTTCGGGCAAAACCTCGACGACGGCGCTCCTGCACCGGTTCTACGACGTTTGGGAGGGCGAGATATCGGTCGGCGGCATGGATGTGCGCGAGGTTACGCAAGATTCGCTCGGCCGGCATGTGGCCATGGTTCTGCAGGAACCGTTCCTGTTCACCGGCAGCGTCTTCGAGAATATCCGCTACCGCACTTCCGAGGCGGGCATCGACGAGGTGATCGCCGCGGCCAAGGCCGTCGGCGCCCATGAATTCATCATGCGCCTGCCCGATCGTTACGATGCCATCCTCGGCCAGCGCGGCGGCAACCTGTCGGTCGGGCAGCGCCAACTGATCAGTTTCGCCCGCGCCATCGTCGCCGATGCCAAGATTCTGGTTCTCGACGAAGCCACCGCCAATGTCGACAGTTTTACCGAACGGGACATTCAGCAGGCGCTTGCAAGCACCCTCAAGGGGCGCACCGGGATCGTCATTGCGCACCGCTTGGCGACGGTGCGCCACGCCGACAGGATCATCGTCTTGCAGGACGGCGAGATTACCGAGGCCGGTACCCATGACGAACTTTTGGCGCGCCAGGGGCTTTACCACCGCCTGCATGATATGAATTATGCGTCCTTCGACGACGTGCAAGGGGATGCGGCAGCCGAAACGGCCGCAGCGGGAGAATAATTATGGACAGTAATCAAGACGATGGCGCCTATCTTCGCCGCAACATGCGCGGCAAGGTTTTCTGGAATCCGACAACGATTCCCGCCAGTGAGCGGGGCAAACATATCATCCGCATGGATTTGAACGAATGCCCGCATCCGCCGTCGCCGGCGGCGATCGCCGCGATGCAGGCCCATGCCGACAAGATCAACCGCTATCCCGACGGCACCTGCCCGGAAATAACCGAGCGTCTGTCGAAATTGAACGGCGTTCCGGCGGCGCAGATTATTTGGGGATCGGGCTCAACGCAGCTTTTGAAAAGCATCATGGAAGTTGTCATCGCGCCGGGTGAAAACCTGGTGTCGCCGAGCCTTCTCTGGCACCGCTTCCACGGCGTTTACGAAGTGCTCGATGCCGATGTCACCATCGTGCCCAACCATGCCGACGCCACCATCGATGTGGGCGGGATGATCAGCGCCATCGGCAACAATACGCGTCTCGCAGTAGTCATCACGCCGAACAATCCGACCGGTTTGATGCTCGGCGAGGATGATATCCATCGGGTATGCGCGGATACGCCGGAAAATGTGCTGCTGTTCATCGACGAGGCCTATCACGAATTCGCGGTTCACGCCGGCGGCGTCGATGCGCTGGAAATCGTCAAGCAGCGAAAAGGGCCCTGGGTGGTCAGCCGCACATTTTCCAAGGCTTATGCGCTGGCCGGCGCGCGTCTCGGTTATGCCTATTGCTCGTCAGAGGAAATTGCCAATGCGTTGCGCATGATCACCAGCACCTTCAATATTTCGGCTTTTGCCGAAGTCGGCGCGCTGGCCGCCCTCGATGATCCCGAATACACGAAATTTATCTTGGGCAGTAATGCCACCGAACGGACGCGCATCATCGAGGGACTGAAGGCGCTGGGCTGTGCGCCGCTGCAATCGGTGACCAATTTCGTGTCCGCCGACACCGGCGTGCCGGGCGAGGAGGTGGTCCGCGATATGCGCGCCCGCGGCATACGCATCGCGCGTCTGCACGACGCCGGTTTCGAGAACTATATCCGCATATCGATGGGCCAGCCGGATGACACCGACGCTTGTCTCGTCAGCCTTAAAGAGGTGTTGGAAAATCTGCGCGGCGGCTAGAGCATTTTCCGACCAAATGGAACCATTTGACCGGGATGATTTTGCCCCGTGGCGAGGAGCACTTCGCATGGCGATGCAGCGCATCGGCAAAGATGTGCGACGACGTCCACGGGTCAAAAGCACCCGGCCTCTGGTGGGTCAAATCGGCTCCCCGGGTGCGTTGCGATACTTGCCCGATGCGAAGGCATCGCGCTGCGCACCGCGCCAAATATCCCAGGTGGCCGGAAAACCGATTTGTTCCCATCAAATTGATTCATATCTATCCGGAACCGCTCTAGAAAGCCGCCTGGACGGACGCCGCCACTTCGGCTTTTCGAATCGGGTGCCGCACGCGCGTATCGGCGGCCTCTTCCGATTCCTTGAGTTGCTTGATGGTGTACATGGCTTTATCGGCGCTGGCCATCAGCGCCGATGCGCTGTCGCCGGCCTGATAGGCTTGCATGCCGAAGCTGGCGCGGACCGGAATTCTTTCGCCATTCCATAGCGCCGAGGTTTGATTGAGGGTTTGGTTCAAGGTTTCGGCGCGGATAAGGCCGTCTTCGCGGTTGGTGCCGGTCAGAATGACGGCGAATTCATCGCCGCCGAGACGCCCAACCGTATCCATTTCGCGGATGTTTTCGCTGAGCACGTTCGCCACATGGCGCAACACTTCGTCGCCGGCGGCATGGCCATGAGTGTCGTTAACCGGTTTGAAATCGTCCAGATCCACATAAACGAGCACGCCTTCCTCGTGCAGCCGCTCGGCCCGTGAAAGGGTGCGATTGAGCTCAAGCTCGAAACCACGGCGGTTGTTGACCTTGGTCAGCTCATCGGTGGTTGCCAACTGTTCGAGGTAGCAAATACGGTCCGATTGTTCGCGTACCGTTTGGTTCAAGGCTTCGGCTTCGGTCAAGATAATATCGACCGCGCGTAACAGCGTCTTCTCGTCGGCGCATTCCGAATTCTCGGCGCGCAAGCGCACCGGGATGAAGGGCAGGAGTTCGCGCAGCCGCCGGCTGATGTCGGACAGGCTGTTGGTCGCGCTTTGTTGGTTATCGTTGATCGTCTGCGCCGCCGCTATGGTATTCACCTGGTATTCCTTTCGAGCCGTCAGCCCAAATTATTGATGGCGTTCTTTATAAGGAAAAACGTTTACCATCGGCTTAATGGCGCAAACTTCGTGCCATGCGTTGAAAATAATTTAATTTATTAATATCAATATGTTATATATAAAATCTAATATTTAACATTAATTTCATACGGAGAAACCTACCACCACCCGGCAATTTCATCCCTCTGGCTTGAATCGTTGATCGCCCAAATTTGATCCGCCAATCGGCGCATCGCGCGCCGCCGCGGCTTTCAAAGGCGCGAAAAAGGAATAGGATGCAGGGATGATCAAGCAAGCTCCAAAATCATGGAAATTTCCGAATTGGCCGGCGCCCGGCAAGGCAGTGTTCGCCGCCTTGGTGGTGTCGGTTTCGGCGGTCCCGGATGCGTTCGCCGCGGATGGAATTCTTGTGCCGCACCGGGCCATCTACGCGATGTCCCTCTCTACCACCGGCAGCGCCAGCGGGCCATCGGCGGTGCGCGGCGTTATGTCCTATGAATTTGCCGACAAATGCGATGGCTGGCAGGTGAATACGCGGGTCCTATTGCGAACCTCTTACGGCGCCGGGCCGGAGGTGGAAAATCTGCGCGTTGTGAAAACCTGGGAGGCAAAGGACGGGCTCGGTTTCCGCTTCCGCGTTACCGAAACCCATGCCGGGCGGCAACGATCCCGCATCAAGGGCGTCGCCGTGCTCGATGAAAACGGCGGCGGTGTTGCCGAATACACTTTGCCCAGCGAACACCGGATTACGCTGCCGCGCGGCACCATGTTTCCAATCCGTCACATCGAAGCAATGATCAGGCGCGCCAAGGCCGGCGGCGGCCATTTCGGCAATGTGGTCTTCGATGGCGCGACCGAGGACGAGCCCTATCAGGTAAGCGCCGTGATCGGTGCGCAGGAAACAACAGATAGGCGCACCCCGGGGATCAAGAAAGTTCTCCGCCGGGTAAAAAGCTGGATGGCGCGGCTCGCCTATTTTCCGGTGGAAGCCGTCAAGGACACACCCGCCTTCGCGTTGAATATTTCTTATCGCGAAGACGGCATTGTCGAACGCATGACCCAGTATTACGGCGATCACGCTATCGAAGTGCGCCTGCAACAGATCGAGCTATTGCCGAAGGACGGCTGCGCCCTCCGCTAATCTACTCACCTAACAGCGAGCGGCCCTTTTTGATGGCGGGCGCGCCGAATTTTCGGCGCACGCTGTCGATGGCGTTTTCAATCTTGGCATAGGTTTCGAGGCGGCTGTCCAACAGGTCCGGCAAGTCGGCATCGGCGGCGTCGGCGAACCCGCTGGCGCCGATTCCGATCAAGCGAAAAGCCCGGCCATCGGCCTCTTTTTGTAATAGAGGCCTTGCCGAGCGGAACAGCACCTCGGCCAATTGCGTCGGCGAGGCGAGGCTGTGCGAGCGGGTCAGGATCCGAAAGCCCGAGGTTTTCAGCTTCAGGGTGACTGTTTTTGCCGCTAGATTGCGTGCCTTGAGGCGCCGCGCCACGGTTTCACATAGCGGCCACAAGCGTCCGCTAAGCGCGCTTAAACTCTTTATATTCCGCGAAAATGTGGTTTCCGCGGATACGCTTTTGGCGTTGCCGTGGGGATTGACGGGGCGCCCGTCGTGGCCGCGCGACAGGTGCGCAAGACGCCCGCCGATCACCCCATATCGTTTGATCAGATCATCTTCACCGCAGCCGGCGAGCTGGCCGATGGTTTTGATCCCATCCCTCAACAGCTTGGCCCGCAACGCCTTGCCGACGCCCCAGATAGCTTCCACCGGCATCGGCCTCAGCGTGCCCAGGGTTTCGCTACGCCCGATTATCTGAAAACCGCGCGGCTTATCCATATCGGAGGCCAGTTTGGCCAGAAACTTGTTGTGGCTGAGGCCGACCGAGGCGGTCACACCGATCTCATTCTCGATGCGTTCGATCAAGCCGACCAGGGTTTCAGCCGGGCTGCCGCCGTGCAGCCGCTCGGTGCCGCTTAAATCGAGAAACGCCTCGTCGACCGACAGCGGCTCGACGAGCGGTGTTACGCCGAGCATCAGATCGCGGATTTGCCGGCCGACTTTGCGATAGAGTTCCATGTCCGGCGGGATGATCACCGCGTCGGGGCAGGCTTTCTTGGCCTGGAACATGGGCATCGCCGAATGCACGCCCTTGAGGCGCGCGATGTAGCAGCAGGCGGCGACCACGCCGCGCCTCTGGCCGCCGACGATCACCGGCTTGTCGGCCAGTTGCGGCCGGTTTCGCTTCTCGACACTGGCATAAAAGGCATCGCAATCGATGTGGGCGATGGCCAGCGCGTGCAATTCGTTATGGGCCAGTATCCGGGGAGAGGCACAGGCAGCGCAGCGCCCGGGCGGACCGCCTCGGCCGGTGTCCTGGCGGGCGCCGCAATCCCGGCAGATGGCATCCATCACGCCGCCGTCTCCGTTTCGGGCCACAGCCACGCGGCGCCGCGCACGCCGCCGGAATCGCCGTGGGCATTGGCCACAAGGCGCGTTTCCACCCGGTCGGAAAACACCCACTGGCGCCAGAGTTCCGGCACCAGGCGGTACAGTTGACCGATGTTTGACAGCCCGCCGCCGAGGACAATCGCGCCCGGGTCGAGAATGTTGATGACATGGGCCAGGGCGCGCGCCAGCCGGTTCGCGTAAATTTCAATACCGCGTGCCGCCGCTTCGTCGCCGTCCCCGGCCAACTTGGCGATGTCTTTCGCGGCCATGCCGCCGGCCGCCGCGCCCGGCGCCAGCGCGCCGTAGGCGCGGACCAGGCCGGCGCCCGAAAGGAATGTTTCGATGCAGCCCGATAGGCCGCAGTAACAGGGTGCGCCGGGCAACTCATCGCCGCCGGGCCAGGGCAGGGGATTGTGGCCCCATTCGCCGGCAATGGCGTTGGCGCCGGCTAGAATATTGCCATCAATGACGATGCCGGCGCCGACCCCGGTGCCAAGAATGACCCCGAATACGGCTCTGTCGCCGGCGCCGGCGCCGTCGATAGCTTCGGAAAGGGCGAAGCAGTTAGCGTCATTGGCGAGGCGTACCGGCCGGCCGAGGCGGGATTCCAGGTCTCGGTCAAGCGGCTGGCCGATCAGCCAGGTCGAATTAGCGTTTTTTATCAGCCCGCTGGCCGGCGAAATTGTGCCCGGAATTCCGACGCCGACACTGCCCGCCGCGCCCAATTCGTGCTCCACATCGCCGACCAACCCGGCGACCGCATCCAGGGTCGCGCCGTAATCGCCGCGCGGCGCGTCAATGCGCCGGCGCGCCAGCATGGCACCGTCCGGCGCCAGGGCCATTATTTCGATCTTGGTGCCGCCGAGGTCGATTCCGATGCGCATCGATTGGTTCCGCATAGTTTGCGGCTGAATTGTTGCGCCGTTTCTGTATCTGTGCAAGCCGGCGCTACGCCGGAAAATCGTTGCCCAAAAAGAAGGAAGGATGCGGCGCCCCCAGGCACGAACCGCATCCTTCTTCCCCCGACATCCTCTCCGGCGGCGCTAGCGGCCAGGAGAGGGAGGTCTGCCCCCCAGAGCAGATCTCAGTAAAGTTCGTCTTGATGGACGACCGGTCGGAATTCTCCATTGATGAAGCGGGCGCCGGGAAAACGTGTTTCCTCTTCGGGCGGCGTCAGTTCGTTGATTTCGTGGATCGTTGAGTTGATGAATTGCATTTCCGCAATGCGCAGCGCAATCGACCTGTTGGGCGCCGAAACCATCCCAATCCTTCGTTCGTCGGGAGCATCGTGCTCCGAATAGTAGACCGTATACATACACACCCCCGTTTGACCCAGACCATCCGACTTCCCCTTAGGTGACGCCGAATTATTCGGCAGGTCTAAATTTATTTTTTTACTTGACTCTGTATTGATCAAGCATTGTCACCTGATAGGCTAAATCGAGTAGTGCGTCAACAAGTTATTAACCACATTTTGTATGGAATACTATATATTGTTGCAAAAATGACTCACTATTGAGTCGGATTTCGTAATCTATATAAAGGATTCAACGGTGAAATCCTCATATTTTGAAGCTCGAATTGGCAATTAAGTGATTCTTTTCAAAGAGTTATTTAATTAATCAAAGTAAAAATCCTGAATTTTATTTTATCTATTTGAATCAAAACCAGTTCTTGTGAAGAAAAATATAGAGAATCGGAATGCCGTATGAATCATAAGTGCCTTATCCTCAGGTAATTCGAAGCGTAACGCCCATTTTATTGAAAATTTGTTCCGTGCCTATCCGCTTGACACCCACACCCACTACATCTAGGGTGGGCGTAAAGCGGATAGGGGGTTGGCTGTGGACGTTCTCGATCGAGATGAT
>NZAK01000114.1 GCA_002687515.1 Rhodospirillaceae bacterium
GAGAACGTCCACAGCCAACCCCCTATCCGCTTTACGCCCACCCTAGATGTAGTGGGTGTGGGTGTCAAGCGGATAGGCACGCATTATTGAAAGGCGAAGACTATCGATGATAGAAATTACCTACAGCCAAAGCGCAAGAATTTGGATAAAATAACCCGAACAAACTTCTAATTAATTGTTCAAGCAGCCATTGGGAGAAAAATCATGACACGTCTTGTTTCTCGCGCCCTGACAATTGCCCTGACAATTGCCGTGGCGATTGCCTTTGCCGCGCCATTAATTCTGGCCGCGTCGGTTTCATCGGCACAAAAATATCCGAACAAACCGATCAAGCTGGTGGTTCCCTGGAAAGTCGGCGGCGGCACCGACCGCAGCGCCCGGATCTACGCCCCCTACCTTTCCAAGGCCCTCGGGGTTCCCGTCAACATCATCAATATCAGCGGCGGCGGCGGCTGGGTGGCATGGGCGCAGATGGCAAAATGGGACCCAATAAAAGAAGATCATACCATCGGCTTCATAAATTTTCCGCACATGCTGTCCTACCTCAATCCGAAAATGAAAAATAAGAACAACCTGAATTCCTTCAACTTCCTTTCGGGCCACAGCATCGACCCCTGCATCTGGGCGGTGCGCGAAGGTGACAAGCGCTTCCAAACGCTGCCGCAATTCATCAAATACGTGGTCGATCACCCGAATAAAATCACCGTCAGTGTCGGCGGCTTCGGCAGCGATGACCACCAAGCGGTGGCCTTTGCCGAAAAATTCATCCCGGGCTTCAAGGTGAGGAAGGTTTTCGGCAACAACGACGCCAAGAAGCTGCAAGAACTTTATGGCAAAACCGCCGACGCGGTTGGCGGCAATGTCAGCTACTTCGTGCCGCATATGCTCGAAGGCAAACTCAAAACCCTGGCCGTGCTCGGCAAGGAGCGTTCGAATTTCCTGCCCAATACGCCGACTTTCGCGGAAGCCTCGGGGGTTAAGAATTTCAATTTTGCCGCCCGGGTTTTGGTCGGCGCCCCAGGCTTGGCCCCGGAAAAGAAAAAGATCCTGATCGCGGGTATTCAAAAGGCGATCGATATGCCCGATTACGCGGTGCGTGAGCTGAAGAACAACAACACGCTGTGGAAATCGGACGGCGACAAGCTCAAGGGCTTCCTCCAGGGTTTGGCCGGCACCGTCGGCAAGGTTAAATTCTGGGATATTCCCAAGTAACCTTTATCCGGAATAGCCATCATAGGTGCGGCGCCTTGCTCCTTTGAGCCGGGCGCCGCACTAATTATTTGAGCCGCGGGGAAGAGAGAAAAGATGATCAATCTAGCCGTCGTCGGGTTGGGATATTGGGGGCGGCGGCATGTCGAATCGGCGTCGGCCAGCGGCCGTTTCAAGGTTATCCGGGCCGTCGACACCGACCCCGGCAACGCCGCCGTGAAAGAATTTGCCGATGCCCATGGCATCACCCTGTCGGCTTCGAGCGACGATGCCCTCGGCGATGCGGCCGTCGATGCCGTGACCCTGGCGACGCCCCATAATCTGCATCCCGGGCAGATAAGGAGCGCCGCCGCCGCCGGCAAACATGTCTACACCGAAAAACCGTTCGCCTTGCGCAAGGACCTTGCCGAACAGTCGGTGGCGGCCTGCGCCGCCGCCGATGTGGTTCTGGCCCTGGGGCATGATCAGCGTTTCTATCCGGCGATCATCGAAATGAAACGCCTGATCGATGACGGCGAAATCGGGACGCCGCTCCATATCGAAACCAATCTCAGCCACGACGCCCATCAGATGGCCCACCGCGCGCGCGCCGCTTCTCCGGACATGACGGAGGCCGACAAGAACCGCTATGGGGCGAGCCGCAAACCGGCGGAGTGGCGCCTCGACGCCGAACAGGCGCCGACCGGTCCGTTGGTCCATTTCGGCATCCACCGGGTCGATTGTTTCATTCATCTTTTCGGCAATGTCGATTGGGTCTTCGCCGCCGCCGCCGACCGGACCCTGGACCCAGAGGTGATCGACACCATTGCGGTTACCATGAAGTTCAAGCGCGGCGCCACCGGGCAGCTCGGCTGTTCCCTGTCGACGCCCCTCAATTCACGCCTGCAGGTTTTCGGAACCGGTGGCTGGGTCGAAGCCAGGGGGCCGGAGGACCCCAAGGAATATGCCCTGACCAGTCTTCAATCCCTGATCCATGTGCGCGGCGGCGAGCGCCGGGAACGGGTCTACGAGCCGGTCGATTCGGTGCGCGAGAATTTTGCATCCTTCGCCGACGCCATCGAGGCAAAGGCGCCGTTCATGATCACCCCCGAAGAGATGATCCATAACGCCGCAATCATGGAAGCTGTCGAAAAATCCGTTGCAACGAAGGCGCCGGTGACGGTCTAGCGCATGCACAAACAAGAGGATAAATTCGGCGCCATTTCCCGTAGCGCGGCAGGATTATAGGGGAAAGCGGACATGCGCCGTGGTCCCGGTTCCAAGGGCGCTTTCGAGTTCCAAGGTACCGCCCTGCGCTTCGGTCAATGCCAAGGCGATGGGCAGACCCAGCCCGGACCCCTCATGCTCGCCGCCGGCCCCGGCGATCTGGCCGAATTTCCGTCTGGCGATTTCGAGGCCCGCCGCGTCCATGCCGATCCCGGTATCGGAAACGAAAATATCCAGTTCCCGCTCCGCCCGCAGGCGGGCGCCGACGATTACGGTTTCGCCGGGTGGCGTAAACTTGATTGCGTTGGACATCAAATTGAGCAGGATCTGCTTGATGCGTCGGCTGTCGGCAACCAGTGTCGGCAAATTATCCTGAATATCGGTGGAAAGATCGATCTCCGCCTGATCGGCGCGCACCAGGGTGAGGCGGACGCAATCCAGTATCGTTGCTTCGATATCGATTTCATCTTCGAACAGTTCAAGTTTGCCCGCCTCGAAAGCGGAATAGTCCAGGATGTCGTTAATAAGTTCGAGTAAATATTGCCCCGAATGGCGGACATTTTCGATATATTCCCGCTGTTTGTCGTTGGCGATACCGCCAAATATCTCGGCCAACAGGACATCCGAGAATCCGAGGATCGAATTCAGCGGCGTGCGCAATTCATGGCTAAATTGGGCCAGCCGGTGTTCGGCGTCCGAGCAGATATCGCCGCCGATTTCATCGCCGGTTTCTGCCGGCTCCCACTCATATTCATGCCGGTTCCGCATCGCGGCGCCGGATTTTTCGGAACCTTCCGCGGCGTCGGTTTGCAGCGTCGACAAATTATCAATCAGATCGCGATGCCCGTCGCGCTCGATCACGCCGATCCGATAATCGAACGGAAGGTAGAGCAGGAATTGCTTGACCTCGCGCGCCGAAACCGAACGGTCGAGGAACACGACCGTTGGATCGATTTCCCGAAACGACGCCGGAAAATCGTCCTTACTATTGGCAACGACAATATCGTATCCGCCCAAGGCACCGATATTGGAGATTTTATCGATAAAGTTGAGGGATAGGCCTTCCTTGACGATCAATAAACGATTGGCGGAACCGGACCCCTCTTTGCTCCGGCCGGGATTGGTATATAGGACCGTGTCGGTGAGGCCGGGCGAATCATCGCTTCCGCCGGCATTCCCAGATTTGCCGCCAAATTCTAACCAACGCCCCATCGGTGAACGATAGAGCACCTTCCGGCTGGCGGCCTACCTACAAACATTGGTAGGGGCATAAATATCAGATATTAGTTGTAGTTTTCGCCCGATACCGAATATTATGATTGTTATTAATAATAATTCTACTGCGATGTATTCGGGTAATGGCCAATTGCCCGGCGGGCGTTGAACGACCGATGGGGAGGAACATTGACCAGGATTGCCGATTTCATCGAGCAATCGAATCAAGCGGCCGACCCCGGCCAGCTTTTTTCGATGTTCGAAGGCGCGATGGCCGAAGAAGGATGTCCCTTTGTCGCCTACGGCTCCCTGACCAACCATGTCATTTACAACGCCGCTCGCTACGAAGCGCCGGCGGTGGTTTTGAATTACCCCGATGAATGGGTCACCCACTACTTCGAAAGCAAGTATCAGGAAATTGACCCGATCGTTCTGCAGTCGCCGTCCCATAGGAGCCCCTATCTCTGGGCCGATCTGGACGAAATGCATGGGCTCTTGCCCGAACAGCAGCGCTTCATGGATGAAGCCGACGACGCCGGGCTGAAATCAGGCATGACCGTGCCGTTGCACGGTCCGTTCGGCGAAGTCGCCGTGATCAGCCTAGCGCGGGATATCCTGAACGATTACACCGACATGCAAACCGACAAGCTGGCGGCGATGGCGTCGCAATTCCACATCGCCTACACCGAATTGGTGCTCGGCATAAGACGCGTCGAACCGCCGACCGTTCTTACGCCGCGCGAGCGCGAATGCCTGTTGTGGAGCGCGCGCGGTAAAAGTTCCTGGGACATCGGCATGATTCTGAAGGTGTCCGAACATACGGTCAATTTTCATCTCAAGAACGCCATGAACAAGTTGGAATGCTCCTCGCGCGTGGTCGCCGTGGTGAAGGCGATCCGCATGGGATTCATCGTTCCCTAAAGCCACTTCCGTATTCGAGTCTTCTATCCGGACGGCCATCGGCCCTGCTTGATTGGGTAGGCTGACCCGCTCGGGCAATTCTGATTTCATTGTCCAAGCTGGATTGGAACAACGGGGGTCGGACAATGATAGATTGCATCACTTGGGAAACGGCGCACCTCTATGGAGACGCATGGGCCTCTCATCACCGCCTGCGCTACAAACTTTTTGTAGAAAGGCAAAAATGGGACGTCCCAAATTTCAATCAACTGGAATATGATCAATTCGACACGCCGGCGGCGGTTTATTTGGTCTGGCGGGACAACGCCGGCAAGGTGCGGGCGACGACCCGGCTGGTGCCGACATCGCGGCCTATATGCTGAAAGAGGTATTTCCCGATCTGGCGACGTCGGCTCCGCTGCCGGAATCGCCCGACATTTGGGAAGCCACGCGAATCGGCGTTGACCGCGATCTTGAACCCGGTCTCCGGCGCGTCGCCGCCGCCGAATTGATCGCCGGGTGCCTTGAATATGGCCTCAATAACGGGATCGGCAAATTTGTATTCGTGATGCCGCTGGCGATCATAAAAACCCTGCTGATACGCGCCGGGTGCTCGGTGGCTTTGCTGGGCGAGCCGAGGCGCATCGGCAAGCAGTTGACGGCTGCCGCCGAAATCGTGATTACGGCGCAGCAGCTCGACCGCGTGCGCCGCGCCAGCGGCCTCAACAAACCGGTCATATTGGATACCACCATTCCCTATCAGAACGTCGCTTGAGCCTGGGATAGTTGTGATTACAAATCCTGACGACATTTCCGACGTGGGCGCCGCCGACAAAAATTCCATAACGTCGGCGGCGACGATTGCGGCGGCGCTATTTTTCCTGCGCCGCGAAGCGGCGGCCACCGGGTTGAATTCGCTGGCCGGCATCATCGACCTGGCCGTAAAGGAGGCCAGCGAACTGGCCCGCCCCGAAGGCGCCGACCAGCCGAATTAGGGCATATTCAGGCCAAATACGATCCATGTGAAGGCATCGCCTGGTTTTCGCTCTAGGCGGCGGGCTCGGCCGCCGCGTCATCTAGCGGCAGCGCATCGAAGCCGGTCGCATGCTCGCCCGGCGGCGGCGGCGCGATGGCATCGCGGCCGGGCACCGGGCGAAGCTCGGCCTGGCACTGCCCGCCCTGGTTCCAGATGACGTGGTTGCCGAGGAAATTCCCGTCGTCTTTTTCCGGGTAATCGATGCGGAAATGACCGCCCCGCGTTTCCCGGCGCTTCAAGGCCGCCGTGCCCAGCATGCGCGCGACGCCGATCAGATTACGGGTTTCGAAGCTCTGGCGCAGGGATTCGAAACGCTGGCGCTTGTTTTTGCCGCCGTTGTCGATGTCATCGAATTCGGCCTCGATGGCGGCCAGACCGGCGAGGCCAACCGTCAGCCGTTCCTGGCTGCGCACCTGACCCAGCGATGTCACCACCAGATCCTGCACCTCTTTGCGCCAGGCCGCCGCCGATGGCCCGCCGCCGGAGCGCGCCACCCGTTCGGCCAAATCCTCGATCCCTTGCCGCCAATCGCCGCTGTCGGGATCGGGCGCGGCGCGGGGCTTGGCTTCGAGCGCCGCCGCGATCCCGGATCTGAGGCCGAACACGTAGCTGTCGATCAGGGCCAGGCCGCCGAGCCGGTTGGCGCCGTGAATGCCGCCCGCCGCCTCGCCGCCGGCGTAAAGGCCCGGGAGCGTCGTGCGTCCCCATTCGTCGATGCGCAGGCCGCCGAGATAGGTGTGCGGGGCGCTGCCGACCTCCAGGAAATCGGTTCTGAGATCGATGCCGTTCTTGGCCATGGTCTCGACGATCGAGCGGCCCGGGCCTTCGTTTATTTTATCGAAGACATGGCGGATATCGATGTGGATATTGCCGCCCTCGGTGCCGCGCCCCTCGAAGATCTCGATGGCCATCGCCCGGTTGTTGACGGCGCGCGACGAATGCTCCATGTGCTCGGCATCGTACTTTTCCATGAAGCGCTCGCCGAGGCCGTTCAACAGATAACCGCCGCCGCCCAACAGGCCGGTCGAATAGGGCGGATAGCCGGCCAGCTTCGGTGGCGCCGCGGTGACGATCTGATAGTCGATGAATTCCATATCGATCAATTCGGCGCCGGCGCGGTAGGCCATGGCGTAGCCGTCGCCGGTGACGATCGGCGGTGAATCGTTGAGCGTGTGCAATTGCGGCGCGCCGCCGGTGGCGATCACCGTCGATTTGGCGTGGACCACGACCGGCGTGCCCTCGCGGTAGAGGAACCCCCAGGCGCCGACCACTTGATCGCCGTCCTTCAACAGATCGACGAACATGATGTGGGTGATCGGCTCGATGCCCCAGCTCTTGGTTTTACCCGACAGCGCCGCCATCAACGGCTTGCCCATCAAGCGCTTGCAATGGACCATGCGCGGATAGCGGTGCGGGAAACCGCCGGTGACCTGATCGTAGCGGCCGTCCGGCAGCTTCACCAGACCCAGCCCCCATGCGTCCAGTTCCGCCGATCGGTCGATGCTCTCGGTGCTGACCACATCGATCAGGCGCTGGTTGCAAAGCCCCTCGCCGCCGGTCTGGATATCCTCGAAAAACAGTTCCGGATTGTCGGCCGGGTCGGAATGGCCGAGCGCCAGGGCATGGCCGCCGCGCGCCATCGACGAGCTGCCGGACGCATAGGTGCCCTTGGTGGCGATGATTGGATCGATACCGGAGCGCTTGGCGCCGACCACCGCCAGCATGCCGGCGACGCCGGAGCCGATGATCAGCATGTCGGTCTGGATGCGGCGGATTTCGGGGAACGCGTTCATGATATCGGGGCACCTCATATCGCATTGAATTTTTTCGGCCCTACAATGATTGCAGAGCGGCCCATAGGCAACAATCGATCGATAATTTCAATTCACGGGCTATCCTGTTAAGGTATTGTGACGGCATCCGATAGAAGGAGTTTCCGGCCATGGACGATATCAAGCTTACCGGACAATATGCGGTCCGCAATCCGTGGGGTGAGCCCGATCCGGTGCCCTTGCGCGGGCTATCGCCGAGGATCACCGAACTGGCGGGCAAGACCATCGGCCTGTTTGCGGCACATGCCAAGATCGCGTCGCGCCCGGTTATGCAGGCGGTTGAACGGCGCCTGGCGGAACGCGAACCGTCGCTCAAATTTTCCTGGTTCCTGTTCGATCAAAACCTCGATGTCGCCGACACCGACGATCACGCGCGGCTTAAAGTATGGGCAAAAGGGGTCGATGCCGCCGTTGCCGCGGTCGGCGATTGAGGCTCCTGCACTAAGTATCTCGTGTTAGATACTATTGCCATCGAAGACCAGAACATTCCCGCCGTCGGCCTTTCCCACGTGGATTTCATGCGCGATGCCGAAGCCGCGGCGTCCCATGTGGGCATGCCGAAGGTGCGCATCATCGCCGAAACGGTGCCCGTCGAATGCACCGTGGCCGAAGATATCGAAGCCGGCGTCGATGCGGTCATGGACGACATCGTCGATGCCCTGATCCGGCCGTTGACCGAGGAAGAGGCAACGCCAACCCCACCCGATGAACCGGACCAGTCACGCATCGTGTTCGAAGGCGGACTTCAGGAGGTAAACCACTTCTTCTATAAGCGGCAATGGACCGACGGCCTGCCGATCTACCCGCCGACCGAAGGGTTGGTGGCCGAAATGCTGACCGGCACCGACTTGCCACCGGATCACGTGGTCGGAAAAATCCCGCCCCGCTGGGGCAAGGCGACGGTGGAGAAGATCGCCATCAATGCGGTGATGGCCGGTGCGCTGCCCACCTACATGCCGATTCTGATCGCCGCCGTGGAAGCCTTGGCCGAGCCTCAAACTCACTTCGCCAGTTGGTCGACCAGCACCGGCTCATTCGCGCCTTGCTGGATCGTCAACGGACCGGTCCGGGGCGATCTAAAGATAAACAGTTCCTCGGGCGTCTTGAGCCCCGGCAACATGGCCAATTCCGCCATCGGCCGGGCGATGCTGCTGACCATCCGCAACATCGGCGGCGCCCGCAAGGGGATCGAGGACATGGGGGTGATGGGCAACCCCGGCAAATATTCCATGGTCATCGCCGAGAACGAGGAAGACAGCCCCTGGGCGCCGATGGCCACCGAGGCCGGCTTCGATGAGGGCGACAACGCGGTCACCTTCTTCCAGCCCCATTGTTCGACGCAACTATGGCCCTACGGCTCCGATACCAAGGGGCTTTTAAACGCCGTCGTCGCCAACATCATCCCGGCCAGGCGCGGGCTGTTTTGCCTGATGATCACCCCAACCCACGCCAAGATGCTGGCCAAAGACGGCTGGGACAAGCAAACGGTCAAGGCCTTCATTTCCGAATATGCCCGGGTGCCGGCCTACCAGCACCCAATTTCGTGGGATGCCATGGTCGGCCTGCAACCAAAGGAATGGCAGCCCCTCAACCCGATGGATTCGCAACGCATCCTGCGCACCCCCGATTTGATCAAGATCGTGGTTACCGGCGGCCCCGGCCATTTCATGAATATGCTGGTCGGCGCCTTGGCCGACGGCATGGACTGGGTGACGAAAAAGGTGGACCTGCCGGCGGACTGGGATACCCTGGTGAAGAAATACGGGCGCATCTGAAGAAAGGAGATTGCAGTTATGGATGATATCAAACTAACCGGACTTTACGATGTTCATAACCCCTGGGGCGAAACCGACCCGGTGACGCTCAGGGGCATTGCGCCGCGCATCGACGGGCTGGCGGGCAAGACCATCGGCCTTTTCGCGACCCAGGCCAAGCTCGCCGCGGTTCCGATCATGGAAGCGGTTGAACGCAAATTGCGGGAACGCGAGCCGTCGCTCGAATTTTCCTGGTTCGTCTTCGATCACAACCTCAACGTGGCCGAAAGCGATGATTTCCAGGATTTCAAGGAATGGGCAAAGGGGGTCGATGCCGCCGTTGCCGCGGTCGGCGATTGAGGCTCCTGCACTAAGTATCTCGTGTTAGATACTATTGCGATCGAAGACCAGAAGGTTCCCACCGTCGGCCTCGCCAACGACGGTTTCATGAATGACGCGAAATCGGCCGCCGCGATCAACGGCATGCCGGGGGCGCGAATTATTGCCGAAACGGTTCCCGTCGAATGTACCGTGCCTGAGATCATCGAGGCCGGCATCGACGCGGCGATGGACGATATCGTCGATGCCCTGATCAGGCCGACCACCGAGGAAGAGACATCACCGAAACCGGAGGAGACCGAGGTTTCCGACAGGATCGCCTTCAGGGGCTCGATCGAGGAGGTCAACCGCTTCTTCTACAAGCGGAAATGGACCGACGGGTTGCCGATCCTGCCACCGACCGACGCGGCGGTGGCCGAAATGCTGACCGGCACCGATCTGCCCGCCGACCATCTGATGGGCAAACTGACGCCCCGCTTCGGCAAGATCACGGTGGAAAAGATCACCATCAACGCGGTGATGGCCGGCGCCCTGCCCACCTACATGCCGGTGCTGATCGCCGCCGTCGAGGCATTGTTGAACCCGAAAGCCGATTACGGCACCTATTCGGTCTCGACCGGCTCCTGGGCGCCCCATTGGATCATCAACGGGCCGATCCGCCATGACCTGAACCTGAACAGCGGTTCCGGGATGCTCAGCCCCGGCGATATCGCCAATTCCGCCATCGGGCGGGCGATGCTGCTGATCATCCGCAACATCGGCGGTGCCCGCAAGGGGATCGAGGACATGGGAGTCCTGGGCAATCCCGGCAAATATGCGGCGGTCATGGTGGAGAACGAAGAGGAAAGTCCCTGGCAGCCGTTGCACACGGAAGCCGGTTTCAGCGGCGAGGACAGCGCCGTCTCGGTCTTCTTTCCCAACAGCTTTTCCCAAATATGGCCCTACGCCACCAACGCCGAGGGGGTTCTGAATTCCATTACCGCCAACGTTATTCCCGGACGAAACGGCCTCTTTTGCGTGGTCATGAATCCGGCGAATGCGAAGCTTTTGGCGGAAGCCGGTTGGGAAAAGGATCAGATCAGGTCGTTCATTTCCGAATATGCAAGGGTACCGGCCTACAAGAGCCCGACCTACTGGGGCTCGGTGGCCGGGCGTCAGCTTATCGAGTGGATGCCCCTGAATCCCATGGACTCGCAGCGTATCCTGCGCAAGCCCGAGTGGATCAAAATCCTGGTTGCCGGCGGGGCCGGCGCTTTCATGGGCCTGTTGACGGGCGGGTCGATTAACGAGGATTTGAGCTGGGTCCATCACAAGATCGAACTGCCGGCCAACTGGGACGCCCTCAAGAAGAAATACGGGCGCATCTGATCGGCGCCGATGCCGGATTTTGACGCGATCATCGTCGGAGGGGGACCAGCCGGGCTGACGGCGGGCCTCCACCTGGCCGAGGCAAATCACAAGGTTCTGGTGCTGGAAAAGGAATCCTTCGGCGGCCAGCCGATGAACCTGGAATGGGTGGAGGATTATCCGGCCCCAGGGATGCGCATCGCCGGCCCCAGCCTCGGCGCCGAACTGGCGCAAAAGGCGGACGAGGCCGGCGCCCGCCTGGAAATCGGCGAGGTCGAGGAAATCGAAAGTTATTCCGCCTCCAAGGCCGTCAGCTGCGCCGACGGCGGCGCCTATACCTCGAACCTGGTGATCGCGGCGGGCGGGCTCGCCTACAAGCCCTTGGGGGTGCCCGCCGAAGCGCGCCTCGAGGGCAAGGGGGTGATCCACTGCGCCGTCTGCGATGGCGGCCTCTATGCGGACCGTGTGGTTGCGGTCTGCGGCGGCGGCGATAACGGATTGATCGAAGCCATGTACCTCGCCAAATTCGCCGCCAAGGTGGTGGTCATCGAAGCCGCGCCCGAGCTCAGCGCCCGGCCCGATCTCCAGGAGCGGGCGCTGGCCGATCCC
>NZAK01000115.1 GCA_002687515.1 Rhodospirillaceae bacterium
ATACCTGATACCTGATACCTGATACCTGATACCTGATACCTGATACCTGATACCTGATCACCCTTCAGGATCGTAGAACTCCAACCCCTCGATGCTGTCCTCGTCCTGCATGCGGCCGCGCAATTCGATGACGTTGCGGTCGGGATCGCGGACGAACACGGAGACGTGCCCGTCCTTGCCGAAGGTCACCGGGCCCTGGGTGATGGCGATATCGTTTTCCTGCAAACCCTCGATGGCCGCCTTGATGTCGGTGACGCGCAAGGCTAGGTGGGTGATGCCGGTATATTTGTCGGCCACGTCCATCAGGATGTTCTGGCCGCCAAACTGTTCCTGGGCCTTATCGGTGCCGTTGCAGATCAGGTTCAGTTCGACATCGTTCCTGTTCTTGATGACGATGACGGCGTCGAACTCGACCCGGGTCAGCACCTCGAAGCCGAGGGCGCCATAGAATTTCAAGGCCGCATCCTCGCCGGTGATGCGGATACCGGCATGGTCCACCTGGTCGATTTCGATCATGATCGGGTCTCCATTCCATTTTGTCCGCCCCCTGGTGTGATTTAGGCCATTGCCCACGCATGGACAACAGCCTTGGCAGCGGCTATGTGGAAGACGCCGATCACAATTTCGACAGCCAGCGCCATGAATACCGAAACCTGCCGCCTCTACCTGATCACGCCGCCCCGGATCGAGCCGGCGGGCTTCGCCGAGACCCTGGCGGCGGCCTTGGATGCGGGCGATGTGGCCGCCGTGCAATTGCGCCTCAAGGATTGCCGGCGGGACGAGATTTTGCGCGCCGCCGAAACCCTGGTGCCGGTCGCCCAGTCGCGCGACGTCGCCTTTATCATGAACGACGACCCCTTGCTGGCCGCCGAGGCCGGGTGCGACGGCGTCCATGTCGGCCAGGAGGATGCGTCATACGGCGAGGCGCGCGACATAGTCGGCGACCGGGCCATCGTCGGCGTCACCTGCCACGGCTCCATCGATCTGGCCATAAATGCGGCGGAGGCGGGCGCCGACTATGTCGCCTTCGGCGCCTTTTTCCCGACCGATACCAAGGATGCCAAGGGACATCCGGAAATTGACATTATCGAAACCTGGAATCTGGCGACCACCGTGCCCAGCGTCGCCATCGGCGGCATCACGCCCGGTAATTGCGGCGCCCTGGTCCGAGGCGGCGCCGATTTCCTGGCCGTCGTCTCTGCGGTCTGGAACCATGCGGACGGCCCGGCGGCGGCGGTGCGCGCCTTCATCGAAGCCATCGAGCGGGCCGAGGCGGAGCGGCGGGAGTAGCAAGGAATTCGCCGCATCGGACCGCGTATTCCGGCACTGAATTTATATCCTATATGCGAACGCTTTTTATTCTTATTTGAGCTTGTTGATCACGGCATAACGCCTGTTCAAGGCGAGACCGATTTCACCTTTAAAATCGTTGAAAATATTTCGCCGGCTTCTTATGTAATAATTTGTCACAGACCCATTGATAGCCGCTTTTTCCTATCAATCAGTCGATTAAGATTTCGGCCAGGTTTGTTTCAGAGGAAAATTGTAATGCCGGTGGGGACCGACTTAATACGGAATATAAAGTTCAGGTTTTGGCTAGCCATCGCGGCGCTTGTGTTAATCGTCGTCGGCACCGGGTCGGTTTTCAATATTCAACACCGGTACCAGGCGACCTTTGCCGCCGCCATCAATAGTTCAGGTTTGCAGCGCATGCTGACAGTCCGCTTGGCGGGGCTGGCCAGGGACCTGGTCGAGGCAACGGAAACGGCGAGCCGGGAGCGCCTACGAAGCCGCCTCCTCGGCTTCGCCGACACTCTTGAAGACAAGCATGAAATGCTCGAAGCCGAGGCCAGCGAGGCGGCTCCCTGGATCATCGCTCTTTACTTTGAACAACCCACGGCAATCGATGAAAAGGTGCATCGATACGCCGGGGCGGTACGGAAACTCGCCAAGGCTCCCGCCGCAGCCTTAACACAAGGCAACCGTGACTATCGGACAATCCTGGAATCGTTCGAGGCCCTGGTTGAAACCTTCGATGAGGAAACGCGGGCCTGGCAGACCCTCGCGGAGAAAAACACAGAAGACAGGAATATGTCGGAAACCGTTTCGTTGGCGGCATTCCTGATCGCCTTGTCGATTCTAATATTGACCGTCTTCCGTCCGGCCTTTCGCCTTCTTCATCAGGAGATGGCGCAACTGACCGATCTGACCGAAACCCTTGAGGCGCGCGTCGAGGATCGGACCAGGGAAGCGAAGCAGAACCATGAAAGGCTGGTCAACGCCATCGAAAGTCTCAACGATGGCTTCATCCTCTTCGACGCCGATGACCGCCTGGTCCTCTGCAACTCCCGCAACAAGGAATTCTATCCGGAGCACGCGGAACGGCTGGTTCCTGGGATCAGCTTCGAGGACCTTGTTCGCAACAGTGTGATGAGCGGTGAAATCAAGGACGCGGTTGGCCGCGAGGAGGATTTCATCCGCGAACGGATGGCGAGGCACAAGCAGGGGGCTAAGCGCCACGAAGTCCTTAGAACCGATGGCCGCTGGCTGCTGCAGACGGACCGGATCACCGAACATGGCGAGATGGTCGGCATCCGCACCGATATTACCGAGCTGAAAAATCGGGAAATGGCAATCCGCGAAAGCGAGGAACGGTTCTCGAAGGCCTTCCGCGCCAGCCCGGCCCTGTTCACCATATCAACACCCGAAATGGATGATAACGTACTCGAAAAGGGTGATAGCGTATTCTTCGACGCCAGCGACACATGGTTGGAGGCGATGGGCTTCGCGCGCGAAGAAGTGATCGGCAAGAGCATGAAAGATCTTGGAATTTGGGTGGATTGGGAAGAGCGCTCCCGGATGTTAAGCCAAATCAAGGAAAAGGGCGCTGGCAACACCATCGAGTATAGCCTGCTGACCAAGGATGGGGAGCCCCGTCATTTTCTGGGGTCGGGGGATCTCATCGAAATTGGCGGTAAAACCAATATACTTCTGGTCTCTCAGGACGTCACCGATTTAAGGAAATCCCGAAATGAACTTAACCGTTTCAAAACCACCCTGGACCTGACCCAGGATTGTGTCTTCATGTGCGATCCCAAGACCTTGAAATTCTTTTACGCCAACCAAGGCGCCCTGGAACAGGTGGGATATTCCAAGGAAGAACTGCTTGAAATGACCCCCTTTGATATCACGTCTGAATCCGACGAAACCCAGTTTCGAAAACATATTGAACCGCTGATCGAGGGCCCGAGGCGCTCGAAACGGTTCGAAACCATCCATCGAGCCAAGGATGGCTCGGAAATACCGGTGGAAATCGCCCTGCAATATGTGGCCCCGAGGGACGAAGACCCGCGCTTCGTGGCCATCGTCCGCGACATCACCAATCGCAGAGAGGCGCAGGAATTGCTCCTGCGCTCCCACGAAGAGCTGGAATTGAAGGTCGATGAAAGGACCTTGGAACTGCGGCAGGCGACAATGGAAGCAGATACGGCCAACCGCGCCAAATCCGAGTTTCTCGCCAATATGAGCCATGAGCTGCGGACGCCATTGAACGCCATCATTGGATTTTCCAGTGTCATCAAGGCGGAAACCTTTGGTCCGGTGGACAACGAAAAGTACATGGATTATGTCAGCGATATTCAATTGTCGGGCCAGCATCTGCTCAATGTCATCAACGACATCCTCGATGTATCGGCGATCGAGGCTGGTAAGCTGCAACTCCACGAAAGCGAAGTGCATTTGCGCGAAACCGTGGATGCGTCCCTGCAAATGGTCAGAACCAGGGCGGAACTCGGGTCCGTCGAACTGTTAAATCATACCGGTGGCGGTGCCCCGGTGATTCGCGCCGATCGGCTCAGGATAATGCAAATCCTGGTCAATCTGCTGTCCAACGCGGTGAAGTTCACGCGCGACGGCGGCTTGGTCACCGTCAGCACCGAAATCCGCGGCGACAATTCGGCGCTCATAACAGTTACCGATACCGGCATCGGCATGAACGCGGCGGACCTCGAAAAGGCTTTGGAGATGTTCGGCCAAACCGGGGGCGGCGAACGCATGCAAGGCGGCGAAGGCACGGGCCTCGGCCTGCCCTTGACCAAGGGGCTCATCGAAGCCCACGGCGGGTTGTTCGAAATCGACAGCATGATCGGCCGGGGAACCACGGTCCAAGTCTGTTTCCCGCCGGAACGCACCATCGCCACCTGATCGCGCGGACCGGCGCGGAGCCGCGCGGTATTAGTCCGCCCGTTTTCCCTTGAAAAGTTCCTACTACGTTCTATATTGATTATAGACACTTCGACAACGTGAATATGCAAAATTGAAACGCCGACCCTTGGCCAGTCCAGCGCATGCGCGCAGTTCGAACGGCCTCAAATACTGCCAAGAAATGTCCGCAGATGTCCATGAATGTCCATAAATGACCGTCATGTCCATGCCGTTTTCGCCCAAAAGTGTCGCATAAATTGTTTAACCACGGAGATCACAGGGACCACAGAGAAGGAAAATTACGTTCAGACTCTTGCGTCATCGCCCAACTTGATCGGGCGATCCAAGAGGCTTACTGGATACCCCGATCAAGTCGGGGTATGACGGCGGTGTTTGCGAGTTTCACGGTACCTCACCGCCTCACCGTCTCTCGTGGTTCAAAAGCCAAAAAAAGCCAATAAATGCCAATGAAAGCCTATAATGCCTATGCCAATTTTTACCGAAAATATGTCGCACGTAGAAAGAAAAAATCACCACAAGAGACGGTGAGACAGTGAGGAATATTTTTGCGCGAAGCGCCTTTTTCATTTTCTCACCGCCTCACCGTCTCAGTGGTTCAAAAATCAGTCTCCCAAGTCTTTCGAAAGCCCCTCCGGGGGACTAGATTGGCACTCCCAATCAGGTGAGGAACCCAAGTAATGGAACAATCGGTTAAGGCGGCCAGGGGCTACCGGGATTTGCCCGAGCATATCGCGGCGCTCCGCGACGCCGGGCTGTTGATCGAGGTCAGCCGCGAGATCAACAAGGACACCGAGATGCATCCCCTGGTGCGCTGGCAGTACCGGGGCGGGGTTCCTGAAAATGCGCGCAAGGCCTGGCTGTTCACCAACGTCATCGACGCCAAGGGGCGGCGCTACGAGATGCCGGTGCTGGTCGGCGGGCTGGCTGGCAGCCGGGCGATCTATCAGATCGGCATGGATAAGGACCTGGACCAGATCAATGACACCTGGCTCGGTGCCATCGCCAATCCGATCCCGCCATCGGTGGTCGGGAGCGATCAAGCGCCCTGCCAGGAGATCGTCATCGAAGGCGAGGATTTAATGGGCGGCCAGGGGCTGGACGCCCTGCCGGTTCCGATCTCGACGCCGGGCTGGGACAACGCGCCGTATCTGTCGTCGGGCCACTTCATCACCAAGGATCCCGGCACCGGGGTGCAGAATGTCGGCATCTACCGGGCGCAGTTGAAGGCGCCGAACCGGCTCGGCATGAACACCTCGATCGAATTGCGCCCCGGCGGCTTCCGCCACTGGCAGGCCTGGAAGGAGCTTGGGCAGCCGATGCCCTGCGCCGTCGCCATCGGCTGCCCGCCGGCGGTTTCCTACGGCGCCGTGCAGAAGGTGCCGCTCGATATGGACGAGATCGCCGTCGTCGGCGGCCTGGTCGGCGCGCCGATCAACGTCGCCTGCGGGGTCAATGTCGATCTGATGGTGCCGGCGGAATCGGAACTGATCATCGAAGGCTTTGTCGACACCGAGTATCTGGAGCCGGAAGGCCCGTTCGGCGAATCTCACGGCCATGTCAATCTGATGGAATATAACGGCTTCATGAACGTGACCGCGATCACCCGCAAGGTGGAGCCGGTCTTCACCTCGATCATTTCCCAGGTGACGCCGTCGGAATCCAGTGTCATCAAGCGGGTCGCCTACGAGCCCTTGTTCCTCGGCCATCTCCGGGATCAGTTGGGCATCCGCGGCGTCATCAGCGTCTCGATGCACGAGCCGCTGACCAATATCCGAAAAGTCATCGTCATCAAGATGGAAGACAATGTGCCGAGGACCGAGGTCTGGCGGGCGCTTTACGGCACCGCGTTGTTGCAGGCCGCAAGCGGCAAATATGTGATCGCCGTCAATGGCGATATCGATCCCGACAATACGGACGCCATCTTCTGGGCCATGTCCTACCGCGCCAAGCCGCACCGCGATATCGAGATTTTGAAACATAAAGACGAGGGCCACGGGCCGCGCAGCACCATCGAATCAGAAGATTCGGCGGTGCTCATCGATGCCACCCTGAAGGAGACCTTTCCGCCGGTCTCGCTGCCGAAGCGGGAATTCATGGAGCGGGCGGCGGATATCTGGCACGAGCTCGGCCTCCCCGAACTGAAGCCGGAAGCCCCCTGGCACGGCTACGACCTCGGCGAATGGACCGACGAAATGGAAGCCATGGCGGTGCGCGCCACCGATGGCGATTATTGGGAGACCGGGCGCATCTATGCCCAGCGGCGGCGCGGCGATATCGACATGAATACCGAGATCAGGGCGCTCCGGCGCGCCGAGGAGGAGGACGGCTGACCGATATCGCGCGGCACGGCTGTTGCCGGGCGCGCATCGGTCACCTAATATTCTCCGCTATGGACAGGAGGGAGTAGCTAAATGCCGTCCAAGGAATATGCCCATTTCAAGGATTTTTCGGCGAGCCCGGTGCCGCCCGAAGAGCGCCGTAAAATCTGGCTGGAAATATCCGATATCACCGGCGAAGAGCTGGACCAGATGTTCGCCGACCAAAAGGCGCGCCAGGTTCGCGTTCCAGCCGTCGGCGAGCCGGCGCCCGACTTCGAGGCCGAGCTTATCGACCGCAATCGGAAACGCACCGGCGAAACCGTGAAACTGTCGGCTCTGCGCGGCAAACCGGTGGCCCTTGTTTTCGGCTCCTACACCTGACCGCCTTTTCGTGCTCAGGCCGTGCGCCAGAACGAGATTTTCGAGACCTACAAGGACCAAGTCGCGTTTTACCTGATTTACATCAGCGAGGCCCATCCCGCCGATGGCTGGGTGACGCCGCAAAATCTCTATGATGAGATCGAATACGACCAGCCGACGACCGAGGATGAGCGGGCCGAGGTCGCGCATGTCTGCCAGGCCGCCCTCGACGTCAAAATGCCGATGTTGATCGACAGCATCGATAACGACATCGACGAAAAATACATCGTCTGGCCGACCCGCTATTACGTCATCGGCAGCGACGGCTTGATGGCATTCAACGGCGCCCAGGGGCCGCGCGGCCTCGATCCCGACGCCTGGGAAGAGGCCATCAAGGAACAGATCGCGGTAAAAGTTTAGATGCCGAAAGGAGCGAAGCGATGAGCCAAGACATGCAGGCGGTGACCATCCACCAATTCGGCGGCGCCGAGGTTCTCAAACTTGAAAGCGTGGCGCGGCCCGAGCCCGGCCCGGACGAGGTTTTGATCCGGGTCCAGGCGGCCGGTGTCAATCCCATCGACTACATGACCCGCAACGGCGTCGGCGTCAATCGGGGCTGGCAGGAGGACCAGCTTCCGGTTGTACTCGGCTGGGACGTTTCGGGTATCGTCGAGGCGTCCAATTCCGAAGCTTTCAAGCCCGGCGACGAGGTCTTCACGATGCCCCGTTTCCCCGCGATGGCCGGCGCCTATGCGGAATATGCCGCGGTGCCGGCGGCGGAACTGGCGGCCAAGCCGGCCAGCATCGATCATCCGGCCGCGGCCGGCGTGCCGCTGGTCGCGCTGACCGCCTGGCAAGCCCTTTTCGATAATGGAAATCTTGCCTCCGGGCAGACGGTCCTGATCCATGCCGCCGCCGGCGGCGTCGGGCATGTCGCGGTGCAATTGGCCAAATGGCGCGGCGCCACGGTGATCGGCACCGCATCGGGGCGCAACCAGGCGTTCGTCCTCGGGCTCGGCGCCGATCAGTTCGTCGATTACACGGCGTGCGAATTCGATGAGGTGGTCAAGGATGTCGACGCCGTCTTCCATACCATTCCGGCCGAGCTCAGGGAGAAAAGCTGGCGCACGCTGAATGCGGACGGGATTCTTTTGTCGATCACCGGGCCGGTGCCGGAAGAGGAAATCCAGGCCGAGGGCAAGCGCGGGACCTTCGTCGGGGTGCGGCCCAACGGCGCGCAGTTGGGCGAAATCGCCGGCCTCATCGATGACGGCACCTTGCGGGTCGAGATCGACACCGTTTATCCCCTGGCCGACGCGGCCAAGGCCCACCAACAGGTGGAAGCCCGGCATGCGCGCGGCAAGGTGGTGTTGCGCGTCGCCGGCTAAGGCATTTTCCGGTCCGAAGTTTTATTCAGATCGATCCCGCCTGTATCGATACGTCGATGCGGCTGGCGCGACGGATGCCCAGCCAATAGACGCAGAAAACAGCCATCACCAGGAACACCACCGCCACCGGATGGTTGATCATCTCCATCGGATCTTCGTCGGTGATGATAAGCGCCTGTGCCAATGCCAACTCGTACTGCCTGCCGAGCACGAAGGCGATGATGAACGGCACCACGGAAAACCCGAAAATACGCATCAGATACCCGATGGCGCCAAAAAATATCAGGAGGGTAACGCCGAACAGGCCGCCGGTGGTTAAGTAAACACCGGTGACGCAGAACAGCAGCGCCACCGAAAAGACCACCGAGCCCGGCGCCAGCGCCACGATCGCCCACAGGCGAAGCCCGAACTGCCCGACAATGAGGTTGAGCCCGTTGGCCATCACCATGGCGCCGAACAATCCATAGACCAGCGGCACCTCTTCCTTAAAGAGAAGCGGTCCCGGCTCGACACCGTGGATGATCAGCGCGCCGATGATAAAAGCGGCGGTGACGTTGCCGGGGATACCGAGGGTCAACAGCGGGATCAGATTGGCGCCCATGACGGCGGAGTTTGCCGCTTCGGTCGCGGCGACACCGTGAATGTTGCCCTTGCCGAAGCTCGACGGGTCCTTGGCCCGGCTTTTCGTATAGCCGTAGCTGAGAAACGCCGCCGCCGTCGCGCCGATGCCCGGCAGGGCGCCGACAATGGTGCCGATGGTCGCCGCCCGCAAGAGGGTGAAGCGGCAGGCCCAATATTCGACCCAAGACACGCGGCGGTCGGCGGCCGGCTGGTTCTTCGGGATGTCCACGGCGCTGCCCTTGTGCAGGGTGCCGGAAACGATTTGCCGCACGATTTCGCCGACCGCCAGGACGCCGATGCCGACGGCGGACAACGGCAAACCGTCATCGAGCTCAAAGGCACCGAACTGCAATCGCGGGGTGGCGTGTTCCGGATCGAGACCCACCGTCGCGCACAAAAGGCCGAAGCCGGTGGCGATCAAGCCCTTGGCCATGGAATCGCCGACCAGGCCGGTAATCACGGCGAACGCCAAGGTCATCAGGGCGACAATCTCCACCGGCCCCATCATCAGGGCCACAACGGCCAACGGCGCCGAAACGGTGATCAGGACAATATCGCTCATGGTGTCACCGGTGACCGATGAGAACAGCGCCATTTTCATGGCCTTGAGGGGTTTGCCCTGTTGCGACATGGGGTGGCCGTCGAGGGCCGTCGCCGCCGCTTCGGGCGAGCCCGGTGTGTTGATCAGCACCGCCGGAATGGCGCCGCCGATGGTGCCACCCTTGCCGACACCGACGAGAAAGGCGATGGCCGTCAGTGGATTGAGAACGAAGGTGAAGGGCACCGCGATGGCGATTGCCATTGGCGCCGAAAGGCCGGGGATCGCCCCGACCAGCTGTCCCAGCGATACCCCGGCCAAAACGAAGAAGAAGTTGTACCAGGTGAACGCGTTACCAAGGCCCTCGGCGATCTGCGCAAAATCATACATGGCGATACCCGAGGATCATGGCAGCGGCCGGCGTAGGATGATTTCAAAAATAAACCAGATAAAGGTAGGAAGGACAATCAAGCCAACGGCAAACCAAAACCAGCGCCGCTCGCCCGACAAAAGCATCACGGCGCCGACCAGCAAGGGCGCCGCGAACAAATATCCGACCAGCTCGAGGGCCAATGTTCCGGCCAGACAAAATGCGACCACGTAGACCGCTTTCAGCATCTTGTCAGGCTCGAAAATTGCGGTGCCCGTCGGCTTCGCCCATTGCACGATGCCCGATACGATGATCAACACGGCGGCCACGGTCGGAAACGTTCCCGGAAAAAGCGCCGCCGAACGAACCGTTTCGGTTTGCCACGGAATGAGCAGAAGGAGAAAGCCAGCGCCGATAACGGCGCTGGCTGCCCCGAGTACGCGGGCCAGTGACATTGAACTTAAGGGCACCTC